>JBDHRX010000001.1:0-117523 GCA_039807785.1 Burkholderiaceae bacterium
CAAAGAGAGGAAAAGTCCTTGTGTGGCAACGACTTGCAGACTCTCTTGGACTTCTGCGGAAGTCCGCAGAATGATGCAGTGGAGCGGGTGAAGGGAATCGAACCCTCGTATGCAGCTTGGGAAGCTGCCGTTCTACCATTGAACTACACCCGCGAGCGGTGCGTAGTGTACCTTGGAGCCGGCGCCGGGTCATCGCCGGCGGGGCCGTCGGGAGGGCGGATGGGCGCGGGGATCGCGAGCGTGCGGTGGGGCCTGGCGGGGCTGGCGGCGCTGCTGTGCGCCGCCTGCGCAAGCCTTCCGCCGCCTCCGGAGAAGCCCGTCACCCATGCCTGGCCGCAGCCCGAAGCCACGCCGCTCGGCAGGCTGGCGGCCGCGTCGGCGCCGAACGCGCGCTTCTCGGGCCTGCGCCTGCTCGCTTCCGGCGACGACGCGCTCGCCGCGCTGGCGGCGCTCGCCGACGGCGCGCAGCGCACCCTCGACTTGCAGTACTACCTGATCCGCGACGAGGCGTCGACGCGGGCGCTGCTGCGCCGGGTCCACGCGGCGGCGGCGCGCGGCGTGCGGGTGCGCGTGCTGCTGGACGACCTGAACACCGCCGGGGCCGACGACGCGCTGCTGTGCCTCACGCGCCACCCGAACATCGACCTGCGGCTCTACAACCCGTTCCCGGCCGGCCGCGCCTCGATACTCACGCGCGTGCTCGCCTCGATCCACGACCTGCGCCGCATCAACCAGCGGATGCACAACAAGCTGTTCGTCGCCGACAATGCGATGGCGGTCACCGGCGGCCGCAACCTGGGCGACGCCTATTTCGTGCGCAGCCCGTCGAGCAACTTCGTCGACCTCGACGTGCTCGCCGCCGGTCCGGTGGTGCGCGAGCTGTCGGCCTCCTTCGACCGGTTCTGGAACAGCGCCCTCGCCTATCCGCTCGCCACGCTGGTGACCAAGCAGCCGGACTGCGCCGGCCCCCTGGCGGCCGCGCCGCCCGCGAGCGACCGCCAGCCGGCGCACGACGCTGCCGCGGAGGCGCCCTCGGTCGCGGTGGCCGCTCCGCCTGCTCCCCCTCCCCCGGAAGCCGCCGCCGCGCCTGCCGCCGATCCGGGCCGGTCCGCGGACGGGATTCCGGCGAGCCGCTTCGCGCAGGACCTCGCGGCCGGCCGGCTGCGCCTCGCCTGGGTGCCGGCGGCGGTCCTGGCCGATGCGCCGTCCAAGATCGCCAGCGAGGGCGATCCGGAGCGCAGCGAGACGATCGCCGACGACATCGCCACGCTGACCCGGTCGGCGCGCCACGAGGTCGTCCTGATCTCGCCATATTTCGTGCCGGGCCCGCGCGGCGTGGCGGTCGCGCGCGAGCTGCAATCGCGCGGCGTGAAGCTCCGGGTGCTCACCAACTCGCTCGCCGCCACCGATGCCCCGGTGGTGCACATCGGCTACGCGCGCTACCGGCCGCAGCTGCTCGCCGCGGGCGTCGAGCTCCACGAGCTGCGCAACCAGCTCGGCACGCCGCGCAGCCGGCTCGGCTCGTTCGGCTCGTCGCTCGCGAGCCTGCACGCGAAGGCGCTCGTGATCGACCGCCGCCTGGTCCTGATCGGCTCGATGAACATGGACCCGCGCTCGGCGCGGTTGAACACCGAGATCGCCCTCGCGATCCGCAGCCCGACGCTGGCGGCACAGGTCGTGCGCCTGTACGAGGACGTGGCCGCCACGAGCAGCTACCGCGTCGAGGCGCTCGCCGACGGCCGCCTGCGCTGGGTCGGGCCCGGCCCGGGCGTGCCGGCAGTCGAGGACACGGAGCCCGACGCCTCGCCCGGGATGCAATGGCTGCTGGTGCTCCTGTCGCCGTTCGCGCCCGACGAGCTGCTGTAGGCGCCAGGGCCCGTCCGCACGACGACCGTCCCCGCGCCGGGGCCTGCGGGCCGTCAAACGGAATGCGGCCCCCCGCGCGCATGCGACAATCCGGGGCATGGATACCATCGTCGTCAACGGCGAAGCCCGGGCGCTTCCGGCCTCCGGCACGGTCGCCGCGCTGCTGGCCGAGCTCGGGCTGAGCGGCCGCCGCATCGCGGTCGAGCGCAACGGCGAGATCGTGCCGCGCAGCCGCCACGAGGCCGAGACGCTCGCGGCCGGCGACCGCGTCGAGATCGTCGTCGCCGTGGGCGGCGGCTGAACGGGAACGATCGATGAACCAGGCCTCGGACATCCTGCGCATCGGCCGGCGCGAGTTCACCTCGCGCCTGCTGATCGGCACCGGCAAGTACCGCGACTTCGACGAGACGCGCCACGCGGTCGAGGAAAGCGGCGCGCAGATCGTCACGGTCGCGATCCGGCGCACCAACATCGGCCAGAACCCGGGCGAGCCGAACCTGCTCGACTTCCTCTCGCCGGAGCGCTTCACGATCCTGCCCAACACCGCGGGCTGCTACAGCGCCGACGACGCGGTCCGCACGCTGCGGCTGGCACGCGAGCTGCTCGACGGGCACACGCTGGTCAAGCTGGAAGTGCTGGGCGACCCGAACAACCTCTACCCGAACATGCCCGAGACGCTCCGGGCGGCCGAGACCCTGGTGCGCGACGGCTTCGAGGTCATGGTCTATTGCAGCGACGACCCGATCCAGGCCCGGCAGCTCGAGGAGATCGGCTGCGTGGCGGTGATGCCGCTCGCGTCGCTCATCGGCTCGGGGATGGGCATCCTGAACCCCTGGAACCTGCGGCTGATTATCGAGAAGGCCACGGTACCGATCATCGTCGATGCCGGCGTCGGCACCGCCTCCGACGCGGCGATCGCGATGGAGCTCGGCTGCGCCGGCGTGCTGATGAACACCGCGGTCGCCGCCGCGCGCGACCCGGTCCGGATGGCGCGCGCGATGCGCAAGGCGGTCGAGGCCGGTCGCGACGCCTTCCTGGCCGGGCGGATGCCGCGGAAGTATTACGCGGCGACGCCGTCGTCGCCCACCGGCGGGATGATCGGCGCGCCGCGCGCCGATTCGTGAGCACGACCCCGGACACGCCGCACGGCTCCGGTTCCACCGCCGATGCGAAGGCCGGCGAGGGCCGGGCGGATGGGACTCACGGGCACATTCGCAGCTTCTCGGGCCGGCGCGGCCATTTCACCGCGGGCCAGCGGCTCGCCTACGAGACCCTGCGCGACCGCTGGTGCCTGCCGCGGCAGCACGCGCCGGTCGATCCGCACGCCGTCTTCGGACGGCAGGCGCCGCTGGTCGTGGAGATCGGCTTCGGGATGGGCGAGACCACGGCGCGGATCGCCGCCGGCGCTCCGGAGCGCGATTTCCTCGGCGTCGAGGTCTACCCCGCGGGGGTCGGGAGCCTGCTGGCCCGGATCGAGGCGGCGGGCCTGCGCAACCTGCGCATCGTCCAGCACGATGCGGTCGAGGTCGTCCGCGACATGATCGCCCCCGGCGCGCTGGCCGGCGTGCATGTGTACTTCCCCGATCCCTGGCCGAAGAAGCGGCACCACAAGCGCCGGCTGATCCAGCCGCCGTTCGTGTCGCTGCTGGCGAGCCGCCTCGCGCCCGGCGGCTACCTGCACTGCGCGACCGACTGGGAAGACTATGCGGTGCAGATGCTCGAGGTGCTGTCGCGCGAGCCGCTGCTGGACAACGACGCGGGCGCGACGACCGTGGGCGCGTCCGCGCCGCTGTGCCGGGGCTTCTCGCCGCGCCCGGCGTGGCGACCGCAGACCAAGTTCGAGGCCCGCGGCCTGCGGCTCGGCCACGGCGTCTGGGACCTGCTGTTCCTGCGCCGCCCGTCCGGCGCGCCGCTCAGCTCACCCAGTTGACGAAGCCGCCGGCGGCGGTCGCCAGCACCACCAGGCCGAACGCGATCCGGTACCAGGCGAACGGCACGAAGTCGTGCGTCGCCACGTAGCGGATCAGCCAGTGCACGCAGGCCAGCGCGCTGAAGAACGCGAACACCAGCCCCACCGCGAACATCGGCAGGTCGCCGGCGCCGAGGAGGTGCCGGTACTTCCAGGCGTCGTAGACGCCGGCCCCGATCAGCGTCGGGATCGCGAGGAAGAACGAGAACTCGGTCGCCACCGGCCGCGACAGCCCGAACAGCATCCCGCCGATGATCGTCGCGCCCGAGCGGCTGGTGCCGGGGATCAGCGCGAAGGCCTGCGCGATGCCGAGCCGCAGCGCGTCGGCGGGCCCGAGGGCATCGATGTCGTGGATCCGGGGCGGCGACACGCCGCGCCGGTTGCGCGCCTCGACCCAGAGGATGACCAGTCCCCCGGCGATGAACGCGACCGCCACCGGCACCGGCCGGAACAGCCAGGCCTTGATGTGCCCGGCGAACATCGCCCCGAGCACCGCCGCCGGCAGGAAGGCGATCAGCACATTGGCGGCGAAGCGCTGCGCGCGCGGGTCGCGCCCGATGCCGGCCACCGTCGCGCCGATGCGCGCGCGGAAGTACCAGATCACCGCCAGCATCGCGCCCGTCTGGATCGCGACGTTGAACATCTTCTCCTTCTCGCCGGCGAAGCCCAGCAGGCTGCCGGCCAGGATCAGGTGGCCGGTGCTGGAGATCGGCAGGAACTCGGTGAGGCCCTCGACGATCCCGAGGATCGCCGCCTTCACCAGCAGCGGCAACGCGTAGAGCACCTCAAGCATGCGGCCACCAGCCGTGGAAATGGTGCACGGGCCCGTGGCCCGCGCCCACGTCGAGGCGATCGGCCTGCCGCAGGGCCTCGGTCAGGTACTGCTTGGCGCGGCGGACCGCGGCCTCCGGCTCGGCCCCGTGGGCGAGCAACGCGGCGATCGCCGCCGACAGCGTGCAGCCGGTGCCATGCGTGTTGCGGGTCGCGATGCGCGGCGCCGACAGCTCGATCATCCGGTCGCCGTCGAACAACAGGTCGATGGCGTCGCCGCTCAGGTGGCCGCCCTTGAGCAGCACGAACCGGCGCCCGTCGTCGCGCAGCAGCCTGCGCAGCCGTTCGGCGGCCCGCCGCATCTCCTTCACCGTGTCGGCGGGACGCTCGCCGAGCAGCACGCCGGACTCGGGCAGGTTCGGCGTGACGACGGTGGCCAGCGGCAGTACCGCCTCGATCAGCGTCGCGATCGCCTCGCGACCGAGCAGCGTGTCGCCGCTCTTGGCCACCATCACCGGATCGACGACCAGGTGCGGCAGGCGCCCCGCGGAGATCGGCGGAAGCAGCCCCTCGGCCACCGCGATCGCGATGGCCGACGTGCCGAGCATCCCGATCTTCGCGGCATCGATGCGAACGTCGGCGAACAGCGTGTCCAGCTGCAGCCGCACGAAGGCCGGCGGCACGCCGTGCACGCCGGCCACCCCCTGCGTGTTCTGGGCGGTGAGCGCGGCCACCACGCCGGCGCCGTAGGCGCCCAGCGCGGAGAAGGCCTTCAGGTCGGCGAACAGCCCGGCGCCGCCGCTCGGGTCGATGCCGGCGATGCTCAGGGCATTGGGCGGGGCCGGGCGGGTCGACGCGCTCACGATCGGGAACGCCGCGGGCCGGCCGGAGACAGGGTGCGGGACGAAGCGTGGAACATGAGGGGCCTGCGAGATGCGGGGGGCCCGGGCGGCGTACGGAGCACAGGAGGCACGGAAAGCACGGGCAGGCTCTGCGACGGACGCGGCGGGCGCATGGGAGGCGGCCAAGGCCGCCGGGAACCGCGATGTTAACCGCGCCCGACGCCCGGGGGACCGATCAACCGACCGGCGCGCCGTGCCAGGCCGCCAGCAGCGGCACGCGCATCTCCTCCTCGCTGGTCCCGCCGTGCATGCCGATGAAGGACGGCACGCGCTCGCCGGGCACGGCGTCGACCAGCGTCACGTAGCGCGTCGGCACCAGCACGTGCGAGCCGATCCGGCCGACGAGCGGCCGATCGCCCGTCGCGCCGGCGTCGACCGGTCCGAACCACCCCGCGCGCAGCAGCGCCCCGGTCTCGTGCACCGTGAACGCGTCGCCGAGCGCGCCCGCGACAACCTCGGCGAAGCGTTCGCGCCGGTCGGGCCTGACCTGGCAGAACGGAACGCGCGGCTCGCCGCACAGCGGGCGCTCGAGACAGGCAGCGATCGCCGGGAAGTCGGCCAGCCGGAGCCGGTCGCGCTCGGCGATGTCGACGAAACCATGGTCCGCGGTGGCCACCACCAGCGCATCGAGGTCGCGCAGGCGGTCGACGAGGGCGGCGAACCAGGCGTCGAAATCGCGCGCGACCTGCGCCGCCGCATCGCTCTGCCAGCCCGCCTCGTGGCTGGTCGCGTCGAACTGCGGCAGGTACACGAAGATGCTGGCCTCGCCCGCGGCCGCGCGCACCGCGTCGGCGACCATCGGGCCGACCTCCGCCGGCTGCGCATAGGCGAGCCGCGTGGAGCCGGCGTAGGCATGCCGCGAGTACTCCGTATCCGCGATCTCGCGCGGCAGGATCGAGAACGACCGTGCCGGGGAACGCGACGACCAGGCGCGCCAGGTCCAGGTCCCGGCCGCGCTCACCGCGCGATGCCGGTCGCCGCGCACGTCCATCGGCAGCGTCCGGACGATCGCGCCGTGCGCCTCGGACCACATGAACCAGGCCGGATTCCCGTGCTCGGCGGGCGGCGCGGCCGCGGCCAGGGAGGTAAGTGCGGGCGCGGTCGCCGACGGGAACACCGAGTCGAGCGAGCGCAGGCGGTGATGGCTCAGCGCGCCCCGCGGCGCATGGGTCGCGAGCTGGCGTTCGCCGAGACCGTCGAAGACGACGGTGACGACCGAACGCGCCTCGGCCAGCCGGGCACCGAGCGCCGGCTCGGGCACCGCCGGCAGGGCCGCGGACACGCCGAAGCGGCCGGCAATGCCGGCCGCCAGGTTGACGATGCTGGTTCCCGCGGCGAAGCCGTGCGGGGGAGCCGGACTCGCGTCCGGCCGACGGGTCTCAGTGCCGATATCCGTGGCGGGGTCCCCGGTACTCGATGCGGTGGTTCGAACGCCGCCAATCGACCCGCTCGTAGCGCACCGGTCGCGGCGCGACGTACACCGGACGATACACGACGCGCGGCGGCGGCGCGTAGATGACCGGAGGCGCGGCGCGGTATACCGGGACCGGCGCGTAGACCGGCGCCGGATAGGCAACCGGCGCCCCGTAGGCATAGCCGCCGTAGCCGTGCCGGTTCGACGCCGCGGCCGCCCCGGCGGCCGCGCCGATCGCCCCGCCGATGATCGCGCCGTCGCGGCCACCGATCGACTGGCCGATCACCGCCCCGGCTCCGCCCCCGATCACGGCGCCGAGCACCGAATTCGAGGCCTGGGCGGTGCCGGCGGCCAGGGCACCCGCGGACAGCACGGCGGCGACGGCCGCGAACCGGAGGGATTTCAGGGGCGTTTTCATCATGGACTCCTTGTTCACTTGGGCCCCGGCACCGGATCCCGCGGCGGCAAGCGCCGCGAGGGCCAGGACATGGCTTGCAGACTACCCGGCCCCCCGTCCCTCGCACAGATGCAAACCTGCAAGAGCCGTAACAGGCTGTAACGCCCGGCGCGGCGCTCCGGTCGCGCCGAACCGGGGCCATCTTTCCGTATGATGGCGGCCGTGGCCGCCGCGCCCCGGGCCGGCGGCCGACGCCTCCCACGAACCAGGCCCGACCCGATGCATTTCACACCCAAGGCGAGCTACGCATACGACGAACTGATCGAGTGCGGGCATGGCAGGCTGTTCGGCCCCGGCAACGCCAAGCTGCCGCTGCCGCCGATGCTGATGTTCGACCGGATCACCCATGTCTCGGCGACCGGCGGGGCCTTCGACAAGGGGTTCCTGACCGCCGAGTTCGACATCCGCCCCGACCTCTGGTTCTTCGCCTGCCATTTCGACGGCGACCCGGTCATGCCCGGCTGCCTCGGCCTGGACTCGCTGTGGCAGATGCTCGGCTTCTTCCTCGGCTGGACCGGCGCCCCCGGATCGGGACGCGCCCTCGGCCTGGGGCACCTGAAGTTCACCGGCCAGATCCTGCCGGAGACCCGCCTGGTCCAGTACCGGATCGACATCAAGCGGGTCATCAACCGGCGGCTGGTGCTCGGCGTGGCCGACGGGCAGGTCCTGGCCGACGGCCAGGCGATCTACGAGGCCGCCGACCTGCAGGTCGGCCTGTTCGACAATCCGAAATCGCTCTGAACGCGGCACCGGGGAACACGCGCATGACTGAAGCGATCAACACGCGCCGGGTCGTGGTCACCGGCATCGGCATCGTCTCCTGCATCGGCATCGACCAGGCCCAGGTGCTGCAGTCGCTGCGCGCCGGGAAGTCGGGCATCGTCGCGATTCCCGAGTACGCCGAGCTCGGCTTCCGCAGCCAGGTGGCCGGCCGCCCGGAGATCGACCTGGACGCCGCGATCGACCGTCGCGTCCGGCGCTTCATGGGCGACGGCGCGGCCTACCTGCACCTGTCGATGGAACAGGCGATCGCCGATGCCGGGCTCGAGACCGGCGACGTCGTCAACGAACGCACCGGCATCGTGGTCGGTTCGGGCGGGCCGTCGACGCGCAACCAGGTCGAGGCGGCCGCGATCTGCAAGGAGCGGGGCCCGAAGCGCGTGGGGCCGTACATGGTGCCGCGCTGCATGTCCTCGACCACGTCGGCGACCGCGGCGACCAATTTCCGCATCAAGGGCGTCAACTACACGATCTCGTCGGCCTGCTCGACCTCGGCGCACTGTATCGGCCACGGCGCCGAGCTGATCCAGTGGGGCAAGCAGGACATCGTCTTCGCCGGCGGCGGCGAGGAGCTCGACTGGACGCTCTCGGTGCTCTTCGACGCCATGGGGGCGATGTCCTCGAAGTACAACGACCGGCCGCAGACGGCCTCGCGCGCCTACGATGCCGACCGGGACGGGTTCGTGATCGCCGGCGGCGGCGGCGTGGTGGTGCTCGAGGAGCTGGAGCATGCGCGGGCGCGCGGCGCGAGGATCTACGGCGAGCTGACCGGATACGGCGCGACGTCCGACGGCGCCGACATGGTCGCGCCCAGCGGCGAGGGAGCGGTGCGCTGCATGCGCAATGCGCTGCGCACGGTGCCCTCGCCCGTCACCTACATCAACAGCCACGGCACCAGCACGCCGGTGGGCGACATCACCGAGCTCAACGCGATCCGCGAGGTGTTCGGCCGTCCCGACGCGGAGCTCCCGGCCATCTCCTCGACCAAGTCGATGACCGGGCATTCGCTGGGCGCCACCGGGGTGCAGGAGGCGATCTACTGCCTGCTGATGATGCAGCACGATTTCATCGCGCCCAGCATCAATATCGAACGCCTGGACGAGGGCGCCGGGGCGATCCCGATCGCGCGCCAGCGCATCGACGGGGTCCGGCACCAGACCGTCCTCTCGAACAGCTTCGGGTTCGGCGGCACCAACTGCACGCTGGCGCTGTCGCGCTGCGAGGCCTGACCGTGGACGCCCCGGCCGCCGCCGCGCCCCCCCTGATGCAGGGCCGCCGCGGCCTGGTCATGGGCGTCGCCAACGACCGCTCGATCGCCTGGGGAATCGCGCGTACGCTGCACGCGCACGGCGCACGGCTGGCCTTCAGCTACCAGGGCGAGGCGATGAGCCGGCGCGTCGCGGCGCTGGCGCGGGAGACGGGCTCGGACCTGGTGCTCGACTGCGACGTCGAGCGCGAGGAAGCGATCGACGCCGCGTTCGGCGCGATCGCCGCGCGCTGGGGCGGCCTCGACTTCGTCGTCCACGCGATCGCCCACTCCAGCCGCGACGAGCTCAAGGGCCGCTACGTCGACACCTCGCTCGCCAACTTCCTGCACACGATGCACGTGTCCTGCTACTCGTTCACGTCGGTGATGCGCCGCGCCGCCGCGCTGATGCCGCGCGGCGGCGCGGCGATCACGCTGAGCTACTACGGCGCCGAGAAGGTCATGCCGAACTACAACGTGATGGGCGTGGCGAAGGCCGCGCTCGAAGCTTCGACCCGCTACCTCGCCGCCGACCTCGGCCCGCAGGGCATCCGCGTGAACGCGATCTCGGCCGGCCCGATGCGCACGCTCTCCGGGGCTGCGATCGGCGGCGCGCGCGCCATCTACCGGTACAGCGCGGCGGCGGCGCCGCTGCGCCGCGGCGTCGAGCTCGACGAGCTCGGCGGCGCCGCGCTCTACCTGCTGTCGGACCTGGGCGGCGCGGTCACCGGCGAGATCCATCACGTCGATTGCGGCTTCAGCGCCGTGGGCATGCCCACCGATCCGGAGGCGCCCGCCGCGGCGGGCGACGCGACGGCCTGAAGCAGGGCGTCCCGGCGGCGCTTTGACGGCGACCGGGTTTCGGGCCTACAATTAATGACCTTCTAGTCATTAAATGGCCACCCACCCCCTTCCCACGGCCGGCAACCCGCGCGCCCCGCGCTGGGAGCGCCGCAAGGATGCCCGCCCCGCCGAGCTGCTCGAGGCCGCGCTCGACCTGTTCGTGGAGAAGGGCTATGCGGCGGCGCGACTCGACGACGTCGCCAGCCGCGCCGGCGTCAGCAAGGGCACGCTGTACCTCTACTACGCGAGCAAGGAAGAACTGTTCAAGGCGGTGGTGCGGCAGAACATCGTGCCGCTGATCGAGGCGTTCGAGCGCGACGTCGCCTCGTCCAGCGCCAGCAGTGCCGAGCTGCTCGGGGGCTTCTTCCGCCAGTGGTGGTCGTCGTTCGGCGCCACCCGGCTACCCGGCATCGCCAAGCTCGTGGTGGGCGAGGCCGGCAACTTCCCCGAGCTGGCGCGCTTCTTCCAGGAGGAGGTGGTGCTGCGCAACGCGCTGCTGCTGCGCTCGATCGTCGAGCGCGGCGTGCGCCAGAACGAGTTCCGCGAGGTCGACGTCGACGCCTGCATCCACCTCTGGATGTCGCCGATGGTGATGCGCGCGATCTGGGCGCATTCGATCCTGCCCTGCTGCCCGGCCGCGCCCGAGGTTCCGATCGAACGCTTCCTCGCCGCGCACCTGGACTTCGTGCTCGGCGCGCTGGTGCCGCGGCCGCCGGCCGGCCGGCCGGGGCGGTCTTCGTGAGGCGCTGGCCGGCGATCGCGATCGCCCTGGTCGTCGCCGCCGGCGCCGCGACGATCGCGTTGCGCGGCACCTCGCGCGAAACGCCCGCCGCGGGCACGGCCGCCCCGGCGACGGGCAAGCCGCCCGCCGGCACCACCGCGGCGGCCGCCCCGGCCGCGATCGAGTTCGCCAGCACCGACCTGTACACCGTCGGCGCCGGCACGATCGCCCGCACGATCCCGGTCACCGGCACGCTCACTCCGGTCGCGCACACCACGCTCAAGGCGAAGGTCGCCGGCGAGCTCGTCGAGCTCGCGGTCCGCGAAGGCGAAGCGGTCCGCGCCGGACAGTTGCTCGCGCGGCTCGACCCGGCCGACTTCGAGTTGCGCGTGCGCGAACGCGAGGCGCAGCTGCGCTCGATGCAGGCCCAGCTCGAGCAGGCGCGCCGCACGCTCGAGAACAACCGCCGGCTGCTCGAGCAGCAGTTCATCTCCCGGAACGCCTTCGACAACGCCAGTTCGGCGGCCGACGTCGCCGTCGCGGCGCGCGACGCGGCCGCCGCGCAGCTGAACCAGGCGCGCAAGGCGCTGGCCGATACGCGCGTCGTCGCGCCGATGTCCGGTGTCGTGTCCGAGCGCTTCGCGCAGGTCGGCGAGAAGCTCCCCGCGGACGGCCGCATCCTCTCGATCGTCGATCTCTCCCGGATGGAGATCGAGGCCCCGGTCCCGGCCGGCGAGATCGGCGCCGTGCGCATCGGGCAGCCGGTCACGCTGTCGATCGAGGGCATTCCCGGCGAGCAGGCCGGCCACGTCGCCCGGATCAACCCGGGCACCCAGGCGGGTACCCGCTCGATCCCGGTGTACATCGCGCTCGCGTTCCCGGAAGGCTCGCGCGTGCGCGCCGGCATGTTCGCCCAGGGCCGCCTGGCCCTCGAGGAACGGCGCGACGTGCTGGTCGTGCCGCTGGCGGCGCTGCGCGACGCCGGCGGACGCCAGTTCGTCTACCTGATCGAGGGCGGGCGCCTGGCCGAACGCGACCTGCGCATCGGGCTGCGCGACGAGTCGGCCCCCGCCGGACGCGGCGCGGTGGGCCTGGCCGAAGTGCTCGACGGCCTCGCGGCGGGCGACCACGTCGTCGGCGTGAACCTGGGCGCGCTGCGCGCGGGCAGCCGCGTGGCGATCGCGCGTCCATAGCGCGATGTGGTTCACGCGCGTCTCGATCGACCATCCGGTCTTCGCGACCATGATGATGGCCGCGTTCCTGGTGCTGGGGATCTTCTCCTATCACCGGCTTCCGGTCGAGCAGTTCCCGAACGTCGAGTTCCCGGTAGTGGTGGTCTCGACCGACTGGCCCGGCGCCTCGCCCGAAGTGGTCGAGTCGGACATCACCCGCCGCATCGAGGAGCAGGTCAACACCATCAGCGGCGTCTACGAGCTGTCCTCGCGCTCGTACGAGGGCAACTCGGTGGTGATCGTCCGCTTCGACCTGACCGTCGACGCCACCCGGGCCGCGCAGGACGTGCGCGAGAAGATCGCCCTGGTGCGCCCGCTGTTCCGCGAGGACGTCAAGGAATCGCTGGTCACGCGCTACAACCCGGACGAGGTGCCGGTGGTGTCGCTGGCGATCCGTTCGCCGCAGCGCGACGCCCGCGAGCTGACCACGCTCGCCGACCACGTCGTCAAGCGTCGCCTCGAGAACGTGCGCGGCGTGGGCCGCGTGACGCTGGTCGGGAGCGTGCGCCGCGAGGTG
The DNA here is from genome assembly GCA_039807785.1 of Burkholderiaceae bacterium. Lineage (GTDB taxonomy): Bacteria > Pseudomonadota > Gammaproteobacteria > Burkholderiales > Burkholderiaceae_E > Zeimonas. The sequence continues at coordinate 12,719 of JBDHRX010000001.1, forward strand.
CAGATCGCGCTGCGCCCGGCGGACCTGGAAGCGCTGAAGATCGGCGTCGACCAGGTGATGCAGGCGCTCGCGAGCGAGAACCAGGAGCTGCCGGCCGGCACGCTGGTCTCGCGCGACCGCGAGCAGGTGGTCCAGATCCGCGCGCGGATGGCCAGCGTGGCCGACTTCGGGCGCATCATCGTCGCGCGCCGCGGCGGCCAGCCGGTTTACCTGTCGCAGGTCGCGGACGTCCTCGACGGCGAGGAAGAGCCCGAGACCAGCGCGCTGGTCGACGGCAAGCGCGCGGTCTCGCTCGACGTGGTGCGCGCGCAGGGCGAGAACACGATCGCGGTGGTCGACAGCGTGCGCCGCACGGTCGCCGGCCTGGCCGCGGAGCTCCCGCCCGACGTCAGCGTCTCGGTGGTGCGCGACGCCTCGGTCGCGATCCGCAACTCGGTGGCCGGCGTCCAGCGCAACATCGTCGAGGGAGCGCTGCTCACCGTCGTCATCGTGTTCCTGTTCCTGTCCTCATGGCGCTCCACGGTGATCACCGGGCTCACGCTGCCGATCTCGCTGATCGGGACCTTCCTGGTGATGTTCGCGATGGGCTTCTCGATCAACCTGGTGACGCTGCTCGCGCTGTCGATCTGCGTCGGGCTGCTGATCGACGACGCGATCGTCGTGCGCGAGAACATCGTGCGCCACCAGGCGATGGGCAAGCACCACCGCGACGCCGCGTTCGACGGAACGCGGGAAATCGGGCTGGCGGTGGCGGCCACCACTTTCACGATCGTCGCGGTGTTCATGCCGATCGGCTTCATGGGCGGCATCATCGGCCGCTTCTTCAAGCAGTTCGGCGTCACGGTCGCGTTCGCGGTCATGCTGTCGATGCTGGTCGCATTCACGCTCGACCCGATGCTTTCGTCGGTCTGGCACGACCCCGACGCGCACGGGCCGCGCGGCAACGGGCCGGTCGCGCGGCTGCTGCGCCGGTTCCAGGCGGCGATGCTGCGGCTCGAGGGCGGATACGTCGCGCTGCTGCGCTGGGGGCTGCGTCATCGCGTTCCGACGATGGCCGCCGCACTCGCGATCTTCCTCGGCGCGTTCCCGATGATGAAGCTGGTCGGCACCGAGTTCGTTCCCGAGGCCGACAACAACGAGCTCTACGTGCAGTTCTACACGCCGGTCGGATCGTCGCTGCAGTTCACCGAGGACAAGCTGCGCCAGGTCGAGGCGGCGCTGCGCGAGTTCGACGGCGTGACGATGACCTACGGGACGATCAACACCGGCATCGCGCAGGGCCGCAACTACGCAATGGTATTCGCGGTGCTGGTCGATCGCTCCAGGCGCCCGCTGTCGGTGCAGAAGATGCGTCCGCTGGCGCGGGAGCGGCTTTCGCGCATCGCCGGCGTGACGGTGACCGACCTGGGCAACCTGAACGCGGTCAGCTCCGGCAAGCCGATCCAGATCAGCATCCAGGGGCAGGATACGGCGGTGCTGGACCGGATCGCGACGCAGGTGACGCAGGCGATCGCAGCGGTGAACGCGCAGATGGGACGCAACGGGATCGTCGAGGTCGACACCAGTTCCAAGCCCGCCAAGCCGACGGTATCGGCCGAGATCGACCGGGCGCTGGCCTCGGACCTCGGCGTCGGCGTGGCGCAGGTGAGCGCAGTGCTGCGTCCGCTGCTCGCGGGCGACGCGTCCACCACCTGGCGCGCGCCCGACGACGAGAACTACGAGGTCCGCGTGCGCCTGCCGCGCGACGAACGCAGCTCGGTGTCCGACCTCGGCCGGCTGACGCTCACGTCGGCGCGCACCGACGCCGACGGCGGCCCGAGGATGGTCTCGCTGCGGCAGATCGCGACGTTCCGCCAGGGCCTCGGCCCGACCCAGATCAATCGCAAGGCGCTCGCGCGCGAGATCCTCATCTCGGCGAACGTCGAGGGCGTCGCCGCCGGAACCGCCGGCAGCCTGCTGCAGCAGGCGCTGGCGAAGATCGACCTCCCGCCCGGCTACCGGTTCGAGACCGGGGGGTCGAACCGCGACATGGCCGAGAGCTTCGGGTATGCGCTGCAGGCGCTGGTCCTGGCGGTGCTCTTCATCTACATGATCCTGGCCTCGCAGTTCGGCAGCTTCCTGCAGCCGGTCGCGATCATGGCCTCGCTGCCGCTGTCGCTGATCGGCGTGGTGCTGGCCCTGCTCGCCTGGCGCTCGACCCTGAACATGTTCTCGATGATCGGCTTCATCATGCTGATGGGACTGGTCACGAAGAACGCGATCCTGCTGGTCGACTTCGCCAACCAGGCGCGGGCCCGCGGCACCGATCGCGCGCAGGCCCTGCTGCAGGCCGCCGAGATCCGGCTGCGCCCGATCCTGATGACGACGCTCGCGATGGTGTTCGGCATGCTGCCCCTGGCGATCGGCACCGGCGAGGGCGCCGAGCAGCGTGCGCCGCTGGCGCACGCGGTCATCGGGGGCGTCCTCGCGTCGACGCTGCTCACGCTGCTGGTGGTGCCGGTGCTCTACACCTTCCTCGACGACCTCGGGGCGCGCTTCGTGCGACGCCCGGACGGGGCCGGCGGCGCGGCGCAGGGCAACCGTCCGCCGGCGGCCGCGCCGGCCGGCCCGGTTTCGGCGCCGGCCCCGATTCCGCCCACCGAGGCGGGGTCTTGAAAACCGGCCGGATTGCTAGAATCTTCGATTTCACGCGCAGAGACGACAGATCCATGGATTTCGAACTCGCCCGCTTCAACATGGTCGAACAGCAGATCCGTCCCTGGGACGTGCTCGACCAGAACGTCCTCGACCTGCTGCTCGCGATGCGACGGGACGAATTCGTCCCCGAGCCCCATCGCGCGATGGCATTCGCCGACATGGAGGTACCGCTCGTCGTCGACGGGCGCGAAACCGGCGAGGTGATGCTCGCCCCGAAGATCGAGGCGCGGATGCTCCAGGCGATCGCCCCGGGCAAGCACGAGACGGTGCTCGAGATCGGCGCCGGCTCCGGATACATGGCCGCCCTGCTCGGGCACTTCGCGCGGCGCGTCGTCACCGCCGAGATCCGCGAGGACCTCGCCCGCTTCGCGGCCGCGAACCTGCAGCGGGCCGGCATCCCCAACGTATCGGTCGAGCACCGGCACGGCCTGCGCGCCGCGCCGGGCGCCAGCTTCGAGGCGATCGTCCTGTCCGGGGCCGTGCCCTTCGTGCCCGAGGCGCTGCTCGACCGGCTGACGGTCGGCGGCCGGCTGCTGGCGATCGTCGGCGAGCAACCGATGATGGTCGCGCAGCGGATCACCCGCATCGGCGAGCGCCAGTTCTCCGCCGAGAACCTGTTCGACACCGTGGCGCCTCCGCTGGCGGAGTTCCCGCAGAAAGAGAAGTTCGTCTTCTAGGACCCGATGCGCGACCTTCGCCCCGAGGAACTGGCCGGATGGCTGGCGCCTGCCCCCGGCGCGCCGGACCGGCCGGTGCTGCTCGACGTGCGCGAGCACTGGGAGCGCAGCCGCTGCGCGCTCCCCGGGAGCGTCCACGTGCCGATGCGCGAGATCCCGGCGCGCCTCGGCGAGCTCGACCCGTCCCGGCCGGTCGTGTGCATCTGCCATCACGGGGTCCGCAGCATGCAGGTCGCGATGTTCCTCGAGCATCGCGGCTTCGAATCGGTGTTCAACCTCTCTGGCGGCATCGACGCCTGGGCCAAGAGCGTCGATCCCACGATGGCCACCTATTGATTCCGGAGCTTCCGCGATGAGAGCCCTCCCGATGGTGAAGACGCTGGCCGCCGCCCTGAGCCTGGGCGTCGCGTTTCCGGCCTTCGCGCTCGACCTGATGGAAGCCTGGCGGGCCGCGCTGGCCAACGACGCCCAGCTGGCCAGCGCCCGCTCGCTGCTCCAGGCGACGCGCGAGCGGGTGCCGCAGGCGCGCGCCGGCCTGCTGCCGTCGGTGAACGCCACGGCGGCGATCACGCCCCAGCGGGTGGACACCAACGCCGGGCCGGCCCGGGACTTCACCGCCAGGGCCTACGCGATTCAGCTGAGCTACCCGCTGTTTCGCATGCAGAACGTCGAGACCTTCGAGCAGAGCAAGCTGCAGGTCGCGGCGGGGGAAGTCCAGTACGCGCAGGCCACGCAGGATCTCGCGCTGCGGGTCTCGCAGGCCTACTTCGACGTGCTGGCCGCGCAGGACAACCGCGAGACCCTGCAGGCGCAGATGCGCGCGATCTCCGAGCAGCTCGCCGCCGCCAAGCGCAACTTCGAGGTCGGCACCGCCACCATCACCGACCAGCAGGAGGCGCAGGCGCGCTACGACCTCGCCACGGCGCAGGAAATCGCGGCGCGCAACGACCTCGAAGTGCGGCGCGCGGCGCTCGCCCAGCTGATCGGTCGCCCGGTCGGCGAGATCGAGGTGCTCAGGCCGGGCGTGGCGCTGGAAGGGCCGCAGCCGGCACGCGAGGCCGAGTGGGTCGACAACGCCCGCGACGGCAACCTGCTGGTGCAGCAGCAGCGGATCGTCGGCGAGATCGCCAGGCGCGAGATCGATCGCCAGCGTTACGGGCACTACCCGACCGTCGACGTCGTCGGCGCGCTGCAGCGCGCGGAGAACACCGCGTACAACGTCGTCGGCATCCGCAGCAGCAGCGCGGTGCTCGGCCTGCAGCTCTCGATCCCGCTCTACGCCGGCGGCGCCATCGATGCGCGCGTGCGCGAAGCGACGGCCTCGCACGAGCGCGCGCTGTCGGATCTCGAGCACGCCCGCCGCCAGGCCGAACAGGGAACGCGCCAGGCCTACCTCGGCCTGAACAGCGGACTCGCCCAGGTGCGCGCCCTCGAGGCGGCCGAGCGCTCGAGCCGGCTCGCGCTCGACTCGAACCTGCTCGGCTACCAGGTCGGGGTCCGGATCAACATCGACGTGCTCAACGCGCAGCAGCAGCTCTACACGACGCAGCGCGACCTCGCGCGGGCGCGCTACGACGCGCTGCTCAACGGCCTGCGGCTCAAGGCCTCCGCGGGCACGCTCGGCGACGACGACGTGGCGCAGGTCGATGCGCTGCTGGGGCCGCCGCAGCCCGGCGAGCGCCGCTGAGCCGGGCAAACGACGCCGGGCCCGGATATTCCGCGGCCGCCGGGGCGGCTCAGCCCTCCGGAGGCGATCTTTCCGCGGGCAGGTGCCCGAGATACGGGGCCAGCGCCTCCAGCGTGCGCGCCGTGGCGCCCCGATGGTGGCCGGCGAAGGCCAGCGCGCAATCGCTCATCGACTGCCTGCGGTCGGCGTCGAGCACGATCGCCAGCGCCTCGCGCACCGCCCGCGACGCGTCCGGCACGCGGACCGCCGCATCGGCGGCAATGGCCTGTTCCGCCGCCTCGGCGAAGTTGAACGTATGCGTCCCGATGATCACCGGGACGCCCGCGGCGCTCGCCTCGATCAGGTTCTGCCCGCCGTAGGGCAGCAGCGAACCGCCGATGACCGCGACGTCGGCCAGCGCATAGTAGGCCGCCATCTCGCCCATCGAATCGCCGAGCAGCACCTGCGCGTCCAGCGGATCGTCCTCGGACAGCCGGCTGCGCCGCGCCATCCGCCAGCCGCGCGACTCGATCATCGCCGCGACCTCGTCGAACCGTTCGGGATGCCGGGGCACGATGACCAGCAACGGCGGGAACCGGCTCGCCAGCTCGGGCGGGCGCAGGCGCGCCGCCCAGGCGTCGAGCAGCAGCGCTTCCTCACCCTCCCGGGTGCTGGCGGCCACGACGCAGAAGCGCGGTAGTCCGCCCGACCGGTGCCCGGCGAGCCAGGCGGCGCGCCAGCGATGGCCGCGCGCCTCCTGCGCCGGCTCGGCCACCACGTCGAACTTCAGGTTGCCGAGCGCGGGCACCGCATGCCGGCCCAGCCGGGCCAGCCGGCGCGCATCCGCATCGGTCTGCGCGAGCACCAGGTCGAGCCCGGCGAGCGCGGGCTTGATCAGGACCTGCCAGCGGCGCGCCTTGCGCAGCGAGCGGTCCGACAGCCGCGCGTTGACCAGCGCCATCGGAACGCCCTCCCGGCGCGCCACGGCGACGAGGTTCGGCCACAGCTCGGTCTCGATCACGATACCGATCGTCGGCCGCCACGCCCTCAGGAAGCGGCGCACCGCGAACGGGTAGTCGTAGGGCAGGTAGGCCTGGTGCACGCCGGCGCCGGCGAACAGCGACGCGCCGGTGGCCCGGCCGGTCGGCGTCATGTGGGTGACCAGGATCTCGCAGTCGGGCCAGCGCTCGCGCAGCGCGGCGACCAGCGGCTGCGCCGCGCGCGTCTCCCCGACCGACACCGCGTGCAGCCAGACCAGCGGCTGCATGTCGGCGCGCGGCGGATGCGCGCCGAAGCGCTCGGCGAGATGGCGCCGGTACTCGGGCTGGCGACGCGATCGCCACAGCAGGTAGGCCAGCACCAGCGGCGTCGCCAGATACCAGGCGATCGTATAGAGCCAGCGGGCCATGCGAAGCGTCGGGCGTGCGTGCGGTCGGGACGGGATTCGGTATTCTAGCCGGCATGATCCTCGTGACAGGCGCCAGCGATCCGGCGACCCGCCGATGAAGCTGCACACCGCGCACGCCGCGGGCTGGGCGTTGTTCGATGCCAGCGTGCATCGCGACGACCGCGGCTGGCTGATGGAAGTCCTGCGCCTGGAACCCTTGCGCGCGCATGCCGGACCGGTGGAGATCGTGCAGCAGAACCTCAGCCACAGCCGGCGCGGCGTCCTGCGCGGGCTCCATTTCCAGCTCGGGGCCCCGCAGGGCAAACTGGTCCAGGTGCTCGCCGGCGCGATCCACGACGTCATCGTCGACCTGCGCCGCGGATCGCCGCATTTCGGCGCGTCGTTCGCCTTCGAGCTCCGGGCCGACCAGCCCCGGCTGCTCTGGGTGCCCCCGGGCTTCGCGCACGGCCTGCTCGCGCGCGACGACTGCCTGGTGCTCTACGGGCTGACGCGGCCCTGGGACGCCCGGCTCGACCGCGCGCTCCGCTGGGACTCCCCCGCCCTGGCGATCGACTGGCCGCTGGCCGGCGCCGCGCCGATCCTGTCCGAGCGCGACCGCACCGCGCCCTTGTTCGGCGAAGCCGATGCGCTCGAGATGGGCGCCCCCGATGAGCCGGGCACCCGCGGCTGACGGCCCCGTCCCGGCGCGGGCCGCCCCGCGCGTTCTGCTGCTCGGCGCGAGCGGGCGCCTCGGCTGCGCGATCGCCGCCGAGTTCGCGCGGCCTGCGCCGCAGCGGGTCGAGCTCGTGGCGCCCTCGCGCGCGGACCTGGCGCTCGACCTCGCCGCGCCCGAAGACGCGGTCCGGCGCTGGCTCGAGCGCTGGCGGCCCGACTGCGTCGTCAACGGCATCGCGATCGGCGACGTCGATCGCTGCGAGATCGATCCCCCGCTCGCGACCCGGCTCAACGCGGCGCTGCCGCAGGCACTCGCCCGGGCCTGCGCGCAAACCGGCGCGCGGCTGGTCCATTTCTCGACCGACTTCGTCTTCGACGGCGCGCTGCGCCGCCCGTACCGCGAGGACGACGAGGCTCGTCCGCTGTCGGTCTACGGTGCCTCCAAGCTCGCGGGCGAGGCCGCGATCGCCGACTCCGGCTGCCGACACTGGATCTTCCGCGTGAGCTGGCTCTACGGCGCGGCATCGCGCAACCTCGCCGCCGACCTGCTCGATCCGGCAAACGGCGGCCGCGTGTTCCACCTGGCCTCGGACCGGGTCGGCGTCCCCAATCCGGTGCAGCGGCTGGCCGTCGAAGTCGCGCGCTGCATCGCGCGCGACGGCGACCCGGACCGGCCCGCGCCGCCCTCCGGGGTCTACCACCTGTCGTGCCACGGCGCGACCACCTGGCACGCCTTCGGCCAGGCCTTCCTGCGCGAAGCCGTGCGCGCCGGACGGCTCCGGGCCGAGCGCGTGCCGCGCATCGAAGCGATCGACGAATCGAGCCTCGGCCGCCCTGCACGCCGGCCCGCATGGTCGGTCCTCGATCCGTCCCGCTACGAGCGCTGCTTCGCGCGCCGGCTGCCCGGCTGGGAAGCGGCGATCGCGTCGGCGCTGCCCGGAAGCGATGCGGCCCGGGCTCTCTAGGCCCTAGTCCAGCAGGTCCCAGGCCAGCGGCGTGCCGCGCGGCGCGTCGCGGCGGGCGTGCCGGCCGAGCACATGGTCCAGGTGTTTCGGCGCGAGCCCGAAGCCGGGCCGGATCGCGCGCACGTTCTCGCGCGTGAACCGGTCCCCCGCCTTCACGTCGCGCACCAGGTACAGCGAACGGCGAAAGGCGAGCGACTTGCGTTCCTGCTCCGACTGGGGTCCGTAGGCCACCCCGCCGAGCGCCTGCCAGGCGCGGGCGCTCTCGGTCACCAGGCTGGCCAGCTCGGCGGGCTCGAGCGAGAAGCTCGAATCGACGCCGCCGTCGGCGCGCGCCAGCGTGAAGTGCTTCTCGACCACCGTCGCGCCGAGCGCGACCGCCGCGACCGCGGCCCCGACGCCCATCGTGTGGTCCGACAGCCCCACCTGGCAGCCGAACAGCGCGCGCATGTGGGGGATCGTGGCCAGGTTGGTGTACTCCGGCGTCGCCGGGTAGGTGCTGGTGCACTTGAGCAGCACCAGGTCGCGGCAGCCGGCCTCGCGCGCCGCGCGCACCGTCTCGTCCAGCTCGGCGACGCTGGCCATGCCGGTGGAGACGATGACCGGCTTGCCGGTCGCCGCGACGCGGCGCACCAGAGGCAGGTCGGTGTTCTCGAACGAGGCGATCTTGTAGCACGGCGCGCCGAGCGATTCGAGGAAGTCGACGGCGGTTTCGTCGAACGGCGTCGAGAACGCGATCATGCCGAGCTCCCGGGCGCGCGCGAAGATCGGTCCGTGCCAGTCCCAGGGCGTGTGCGCTTCCTGGTACAGCCGGTGCAGCGGCTTGCCGCGCCACAGGCTGCCCGGGTCGTCGATCCGGAACGCCTGCGCATCGACGTCGATGGTCATCGTGTCGGCGGTGTAGGTCTGGATCTTCAGCGCGTGCGCGCCGGCCCGGGCCGCGGCCTCGACGATCGCCAGCGCGCGCTCGAGCGACTGGTTGTGGTTGCCCGACATCTCGGCGATGACGAACGGCGGGGCGTCGGCGCCGACGCGGCGGCCGGCAATCTCGAACGAAGCGGGCGCGTTCATGTCTGGATCCTCTTGCGATAGCGCGTCGACGCGATCTCGAAGCCGCTGCCGGCGAACAAGCGGTGCGAGACGTCGTTGCCGGCCATGACTTCGGCGACGACCGCCTCGACCTCCGGATGGCGAGCCGCGAGCCAGCGCTCGGCCGCGGCGAGCAGCGCCCGTCCCAGGCCCCGGCCGGCCCGGTCCGGCGCCAGGTAGATCGAGACCTCGGCCTCGGAACCCGCGAGGTCGTAGCGGACGACCCCCGCCGGCGCGGCGGCGGCGCTCCCGATCAGCAGGATCCGCCGCGGATCGGCCAGCGCCTGCGTCAACCAGCGGTCATGCGTGTCCCAGCCGATCGGCGCCTCGTCGCGCGAGAAGCGCCGGACCGCCGGCGCATTGCGCCATTCGAAGAGATCGCGCGCGTCGTCGCGCGTGGCCGGGCGGATCGTCACCTCGGGGGTGGCCAGGATCCCGGCCACGCGCGCCGCCCCCCGGGCATCGACCGTCGCCATGCCCCGTGCCGCCAGGTGCGCGCGCAACGATGCGTCGTCGGCGAGCGCGCGCACCTGGCCGGCGAGCGCCGCCGCGTCGGCGGGATCGATCCCGGGCCCGAGCAGCAACCCCGCGCGCGCCGCCTCGCGCAGCAGCTCGCGCTGGTTGTCGGCCACGGCGAACGCCAGGGTCGGCAGCCCCAGCGCGCATCGCTCCCAGGTCGCCGCCCCGGCGGCGCCGATGCCCAGGTCGGCGCCGGCGATCAGCGCCGCCATGTCGGCGGTCTGGACGTGGAGGACGGTGCGCGGCCGCGCCGCGCAGCGCGCCGCCAGCGCGTCGCGACGCGGGTGCGCCGCCCCGATCACCACGTCGACCCCGGCATCCAGCCCCGCCGCGTCGAGCGCATCCAGCGCCGCCGCGCTGAGGTCGCCCGCGTCGATGCCCCCGAAGAACACCAGCACGCGCCCGACCCGGTCGGCGCGCCGGCGCAGCGTCGCGCGGGCCGCGGCGAACTCCGGACGCAGCAGCGCGTACGCCGGGCCGAGCAGCCGGCGGCAGCCGGCGGGCACCCGCCCGTCGTAGCGCGCCACGGCCCCCTCGTGGAAATTCTGGTCGAGCAGCAGGTCGCAGTCGTGCGGCCGGTCGGCGAGATCGTCGATCGCGAAGATCCGGCCGGCGCCTGCGCGCAGCCGCGCCTCCCACCTGGCATCCAGCGCGTAGTGGTCGACCACGACCCAGTCCCACGGGCCGTCGGGGTCCAGCGCCGCGCGCGTCGCCGCGGCGTCCGCCTCCTGGGTCGCGCCGAGCCAGGCCGCGTGCGGCGGGCCGGCGGGCGTTCCGGCGCGATTCGCGCCAGCCGTCGCATCGGCATCGGCGGCCGGCAGCAGCGTCAGCGCATGGCCCCGGTCGGTGACCAGCCCGGCGAGCCCGGCGGGCAGCGGCCGGCAGACGAAGCGGGTCCGGGCGCCGCCCGCCCGCAGCGCATCGGCCAGCGTCAGGCAGCGCATCAGGTGCCCGGTGCCGATGCGCGCCGAGGCATCGGTACGCAGGGCAACCCGCATCATGCAGCCGTCCGCAGCGCGCGGAACATCCATTCGGCGCGCACCCAGTCTTCCTCGGTATCGATGTCCTGGACCCGGTGACGCGGCAGCACCACCGGCACCGACGCCGCCGAGTAGAGCGTCACGTCGTCCAGGAACGCGCGCGCCGTGCCCCAGTAGAACTGCCCCGCGTCGTGGAAGGTCTCCTCGAGGTCCTGGGAACGGCGCGTGGCGTTCTCGGGCCAGATCGGCGCCAGGTTCCCCTCGGCATCGATGCGCAGCGCGCGCTGGATCGGGAACGCGAAGCTCGTCACCGAGAACGCGAACGACTTCCCGCTGGCCGCCAGCCGCTCGAAACCCGCGCGCAAGTCGGCGGGCCGCACGAACGGCGCCGTCGCGTAGAGGCAGCAGACGTGCTGCGGGGCGGCGCCGTGCTCGCCGAACCAGCGGATCGCATGCCGCACCACCGCATTGGTGCCGGTATGGTCGTCCGACAGCTCGGGCGGCCGCACGAACGGCGTCTCGGCGCCGGCCTCGCGAGCCACCCGCGCGATCTCGTCGTCGTCGGTCGAGACGACGATCCGGTCGAACAGGCCGCTCGCGCGTGCCGCGTCGATCGAGTGCGCGATGATCGGCCGGCCGGCGAACGGACGGACGTTCTTGCGCGGGATGCGCTTGCTGCCGCCACGCGCCGGGATGACCGCGAGCCTCATGCCAGGGCCTTCCGCAGCGCCGAAACGATCTCGTCCTGCTGGGCGTCGGTCAGCGTCGCGAACAGCGGCAGCGTGATCGCCCGTGCGTAGTAGGCCTCGGCGTTCGGGAAGTCGCCCGGCGCGAAACCCATGCGGCGATAGAAGGGCTGCGTGTGCACCGGGATGTAGTGCACGTTGACGCCGATCCCCGAGGCGCGCAGCGCCTCGAACACGCGGCGCCGGTCCGGCGCGCCGCGCCCGGGATCCACCTGGATCGGATACAGGTGCAGCGCCGAGTAGGCATCGGCCACGCGCACCGGCACGGTCACCGGCAGCCCGGCGAGCAACGCGTCGTAGCGCCCGGCGAGCCGGTGGCGCCGCCGCAGGTACTCGTCGAGCCGCGCGAGCTGGCTCAGGCCCAGCGCCGCCTGGATGTCGGTGATCCGGTAGTTGTAGCCCAGCTCGACCTGCTGGTAGTACCAGGGTCCGTCGGGCTCGGCGTCCATCAACCCGGCATCGCGCGTCGTGCCGTGGCTGCGCAGGCGCTCCAGGCGGCGCGCGAGCGGCGCGTCGTTGGTGAGCGCCATGCCGCCCTCGCCGGTGGTGACGATCTTCACCGGGTGGAAGCTGAACACCGTGATGTCGCTGTACGTGCAGGCGCCGACCGGCAGGTCGCGATAGCGCCCGCCCACCGCGTGCGAGGCATCCTCGATCACCCGGAAGCCGTAGCGCCGCGCCAGCGCCCCGATCGCTGCCATGTCGCAGCTCTGCCCGGCGAAGTGCACCGGCACCACCACCTTCGGGAGCCGGCCCTCGCGCTCGGCACGCTCGAGCCTGGCCGCCAGCGCCGCCGGGTCCATGTTGTAGGTCCGCGGGTCGATGTCGACGAAGTCGACCTGCGCCCCGCAGTAGAGCGCGCAGTTGGCCGAGGCCACGAAGGTGTTCGGCGAGGTCCAGAGCCGGTCGCCGGGCCCGAGGTCGAGCGCCAGGCAGGCCAGGTGCAGCGCGGCCGTGGCGTTGGCGACCGCGACCCCGTGGGCCGCGCCGCAGTAGGCGGCCAGCGCCTGCTCGAACCGCGCCACGGCCGGCCCCTGCGTCAGGAAGTCGGAATGCAGCACCGCCTCGACCGCCTCGATGTCGGCCGGCGTGACCTCCTGGCGTCCGTACGGGATCATGCGCCCGCCACCCGGTTGACTTCGGCGATCTCGGGCGCCGTCAGGAAGTGCGCGTTGTTGCCCGAGTTGTACTCGAAGCCCTGCACCACCGCGCGCCCGGCCTCGCCGGCGCGATTGGTCGCGTAGTCCATCTCGGAATGGAAGAACCGGATCGTCGGCCGGATCACGAAGTGGTCGCCGAACTCCAGCGTGAGGTGCGAATCGTCGGCCGGGCACATGATCTCGTGCAGCTTCTCGCCCGGGCGGATGCCCACGATGCGCGTCGGCAGCTCGGGCGCGATCGCCGCCGCGAGGTCGGTGATGCGGATCGAGGGGATCTTCGGCACGAAGATCTCGCCGCCGTGCATCCGCCGGAAGCACGCGAGGACGAAATCGACCCCCTGCTGCAGCGTGATCCAGAAACGCGTCATCCCGGCATGCGTGATCGGCAGGTGGTCCGCGCCCTCGGCGACCAGCTTGCGGAAGAACGGCACCACCGAGCCCCGCGAACCGACCACGTTGCCGTAGCGCACCACCGCGAAGCGCGTCTGGTGGCCGCCCGCCATGTTGTTCGCCGCGACGAACAGCTTGTCGGAGGCGAGCTTCGTCGCGCCGTAGAGGTTGATCGGATTGGCCGCCTTGTCGGTCGACAACGCGATCACGTCCTGGACCTCGTTCTCGAGAGCCGCCAGGATCACGTTCTCGGCGCCGTGCACGTTCGTCTTGATGCACTCCATCGGGTTGTATTCCGCCGCCGGCACCTGCTTGAGCGCCGCCGCATGGATGACGACGTCGACCCCGCGCATCGCCTGGCGCAGCCGCGCGGCGTCGCGCACGTCGCCGATGAACCAGCGCATCTCGGGGGCGTCGAACTCCTGCTGCATCTCGAACTGCTTGAGCTCGTCCCGGGAGAACACCACCACGCGGCGCGGCCGGTAGCGCGACAGGATGGTCTTCACGTACTGGCGACCGAACGATCCGGTGCCGCCGGTGATCAGGATGGATTTGCCGTCGAGCATGGCGTTCGATGTACCTCGATGGAAAGTTCGCGCATCAGCGCCAGGGTATTCTCGCGCTTTCCGGCGCCCTTGAAGCGGACCCGATCGACGCCGAACGCCGCGATGCGCACCTCGGGACCGCAGACCTGCCGCGCGATGAACAGGGCCGTCGAGCAGCACCCCGCCACGGCCGTGTACGAGTTCCGCGCGAGATGGCTCTCGATCGGCTCGTCGATCTCGAGCAGATCATAATGGGGTTCGCGCAGCTCGTGCTGCGCGCCCTCGCGCGGATGCGCCTTGTAGTCGACCGGCCCGGCGCAGGTGTGCGCGATCCATTGCGCGATCTCCGCCGAGGTGGCGGTCCGCGCCGCCTCGTCCATCAGCCCGACCCCCACCAGCGGCTGGCCGATCACCAGGGCGCGCGGCGCGGGCGACACGGCCCGCCCGTCCCGGGCCGGGGGCGGCTCGACCAGCGGCGCCAGCGCCACCGTCCGGTCCGGATCGTAGCGATGCGGGAAACCGGCCAGCACGTAGATGCGGTCGACGAAAGGGGCGTCCGACCCGATCCGGTCGCCCGAGAAGCGCCAGTAGTGGAGCACCGGGCTGGCCAGCCGGCGCAACCCGCGCAGCCACTGGGCGGCGCGTCGCACCGGGCTGAGCGGATAGCGCTGGACGTTGAGCAGCCCGTCGGGCAGGATGCGCGCCCGCATCGTGGCGGCCCCGGTCAGCTTCGGCAACGCGCGCAGGAAATAATTGATCGCCTCGGTGTCGAACACCGGGCTGTGCAGCACCAGCGCATCGGTGGGCCCGACCGCTTCCGCGACGCGGCGCAGGTTCTCGAGCAGTCGCCGGTGGCGCCCGAACGGGCCCGGCATCGGCTCGAACCGGGGCCAGGGGATGTGCAGCACGGCGTCCCAGTCGCCGGGCCGGACGACCGGCTCCAGGACCCGACTGTAGTAGACCAGCACGTGGCGCGCGCCGCGCTCGTGATCCCGGGTGATCCGCCGCGCCGCCAGGTAGTGCAGCGGCGAGGCGACGAAGAAGACGGCGGTGCGCTTCATCCGCCGCTCCGCCCGGCCGGCGGGAGGAAGAGCCGGTCGTCGATCCCGCGTTCGAGGAAGTCGCCCAGCCGGCCGGCATTGGCCGTCGCGTCGAAACCCGCGACGATGCCCTGGTAGACCGGATCGATGACCCCGCGCGCCGTCTTGCGCAGCAGCGCAGCGAGCCCGGCCTCCAGCATCGCGTGGTCGATCGCCGTATCGAGCACCGCCTCCGGACGCAGCCCCGGACGGTAGCGAATCACGCCGGGGAGCCGGGCGAACCAGGGCTGGCCGAATACCAGCGCCGGCTTGCCGCCGGTGATCGCCTCCCAGCCGACCGTCCCGGTCACCGTGGCGGCAAAGCGGCACCCTTGGAGCAGCGCGTAGGTATCGACCGATTTCGCGACGTACCGCAGCTTGGGGATCATCGACAGGCGGCGAAAAAACGCCTCGCCGCGCTGGCGCGCCGTCTGCTTCGGGTTCTCTTTCGCATAGATGTGCCAGTCCGGCGGGATCATCGCGGACAGCCGCTCGAGGGCCGACAGTTGGTCCGAATAGCCCGCGCCCAGCGTGGAGGTCGTCATCTCCGGCTGCAACTGCAAGGCGAAGTAGACATACGATGCCGACAGGTCCGGCGAATCGGTAGCGAGACGCCGGTAGCCGCCGGCGAACGCGCGCGCCTCGTGGTACTTCTGCAGCGTGCCCGCCAGCGACATCGGCTTGCTGCCGCGGGTCGTGGCCAGGCGCCGCAGGTCGTTGACCAGGCTCGCGAACGCCGGCTTGCCGCGCGGCTTCGCGCCCTGCATGTAGAACAGCCGCTTCTCGAAGCGCCGCTCGACGCGCACGGGCGGCTCGTCCGGCCCCGGGCCCGGCCCTTCGATCACCGCGTCGAAGAATCCGAAGTCTTCCAGCGTGCGCACGAAGAAGAACCGGTCCGGAAACAGCGACTGGTAGCAGAACACCGTCTCGACGCCCGCGCGGCGCGCGGCGAGGTAAAGCAGGTAATCGACGCCGAAATGCGGCGGGCTGGAAAAGAAAACATGCGTCGCGCGCCCGCACGCCAGCAGCGCGACCCAGAAACGCAGATAGCAATGCGCGACGTGCTCGAGCTCGTGCACCGACATCGCGCGCGAGCGGGAAACCCGCGAATACATGTCGGAGAAAGTCAGGAGCTCGTCCCGGGAAAGCCGTCCCGGGTCGATCGCCATGTCGTCCGGCAACGGATCGAGCCGGAACTGGTGGATGAAGGGATTGAGCCGGTGCGTGCAGTCGGGACCGTTGCCGAACCAGGCCACGACCTCGATCCGGCCGCGCGCGCGCAAAGCGCGCACCGCCGCGGTCGCATCGTCGCTATGCCAGCCCCAGAATACCGCTCGGGCGACGGAATCCTGGTCTGGCGAAGCGATCATCTGGGTTCGGCGCACTCGCGGAATCTCGACCGGCCGATTATGCCAGCGCGCTCATGACCCGAAGCGGCCGGCGCATCTCGCGCCGGAACAGCGCCGGGAACACGGGGCCGGTCGCCGCCATCGGCCCGGAAGCGCCGCGGCAAGTGTCGCGCCGGGGCTGAAACCGGCCGGGAGCGGAACGATCATTCCGGTACCGGATACCCGTTTCCCGCTGACATATGGCAGTATCGTTATCGATCAGCCGATTTTCAAGGGATTATCCAGAATATGCCGCGTCGATCTTACGAAACCCTTCGCAAGCAGATCCAGAAACTCGAGGCGCAGGCGCGCAAGCTCGAGGAAGCCGCCAGCCAGAAAAAGAAACAGGCCGTGGCGCAAGTCGTGGCGCTGATGAAGAAACTGGGCGTCGCGCCGGAAGACCTGGGCGCCGCCGGGTCGCGCCGCGCACGCGCCGGCAAAGGCGCGACGACGAAGCGGGCCGTGAAGAAAGCCGCCGTGCGCAAGCCGGTCGCCCCCAAGTTCCGCAACACCAAGACCGGCGAGACCTGGTCGGGCCGTGGCCGCACGCCGCGCTGGCTCGCGGCGCTGGAAGCCCAGGGCAAGTCGCGCGACGACTATCGCGTCTGACGCCCCGCCCGCACGCAGCCGGCGGGCAGTCAGAACGGCAGCGACGCCTCCGGCTTGACGCCCAGGATCGCGCGCCGGAAATCCGCCTGGATGCGCGCGAGCGCTTCGGGCGTGTCCGCCTCGAAGCGGATCACCACCACCGGAGTCGTGTTCGACGGCCGCGCCAGCCCGAAGCCGTCCGGGTACTCGACGCGCACGCCATCGATGTCGATCACCTCGCTGGCCCCCTCGAACTTCGCGGTACGCCTGAGCGTCTCGATCAGCGTGAAGTTCTCGCCCTCGGCGGTCTTCAGCTGCAACTCGGGCGTCGCCGGCGAATCGGGCAATGCGTCGAGGACCGCGCTGGGGTCGGCATGGCGCGACAGGATCTCGAGCAGCCGCGCGCCGGTGTAGAGGCCGTCGTCGAAGCCGTACCAGCGCTCCTTGAAGAACACGTGGCCGCTCATCTCGCCCGCGAGCGGCGCACCGGTCTCCTTCAGCTTCGCCTTGACCAGCGAATGGCCGGTGCGCCACATCGTCGGCCTGCCGCCGTGGCGCCGGACGTGCGCTGCGACGTTGCGGCTGCACTTCACGTCGAAGATGATCTCGGCACCCGGATTACGCGCCAGCACGTCCTCGGCGAACAGCATCAGCTGGCGGTCGGGATAGATGATCCGTCCCTGCTTGGTCACCACGCCGAGCCGGTCGCCGTCGCCGTCGAAGGCCAGGCCGATCTCGGCGTCGGTCGCGCGCAGCGCGCGGACCAGGTCCTGCAGGTTCTCCGGATGCGCCGGATCGGGATGATGGTTCGGGAAAGTGCCGTCGACTTCGCAGAACAGCTCGGTCACCTCGCAGCCGAGCGCCCGGAACAGCCGGGGCGCCAGCGCGCCCGCCACCCCGTTGCCGCAGTCGATGGCGATCCGCATCGGCCGGGCGAGCTTCACGTCGCCGGTGATGCGCGCCAGGTAGCGCGCCGACAGGTCTTCGCTGCGCAGGCCGCCGCGCTGCGCCGCCGGCACCCCGGCAAGCGTGCCCGAAGCGATCGCCGTGCGCAGGCCCTGGATCGCGTCCCCGTAGATGGCATCTCCGGCGACCACCATCTTCAGCCCGTTGTAGTCGGGCGGATTGTGGCTGCCGGTGACCGCGACCCCGGTGCCGGTGCCCAGTTCGAAAGTCGCGTAGTAGACCACCGGCGTCGGCACCATGCCGATGTCGATCACGTCGATGCCCGCCGCGCGGAAGCCGTCGGTCAGCGCCGCGGCCAGCTTCGGGCCCGAGAGGCGGCCGTCGCGGCCGACCACGGTCTCGCGGGCCCCCGCCGCGCGCGCCAGCGTCCCGAGCGCCAGCCCGATCGCCCGCACCGCCTCCACGGTCAGCGTCTCGTCGACGACGCCGCGGATGTCGTAGGCCTTGAAGATCGAGGGGGAAATCGTGGTGGTCATCGGGTTCGAGCTTGCTGCGGTTCGAGGGGGGCGCATGACGGCATGCGAGCGGTGCCTGCCTTTGCAGTCTACGATGTTTGGGCGCCCGCGCCGGCCTTCGACGAGCCTCAACTGCCCGACGCCGCTCGCCCACCCTCGAGGGCGGTACCGGCCACCACTCGCAACGCCGCCTTGGACACGAACGGGGTGTATTCCGGCAACCAGCGCCCGAGCGCCGCGCGCACCTCGTCGTCCGGAACCGGCCCGGCACGTCCCAGCCAGTCGCGCAACTGGGCAAGGAAATCGCCCGGAACCGGCCGCGACCGCGCGACGCGCAACTTCGGGTGCGGTGTCTCGCAGGTCTGCTCGGCGTCGGCCAGCAGCTCCTCGTAGAGCTTCTCGCCAGGCCGCAGGCCCGTGTACTCGATGCGGATCTCGCCCTCGCCGAAGCCGGACAGCCGGATCATGTTGCGCGCGAGATCGACGACCCGCACCGGCTCGCCCATGTCGAGCACGAAGATCTCGCCGCCCCCGCCCATCGTCGCGGCCTGGAGCACCAGCTGCGCCGCCTCGGGGATGGACATGAAGTAGCGGTTGATCTCGGGGTGCGTCACCGTCACCGGCCCGCCCCGGGCGATCTGCGCCTGGAACTTCGGAATCACGCTGCCGGTGCTTCCCAGGACGTTGCCGAAGCGCACCACCTCGAACCGCGTCGTCCCGCCCTGCGCCTGGAGTGCCTGGCAGGCCATCTCGGCGAGGCGCTTGGTCGCGCCCATCACGTTGGTCGGGTTGACTGCCTTGTCGGTGGAGATCAGCACGAAGCGTTCGGTGCCGTGGCGCTGTGCGCACTCCGCGGCGCACAATGTACCCAGCACGTTGTTGCGCGCCGCCTGCCAGGCATTGCCGAGCTCCATCAACGGCACGTGCTTGTAGGCCGCCGCATGGAACACCACCTGCGGCCGCTGCGCGGCGAAGATCTCGCCCATGCGCGCGGCGTCCTTCACGTCGCCCGCCAGCGGCACGACCGGGATGTCGGGGCGGTGAACCGCGAACCACTGCTCGAGCGTGTACAGCGCGAACTCGCTCTGCTCCACGAGCACCAGCCGGGCCGGGCCGAAGCGCGCGAGCTGGCGACACAGCTCGCTGCCGATCGACCCGCCCGCCCCCGTGACCAGCACCGAGCGGCCGGCGAGCATCCGGCTCACGTTCGCCGCGTCGATCTCGACCGACTCGCGGCCGAGCAGGTCGTCGATCTCCACCGGACGGATCGAGGTCACCGCGACGCGACCCGACATCACGTCCTCGACGCCGGGCACCGTGAACACCTGGGCACCCGCCTGGATCGCGAGATCGGCGGCGCGGCGACGCACGGTCGCCGCCGCCGACGGAATCGCCAGGATCACGTGGCGCGCCTTCTCGTCGGCCAGCACGCGCGGCAGCTCCTCGATGGCGCCGAACACCGGCTTGCCGAGGACGTCGCGCCCCCACTTGCGGGGATCGTCGTCCACCAGCCCGACGACGCGCCAGTCGGGCACCCGCGCCAGCTCGCGCACCAGCATCGCGCCGCCGCGGCCGGCGCCCACGATGACGACGGGTTTGCCTTGAGTGATCGCCGCCCCGTAGAAGCGATGCTCCTTCAAGATACGATAGCCCGCTCGCCCCCCCGCCATCCAGACCAGCAGCAGCAACGGGTAAAGCGCAAGCATCGAGCGAGGAATCGCCGGCATGCTTCGATACAAGGCTGCGAAGGCAAGCAGCACGATCGACGAAATCCCCACGACGTAGAGGACCCGTCTCAAATCAGGCAGGCTCGCGAAAATCCACAGGCCTCTGTAAAGTCCGATCCACCGACAGACGAGGCCGTGCGTCGGCAACAGGAGCAGCAAGCCGAGCGCCATCAGCCTTTCGTACTGGTCGGGCCATTCGAAATTGAAGCGCAACAGGAACGCGCCGACCCAGGCGACGACCGCGCCGAGCAGGTCAAACAGCGTCACCAACGTCGAGCGCTGGAGCATCTTGATCACTACGGGCTCCTCGTTCCCGGCCGGCAAGTCCGCGCCATGCCTGGTCCCTGGAATTCTACGGCCAATCGGACACCGAGCCCCCGGCACCGCCCGGTGTCGGCCGCCCCTTGCGCATGAGTGACGTGTAGAATTCGCGTCGCTCTAGGCTGATCCCGAGGGCCGAGCGATCCCAACGGCCGAAGAGGCTGCGCCGTCGGTCGGACAGCCGACGTGCCGGCTCCCTTCGGGATCGACACGGAACCAGTCGGCGTTCCCGCGCTCCGCTGTGGCATGGCTCGGAGTGGGCGAGAAATCCGTTCATGATCCGGACGCATGCAGCGCCTCGGGTACGGAGAATTGGAATGATTTCGCGAGACCCGAACGCCGGAAGCGAGCTTCGGCTGCTTGTGGCGATTCCCTGCCTCAACGAGTCGGCAACCATCGCAGAGGTCGTGCGCGCGGTCCCGAGAAACCTCGATCGCGTGACCGAGGTCGACGTCGTGGTGATCGACGACGGCTCGACCGACGACACCGCCGAACAGGCACAAAGGGCCGGCGCAACGGTTCTCAGACATCCGGTGAACCGCGGCGTGGGCGCCGCATTCCAATCCGCTGTCGCCTACGCGGTCGAGAACGCCTACGATTTGATGGTCAATATCGATGGCGATCGCCAGTTCGATCCCGCCGATATCCCGAAACTCGTCGCTCCGGTGCTCGCCGGCCAGGCCTCGATGGTCACCGCGTCGCGGTTTCTCGATCCATCTCTGGTTCCCGAGATGCCCGCCGTCAAGCGGATCGGCAACCGCATGATGTCGTATCTGATCAGCCGCCTCGTCCGTATTCGATATGCCGACGTATCTTGCGGCTTCCGTTGCTACAGTCGCGAGGCGCTCCTGCACTTGAATCTTCATGGAGCGTTCACCTACACTCAGGAAACGTTTCTGGACTTTGCCGCGAAGCGGCTTCCGATCAAGGAAGTACCCATCCGGGTCGTCTACTTCCCCGACCGGAAGTCTCGGGTCGCGGGCAGCATTTGGCGCTACTCCGTGAACGCCGCGAAGATCATCTTTCGCGGCTATAGAGACTATTTTCCGCTTCGCTTCTTCTGGTCGCTCGCCTTGCTGTTCGCAGTGCCAGGTCTTGCGTTGGCAGTGATGTTCTTCCGGCACTACCTCAGGACGGGGATGTTCTCCGGCTACCTGTTTGCCGGATTCAGTGCTGCATTCCTGATCGGCATGGCCACGCTGTTCCTGGTAGTCGGCATCGTCGCGGACATGCTTGATCGCATTCGCGCCAACCAGGAGCGAATCCTGTTCTTGCTGAAGCAAGGCCGCTAGTTTCTCAACAAGCCCGAACCAAGATGTGCGGAATATTCGGACTGATCGTAGCGCCGCAGACATCGCTGCGCTCCCGGGACGTGCTGGCCCAGATCGATGCGCTCTTTCACCTGGCGGAGAGTCGCGGCAGCGAAGCCGCCGGCCTGGCGATCGCCACCGATAGCGCGCTTCGCATCTACAAGCGGGCGCAACCCGCTCGTCGAATGATCGTATCGGATGCCTATCGATCCCGGATCGGCGAGATCGTCACCGACGACGCGGTGTCCGCGGGACTGACAGCGATCGGACATTCGAGGCTGGTCACGAACGGCTCGCAAGGTCTCGAGGAAAACAATCAACCAGTCGCCACCCGGCACATCGTCGGCGTACACAACGGGATCGTCGTCAACGATGCCTCCCTTTGGCAATCGCATCCCGATCTCGATCGCGCGACTGCGGTCGACTCCGAAGTGATCTTCCGGCTGATCGAAAAGTTGCACTCCGAGGAACCCTCTCTCGAGAAAGCGATCGCACGAACATACGACGCGATACAGGGCGAGGCAAACATCGCCTTCCTGCACGATTCCGAACGCATCCTCGCCCTCGCGACGAATGTCGGGTCCTTGTACTTTGCGCACTCGGAGTCGCGTGGAGCTTTCTACTTCGCGTCGGAGCGCTTCTTCCTCGATTCGTTCTTTCGTCGCACCGCGCAGACTTCCGGGTCGCCGGCGACTGCCATCGAGCAGATCGCACCTGGCCATGGCCTGATCGCCTCCGCCGACGGGCGCCCACCGAGGCTGTTCCGCCTTGCCGCGCCGGAAGAATCAAGCGCATCGTCGCGCCCCGCGGCTATCCGAGACATCGTCGATGTCTCGCCGAAGCGGCCCGTACTCCGCCGCTGCACTCGATGCATCCTTCCGCACACGTTCCCGTTCATCTCCTTCGATTCCGAGGGCGTCTGCAACTTCTGCCGCGAGGGGCCGCCTCCGAAAGTCGACGATCGCGGGACGTTGGAAGCTCGGATCGGAAAGTACCGACGGAACGACGGGAAAGCCGACTGCATCGTGGCACTCAGCGGGGGGCGTGATAGCTGCTATGGTCTGCACTACGTGAAACGCGAATTGGGCCTGAACCCGATCGCCTACACGTACGATTGGGCGATGGTGACCGACGAGGCTCGCCGAAACTGCTCACGTGTGTGCGCCGATCTGGGCGTCGAGCACATCGTCAGATCCGCGGACATCCTGACCAAGCGACGCAACATCCGGCTCAATATCGAAGCGTGGCTTCACCGCCCCGAACTGGGGATGATTCCCCTGTTCATGGCCGGTGACAAGCAGTTCTTCCACTACGCCACCCAGGTCAGCCGCCAGACCGGGGTTCCTCTCGTCATCTTTTGTGGCGGAAACAATCTCGAGGTGACGCGGTTCAAGACGGGGTTCTGCGGCATTCAGGACCGTAGCGTCAACTCGATGGTCGGTCTGGATCTCCCGGGCAAGGCCAAGCTGCTTGCTTACTATGCCAAGCACTATCTCCTGAATCCCCGCTATATCAATCGGTCCGTCCTGGACACGCTTTTTGCGTTCTACAGCACGTATGTCAATCGCCAGGACTTCATCTACCTGTATCGCTACATCGACTGGAACGAGCAGGCGATTCACGATGTCCTGTCCCGCCACTACGGCTGGGAATCGTCGGACGACTCGGCGAGCACATGGCGCATCGGCGACGGCACGGCTGCTTTCTACAACTACATCTACTTCACGGTCGCGGGTTTCTCCGAGCACGATACATTCCGCAGCAACCAGATCCGGGCCGGCCTGATCTCCCGCGACGAGGCTCTCGCGGCAGTCGAGGAGGAGAACAAGCCTCGTTACGCGGCCATGCGCGAATACGCCAACCTGGTCGGCTTCAGTCTCGACGAGGCGCTCGTGCTGATCAACGATATCCCGAAGCTCACTTGAAGACCGCGCACGCCACCGTCGGCGCGGACAGGAAGCTATCCCGCGACATCATCTGGTCGATGGGGAGCTTCGCGATCCTCGCGCTCAGCGGCATCTCGATCAACTTCGCCGTTGCGGCGCTACGCGACGCTGCAGCCCTTGGGGTGTTCAACCTCGCATACGCCATCTACATCGTCGCGTCCCAGATCGCCGTCGCCGGCGTCCACTATTCGGTCCTGCGTCTTTCCGCACACCTGAACGACAGCGCCGACGAGCGCGGCCAGATGCTGTGGGCGGCGATCGCGCTTTCCAGTTTCCTGGGGATGGCATGGGGCGCGGTCATCTATCTCGCCGCACCGCTATTCGAAATAGTTTTCGGAAGCGTGGAAAGCGCCAAAGCGATCAGCCTCACCGGATTCGGGCTCGCGCTGTTCCCGCTCAACAAGGTTCTGATCTCCCACATCAACGGGCTCAGGCACATGCGGGCCTTCTCGGTGCTTCAAGCCACCCGCTACATCCTGGTGATGGCATGGGTCATCGGAATCGCCGCATCGAGCCAGCCGTTCGAGTACGCGGCGCTGGCTTTCATCGTCGCCGAAGGGGTAACGACGCTGGCCGCGGCTGTCTACCTGACGGCGAGCGGGCTCCTGGCCCCTCGCAGGGTGGAGAAGCGCTGGGTCCGGGAGCACCTATCGTTCGGGTTCCGCAGCCTGCCGTCCGGGATGTTCCTGGAACTCAATACACGCGTCGACGTCATCATCATCGGCATCTTCCTCGGCGATCGAGAGGTCGGCATCTACAGCTTCGCTGCGATGCTCGTGGACGGCCTCTATCACATCCTCGCGATGATCCGGGTCAACATGAATCCCATCCTGGTGGCGGGCAGACGAGATCGATCGTGGGAGGAAAGCAGGAGACTGCTCAGGTTGGCGCGTCGCTATCTCCTTCCCATCTCATTCGCGCTGTCCGCTGTGATCGTGGCCGGCTATCTCATGATCGTCAACCACGTGCTGCCGCCCAATGAACTCGCCGAAGGCTTGTGGCCCCTGGTCGTCCTGCTGTCCGGTCTGTCACTGGTTTCTGCCTATGTTCCCTTCGACAACCTGCTGATGGTCAGCGGCTACCCGGGTTATCAAACGCTCCAGAACCTGGGCGTCGTGATCGTCAACATCGTCCTGAATATCCTGCTGGTGCCGGTGATCGGGATCCTGGGTGCGGCGGTTGGCACCGCGGCAAGCTACTTGGCAGGCTTCGTGGCCCTGATGTACTTGGCCAATAGGTTCCTGGGCTGGAATCTCCTCACCAACAGGACGGCAGCCATACGGCAGTCATGAACGATGCTCCCTCAGCCCCCAAGTAGCGCTTCGCTTCGCGACAAGGAGCCGGAATCGTGACGGGCAGCACCTGGGCCGACTGGGCTGCGCTGCTCGCATTGCTGGCGCTGGCAAGCGCAGCCGGTGCGACCGTCGCTGCCCGGATGCCATGGTCGAACGCGGCACGCTCCCTGGGCCTGGACATTGCCGTCGGATTCGGCCTGGGACCATTCCTCTCCGGCCTGCTCGCGATCGGCGCACTCGGATTCCTTCCAGGCGCGCCTCATGGACTGCATCTTGCCTTGGTGCTGTCGGGCCTGACGCTGATCACCGCCTTGGCGGTAAAGCGCAAGCGGCACTGCGCGCGACGAGCGTTCCCGGCGCCGCAGACCAACGACGGATCGGCCCAATGGGCGTTCACGCTACTGATCGCGGCGTGGACTTCGGCGCTGCTGGCGGGAACGATCCTGACCCCACTCACCCAGAATGACGCACTCGAGTACGCGACGGTCGGAAGAATCCTGTTCGAAACTCGAGCGCTCTCCGGATCGCCACCGATCACGCCCGACGCGAACTCCACGGGTTTCTACCACCCGTGGACGCATCCGCCGCTCTACGTCGCCCTGATCTATCTCGCGAACCTACTGCAAGGCCATGCGGATTCGCCCGGCCTGTTGCGGATGATCGCGCCCTGGTGCGCGCTTGCGGCGATGTTCGTCGTCCACCGGCTCGGTTCGCGGATGGGTCGCATCGCAGGCGCCGGCGCCACGATACTCCTCATCTCCACACCACTGTTCTTTCTCGGCGCAACCGGGGCGTTGATCGACGCCCTGCCCATCCTCGGCGTTGCACTGATC
This sequence comes from Burkholderiaceae bacterium, assembly GCA_039807785.1. Lineage (GTDB taxonomy): Bacteria > Pseudomonadota > Gammaproteobacteria > Burkholderiales > Burkholderiaceae_E > Zeimonas. The sequence continues at coordinate 38,120 of JBDHRX010000001.1, forward strand.
CTCGCCGTCGTCACCGGCATCGAGGCGACGCCGGCGGTACGCGGCGCGCTGACCGGAATGGTATTGGGCGCAGCACTTTGGACGCATTCGCAAGCAGTCCTGCTTCTTCCGCTGACCGCCGTGGCGATCGCGCTCTACCGGGGCCTGTCGAACCGGCGCAGCCTGCTGCTCGAGTTGGTCGCGACCCTCGGCACATCGGTGACGATCGGATGCTGGCCCTATCTCAGGAACATGGCGTTGCTGGGATCGCTCGTGAGCGACAATCCCGCGGTCTTCGCACTACCGCAGCAGGCATGGACCGAGTACTTCCCCATCACGCGGGGCGTCGAGCATGTCGGCGCGATCATCCAGTACGGTGTACTGAAAGGGCTGTTCGCGCTCGAAACCTACTCCCTGACCTTCTGGGCGATGCTGCTTGGCGCGATCCAGTATCTCGCAATCCATGGACGCAGTGACACTGCCGGCGATTCCGGCCGAGACCCAGCAGACTCCTCAGCGATCATTCGTGCATCGCTGGCCATGGTCGGCTGCTACGTGGCGGGCATCATCGCATCCGTCCTGGTCGGTCTCGACATCATGATCAAGAACGAGCGCTATATCCTCATCGTCCTTCCGGCGGTCGCGCTCGTCTTTGCATTCGCCCTGCGCGATCGGTCGTCGGCCTTCGACGTTGCGGCAGGCATTCCGGTTCGCCCCACGATGCGCGACGGGAAAGGGCGCCGCATCCTCATCGGCGCCTTCCTGTCGGTCGCGGCCCTGCAGCTCGTCGGGCTGAGTGGATACCTCCTCATGGGAGGCGCACTCAGCGCCGGGGCTTTCGATCTGGCTCCCGAGAGTCGGCTGCGCAACCGCCCCGACTATTCGGCGGCCCGCTATCTGGCCGAGGCAACGGATTCGAGCGCCCTGGTTCTGACCCTCAAGCCAGCCGACATGTATTACTCCGGGCGCAAGATGGTCAGCTACCTGGATCCGCGCCTTCTTCCGTTCTACGGGGAAAACGATCCGGGGAAAGCTGCGATGCTGCTCCGCGCGCTCGGCATCACTCATGTGCACGTGCCCAGCTACCATCTTCCGTCCGTCTACAACAGCGCGCTGCAGAAAATCCTGCGCGATCCGAGACTGAGCACGTTGGGATTCTCAGCCGCGGGATACCAGGTTTACGCCCTGAAACCATCGGATCTCTTCGATGGGGCAACGACCAACCTCACCCCCGGTCCGATCGAGTGGCGGCGCTCGGAGAATCTCATACTGGGCGGGAGAAAGGCGTTCAGAACCGTCACGCTCGACACACGCGCCCTGGAGCCTGGCAAGGGGTCGAGCGGCGGTTTGCCGCTTGGATTCCTCGATCGCGATCTGTCGATCACCCTCACAAGCGCGCCAATCGCGATAGAGCCCGATGGCGAGTACGGGATCGACCTTGATGTTGCCGGCCACGGCGCAGTCCGCGTATCGTTGATCGAACGAAACGGCGCACGCGCTCCCGGGGAAATCGCCGGCCCTCGGGTTCCATCCCGGACCACACCGATCGGAGATTTCTTCCTGAGTCAGACCCAGTCCGAACGCTCGATCGCGTATCGCTTGCGCATCGGAGCTGCGACGAACGAAGTGATCCTGGTGCTGGAGCACTTCGGACACTCACGGCTCGAGATCCGCCACGCTGCTCTGGTCCATCTCGTCCCGGCGCAGACGAACGCTCGACCACCCACCGCACAGTGATCCATGCGATTCGGGACACTCCGTAGCATTCTCTCCGTGCAACGAGTCAGGGAACGCCTCGCCGGCCTCGGCTTCTCGTATCTGGCCGGGCTGGCATTGGCGGCCCCGTTCCTGCGGTCGGCCCTCACGCCGATCCTCGCGATTCCGCTTTTCCTGCATGCGCTGCGCTACCGCGCCACGGAGCGCCCGCAGCTGCCTGTTCCGGCGATCGTCTGGGTCGTCGGCCTCATCGCGATCTTCCACGTCCTCGGCCTGGCGAGAAGCGAAACGCCCTTCGCCGCAGCAATCTGGAAGGAACTCGCGGTTTCGACATGTCTGGTGGCGGTGTTCCTGATCGCGTGGTTCCGGAGCCCTGCTACCGACGACGCTCCGGCCGCCTTCTTCGCCCCGATCGCGTGGCTGGCCGTCCTCTTCTCGCTCTTCGGGCTGTTCAAGGCCGCCCTGTTCGAACGCGGAGTCGTGCTGTCGCTGGGCCCGAATCCGCTCACCCAGTACACGGCCGGCGCGAGCCTGATCGGCGACTACAACCTGTTCGGGCTCATCCTCGTGGTCGGAGCGATCGGCCTCATCCGCAACCTGCCCGCACATTGGTCGCGAGACGAGCACCCGATCCGCATCATCATCGCACTGGCGATCGTGCTGGCGGCAGCAGCCGCATCCGGATCGAGGCGGACACTCCTGCTGATCGCCATGCTTCCGGTGCTATGGATCATCTTCGTCGGCCTGACCGAGCCCCGGCCCAGGCTGGTGCGTCGCGCTGCCGTCCAACTGATCATGACAGGACTGACGGCGGCAGCGCTGTTCTGGGCCATCCAGTCGTCCGACAGGGGCGACGAGTACGTGATCTGGCCGCCCACCGACCAGACTGCCACCACTGCCGATTCCGATACCACTCCCGGACCCGACAGGCCGCGCGCTCACCAGGCCGAACCGCTCCCGAATGCAACGCTGACGGACGCACAAGTCGTCAACAACGCGACGCTCACCGACCTTCTGAGCACCCTGGGCCCGCAGGGAGAATATGGTTTCGGATCACGGACCGAACGCTGGCGCCTGGGATGGGACATCGTCCGGGACGACGCCTTCTGGACCGGGACCGGCTTCGCCTACCATGGAGCATTCTCGTGCCGGTTCACGGGCTGCGCCGTCATCGACTATCCCCATTCCCCGATACTCTCCGAGTGGCTCATCGCCGGTGTCCTCGGGGCCTTCGCCGGCCTGGCCTACTTCGGCCTGGCCGGACTGGCGGTGTGGCGCATGGGGCGTCGAGGCTGGTGGTCCGGGGTAACGCCAGCGCTGCTCGTCACCCTCCCGTCGATCCTCATTTCGGGAGATACGCTGCTGTCGACCCCGCAGTTCCTCGCCGTGACGCTCCTCGCGCATCTCGTCGCCAGATCCAGCGGAATGGAACGCGCGCGTGGAGCATAAGGCCGTCCAAAGCAAGGCCAAACGGAGCCTTGACCTGTGCATCGCCTCGTGCGGGCTCGTCCTGGCATCGCCGGCGCTACTGATTCTTGCGATCGCGATTCGCATCAGGCTCGGATCTCCGGTGCTCTTTCGGCAACCCAGGCCGGGCCTGGGGGGCCGGGAGTTCCAGATGATCAAGTTCCGCACGATGTCCGAACACAGGGACGCGAACGGTGACCCGCTGCCAGATGAGCTTCGGCTCACGTCCTTCGGCAAATGGCTCCGCTCCACCAGCCTGGACGAACTGCCGGAGCTCTGGAACGTCCTCAAGGGCGAGATGAGCGTGGTGGGCCCTCGCCCCCTGCTGATGGAATACCTTCCGCTCTACAATGGGCATCATGCGCGCCGGCACGAAGTGCGGCCCGGAATCACCGGCTGGGCGCAGATCAATGGCCGGAACGCGATTTCCTGGCCGCAGAAGCTCGATCTCGACGTGTGGTACGTTGACCACTGGAGTTTCGCGCTGGACCTCAAGATCATCGCAATGACCCTGAGCAAAGTGATGAGGCGCGAAGGCATCTCCGCCGACGATCGGGCGACGACCTCCAAGTTCACGGGCGAGAAGTGATGCGCAGGCTTGCGATACTCGGCGCGAGCGGCCACGGGAAAGTGGTCGCCGAAGCCGCGGAGTCCAGCGACTGGGAAACGATCGAGTTCTTCGATGATCGCTGGCCGTCGACGACATCCATCGGCGAATGGTCGATCGTCGGGAGCACGGCCGAACTCATCGAATCCGTGCGCCGGTTCGACGGTGTCGTGATCGCGATCGGTGCGAACATCGCTCGATGGGAAAAATTCCGTGTCCTCGAAGCGGCAGGCGCCCACCTGGTGTCCATCGTGCACCCGGCTGCGATCGTCAGCCGAAGCGCCAGGCTCGGCGCCGGTTCCGTGGTCTTTGCCGGCGTCGTCGTGAACGCCGAGGCAAGCATCGGAGCCGCCGCGATCATCAATACCGGCGCAACCGTGGATCACGACAGCCGGCTGGGCGATGCCGTCCATGTCAGCCCGGGCGTCCACCTGGCGGGGGGCGTCGAGATCGGCGACCGATCGTGGCTTGGTATCGGATCATGTGTACGCCAGCGCGTCCGAATCGGGGTCGACGTCGTCGTCGGGGCGGGCGCGGTAGTCATCAAGGATGTTCGCGATGGGCAGACCGTCGCGGGTGTTCCGGCGATTCCACTTCGAAAAGACTGAAAACATGCTGGGAACTCACTTTTCCCCCTGGCCCTCGTTCACCGAAGAAGAAGCCGACGCGGTACGCCGGGTGCTGCTGTCGAACAAGGTCAACTACTGGACCGGCGAGGAATGTCGTCGTTTCGAGACGGAGTTCGCCGCCTGGTCCTCGACCACATATGCCGTTGCCCTGGCGAACGGCACGGTCGCCCTGGAGGCCTCGCTGCATGCGCTCGGGATCGGCCCGGGCGACGAGGTCATCGTGACGCCACGCAGCTTCCTGGCGTCCGCGTCATGCGTGATCAGTGTCGGCGCGACCCCCGTGTTCGCGGACATCGACCGCGACTCCCAGAACATCTCGGCGGCGACGATCGGAAATGTGCTGACCCCTCGGACCAAGGCAGTCATTTGCGTCCATCTGGCCGGATGGCCATGCGACATGGACCCGATCATGGGTCTTGCAGCCGAACGCGGGTTCTTCGTGATCGAGGACTGCGCGCAGGCACACGGCGCCCGCTACAAGGGGCGTCCGGTCGGCTCGATCGGGCACCTGGCCGCATGGTCCTTTTGCCAGGACAAGATCATTACGACCGGTGGCGAGGGAGGGATGGTCACGACGAATGACCGCGCCCTATGGGCACGAATCTGGTCATACAAGGATCATGGCAAGTCCTGGTCCGCGGTCTACGAGCGAAGACACCCCTCCGGGTTCAGGTGGGTGCACGAAGGTATCGGGACCAACGGGCGCATGACGGAAATGCAGGCGACCATCGGCAGGATCCAGTTGAATCGAATGCCGGACTGGCATGCGACGCGGATCGCCAACGCCACGGCGATCTGGTCGGCCTGCGCCCGGCTGCGAGGCTTGCGGGTACCCCGGATCCCCGAATCCATCGAGCACGCCGCTTACAAATGCTACGTGTTCATCGAACCTGGCCAACTCGGACACGACTGGAACCGCGACCGGATCGTGGAGCGCGTCAATGCCGCCGGCGTTCCCTGCTATGCAGGATCGTGCCCCGAGATCTATCTCGAGAAGGCCTTCGACGGTACCGGCTACCGCCCACCCGATCGGCTGCCCGTCTCGCGGGAACTCGGCGAGACAAGTGCGATGTTTCTTGTTCATCCGACCCTGACACCGGCGGAGATCCGCCAGTCGTGCGAAGTCATCGGAAACGTGATGAGCGAAGCTGTAACACGCTGACCGCAGGCAAGGGAGCACATGCACCCATCGGCGACGTCTGGGGGCACTCGCCTTCTTGCCGGCGGTGCGTTTGTCCTGACTCTGACCGGGGCCCTGGTGACGATCTGCTGGCTATGGCACCGTAGTCATTTCGGGCTCGACCTCACCGATGAGAGCTTCGATCTGATCTGGGCGGCCGATCCCTGGCGCTACCCACTCTCGCCGACGCAGTTCGGATTCCTCTATCACCCGCTGTATCGCGTACTGGGCGGCGACATCCCCGCGCTTCGCCAGGCGAACATACTGCTGACCTTCGGCATCGCTTGGGTACTGTGCGCCACCCTGGTCAGGCAGCTGGCCCCCCTCCCCGAGCAAGCCGGGCAACGCGCGTGGATGCCGTGGCTGAGCGTGTCGGCAAGTCTCGCGACCGCCGCGCTGACCCTGTTCGCGATGTGGATCCCGTCCCCGAGCTATAACAGCCTCGCGCTGCAGGCTGTGCTGTTGGCCGCATTGGGCCTGATCCTCGCAGACAGGTCCGCATCGTTTTCGAGCCTCCTGGGCTGGCTGCTCGTAGGGACGGGGGGGTGGCTCGCATTCATGGCGAAACCCCCGACTGCCGCAGCGCTGGCGGTAGTCGTCTTGGCCTATCTGCTTGGCAGCAGCAAGCTGAGGGGCCGACTCCTTGCGATGTCGGCCCTGTCCTCCATCCTGCTGCTGCTCGTGTCGGCTGTGGCGATCGACGGATCGATCCTCGCTTTCATCGACCGCCTCAGAGGCGGGTTGGAGATCGGCCGAACTCTCGACGCCGGTCATCGCATGAGCCGGCTGCTCAGGCTGGATGACTTCAAGCTTGGGGAGTTGGAGAAGCTGCTGCTGGCTTCAATAGTTCTCGTCGTTTTCGCGTCTTCATGCCTCGTCGCCCGGCGCCCCGCGACCCGCATGGCAATCATGGCCGGGTGCATCACCGGCATGCTGACCAGCGTGGCAATCGTCTCCGGATTGGTCGCTCCGCCCCTCGAGCCGAGCTACTTCCTGGGCATGCTGACATGTGGCGCGCCTCTCGGCGCAGTGACGGCGGCACTCTGGCTCGCGCACGCACAGTCGAAATGGCCATCGGTGCGGCGTGTCGCCCCTCTGTCGCTCGCGCTCGCTGCAATGCCCTACGTCTACACGATCGGTACCGGAAACAACTACTGGTTGCAGAGCGTCGGCGCGACCGTCTTCTGGAATCTCTCGGGGGTAGTTCTGCTGGCTTCGGTTCTGCCAGCGCCCGTATTGCTCCAAGGGTTGTTGCCGACAGCGGTCGCTGCGCAATTGACTACAGTCGCACTGCTGGCGACTGCGATGGAGCATCCCTACAGGCAATCGGAAGCCCTGCGGCTGCAGAGCATGCCGACGACGCTGGGTCCGCATGGCACGCGACTTATCCTGCCGCCGCAGACGGCCGAGTACCTCCGGACCGCTGCCCGGATCGCAGGGAACGCGGGATTCGAACGAGGAACACCGATCATCGATCTCACCGGGCACTCACCCGGCACCGTGTTCGCACTCGGAGCCATCGCCATCGGCCAGCCGTGGATGATCGGCGGCTACAAAGGCAGCGGATCACTCGCATCGATGGTGCTGGACCGCGCACCGTGCGAGGACCTCGCCGCTGCGTGGGTTCTGATCGAGCCAGAGGGACCGCGCAAGCTCGATATGTCGTTGCTTCGGCGTTACGGCATCGATGACCGGGAAAGCTATGCCGAGGTCGGCAAGCTGATCACTCCCCTCGGGATTCGAGACTATCCCGGCGTCTACGAGCAGCGACTCCTCAAGCCATTGCGACCCGCAGATGAAGCCGTCGCCGCCTGCCGCAAGGCTCGGGGGGCGCAAGACTTGTCTCGGTGAAACCGCACATTCAGAAGCGCCGAGTCCCTTCCATGTAGCAGTGCGTATAGGGCACCCAGATCTGATGCCTGACTTCGATGCACGATGGATCGAATACCTGTGTCATCAGGGCCTCATAACCTGATCTGTCCCTGACATTTCTTCCGCGATCATGCTCGATGAGGAATCGAGCGATCGGATTCTGTCGCAACGTGAGGCATGGGTCGACGGTCAGCATCCGGCCGCCCGGGCCCAGAGCGCGGTGCGCGATCCGCAGGAGATCCAGCGCCTGATCGTCGTCGAGATGATGGACTACGCCGATCGCCAGCACCAGATCGAAGGGCGGCATCCCATGAAGATCCTCCACGGAGAGGATCTTGCAGTGGAAGGAGCCGCGCTCGCCGAATCTGCCCCGAGCCTGATCGATGTAGGGCTGGCTGATATCGAAGCCCCAGTAGTTCACATCGTCCAGATGCGCCAGGATGTCCGCAGGGCCGCACCCGACATCGAGCACGTTCATGCCGCGTGCCGGTCTCACGAACTCCTCGACGAGCCGTGCTCGGAAGCGATGCGCTCCCATCAGCGCCTGAAATCCGGAATAGATACGCGGCCGCGACAGGAGCGCCCTGATTCCGCTCGTCACCTGCGCCATTGGTCTCAAACCCCCTGATCGGTCCTGACCACCATGCAGTCGATCAGAGGTTGGATCGTGACAGGAAGGATCTCGAACAAGCGGTGAAGACGCGAGGCGACGAGGGCCGAGAGCATGCGTGCGACGATCGGGGAGCGTCGTTGCGCGAATACAGGATCCGTCGTCATCCGTTCCAGCGCAACGGTGATCGCTTTCCGGTCGAACGCAACGCGGACGTCGGTTCTGTGCACCAAGCCGCGCCGGACCGTCAACGGATTGATCCAATTCAGCGATCGCCAGACCCCCGCCGCATCCGGCATGGCTTCTCGTGCCGAGATCCGACGCCGCATCATGAATCCGGTCAACCTCTTCGAGAACATCGTCGGCATGTTGAAATGAGGTTCGTACGGGAAAAGGTAGTTCGGGCAGGTGAACCGGTAAGATGCGCCGGACCTGAGTGCGTCGCATACGGCTTCGAGTGAGGCCGCCACGCTGTCGACATGCTCCATTACGTTCACGGAGAACGCATAGTCGAAGCCGGCGTCGATTCGGAGATCCTCCGCACGCCGCTCGATGATGAGCGGCACGCAGTCCATGGCATTCGCCTGTGCCATGACGATCGCTCTCAGCGTCGAGAGGTGCGAGAAACCCGATCCCAGCGGCTCCAGGGCCGTGACGCGGAAGCCCTCCCGGACCAGCTGGCAGCTCAACAACATGCACCCTGCACCCACCTCGAGGATCGCCCTCCCTGGGGCGAGCGCGGCCAGATCGCGGGCGATGTACTGCCTGCCAAAGCGAGCTTCTCCCTCGTACACCTCGTATAGCGGCATCAGGTCGGGCGCCCTCCGGGCGACCTCTGCGCGGACGCCGGCGAACCACTCCTCCTGAACCATCGGATCAGCCGCCGTTCGAAAGCAGACCGAGGGAAATCCCCGCAAGGATCAGCACCATTGCGAGCACCCGTGCAGGGACGACCCCCTCACCGAGGAAAAGCCAGCTTCCGAGCGTCACGAGAACGAACGTCAGCCCGATGTAGACCGGAAATGCGATCGTCAACGACATCCGGGTCACGACGAAGAGCCAGGCGAACGAAGCGACCAGCGCCGCCGCGTACGCCGAGGCAATGCATGAATCCGACATATAGCGAAAGATCGATTGCATCCAGGGGGCACCGGACTCCACATGGATCGATATCGCCCGATGCTTGACCATCAACTGGCTATAGGCAACGAGAAAGGCGACGGGAACGATCATCAGGTAATTCGACATCCAACCCTCCTTCAGCCGGCGTCGGCGACCGGTATCCCGGTGGCATCGGAGGCCGCCTAGAACATGTACGTCGCCGGGTCTGCGCTACGATGTCCGGCGCAGACCGTCCGCATTCGAAATCGCCCGCGACAATGTCTCGACCACGCGGCACTGCTGATCTGCCCTCAACCCGAGCCACATAGGGAGCCGGATCAGGCGTTCCGATGCCGAATCAGTGACCGACAGGTCGCCGTGCGCTTTCCCATATCGTCGACCGCCAGGCGAGGAGTGAAGCGGAACGTAGTGGAAGATTGCGCCGATCCCGGCATCCTTCATCGTCCGAAGCACCTCCTTCCGATCCAACCCTTCTCGAAGCAACAGGTAGTACATGTGGCCGTTATGCCTGCATTCTTTCGGGACAACCGGGCGACGGATCAACCCGCTCCCTTCGAGCGGCGCCAAGAGCTCGTGATACTCGTCCCACAGCTTCACGCGCGCGCGCGTGATCTGATCGATCTCCTCGAGTTGGGGAAGCAGAAACGCAGCGATCAGCTCGCTTGGAAGGTATGACGACCCCAGATCCTGCCAAGAATACTTGTCCACTTCTCCGCGAAAAAAACGACTCCTGTCGGTCCCCTTCTCGCGGATGATTTCGGCTCTAGCGACCAAAAGGTCTTCGTTGATCAGCAGGCATCCCCCCTCGCCGGATATGACGTTCTTGGTCTCGTGAAAACTGAGGGCGCCCAGATCGCCCAGAGAACCGAGCGCATGCCCCCTGTAGGTTGCTCCAGTCCCCTGTGCAGCGTCCTCGATGATGCGCAACCGATGATGGCGCGCCACCGCCGTGATTGAATCCATCTCGCACCCCACGCCGGCATAGTGAACCGGAACGATCGCCCGGGTACGTGGCGTAATCGCGGATTCGATCAGTCTCTCATCCAGGTTGAGGGTATCCTCGCGGATATCGATGAACACCGGCACCGCACCGCGCAGCACGAATGGATTTGCCGTCGAGACGAATGTGTAGGAAGGCATGATCACCTCGTCTCCAGGCCCGACGGTCAACAACGCAGCCATCTCCAGCGCGGCCGTACACGAATGGGTGAGAAGGGCCTTTCGGCATGCCCACTGAGACTCGATCAGCGCATGGCAACGCCTCGTGAACGAACCATCCCCCGAGAGCATTCCGCCGAACTGCGCCTGGGCGATGCACGTCAACTCGCGGCCAGTCAAGTGTGGCCGGTTGAACGGAATCGGATCTGACGACATGTACTTTCCTCTTGGCGATCGGATCTACGTCGCTTCCCGGACTCACTGCTGCTGGGCTATCCGCCGGGTCTCGTCACGCACCTCGACGAGATAGTCCCGATACTCGCATCGGGGCATCGTACTGATCAGTTCATCGAACCTCTCCGGCGTCAGGAAGCCGCGCACCAGAGCGGCTTCCTCCGGGCAGCCGATCTTGATCCCCTGTCGACGCTCGATCGTCGCGATGTACGCCGACGCCTCCTGCAATGAACTGCTGGTCCCGGCATCGAGCCACGCGAAGCCCCGGCTCAGGCGGTGGACGCGCAGGTCGCCGCTCGACAGATAGCGACGGTTGATGTCGGTGATTTCCAGCTCCCCTCGCATCGAGGGTTGCAGGGACCGCGCAATCGAAACGACGCGATTGTCGTAGATGTAGACCCCAGGCACCGCGTAGTGGCTCCGGGGCCTGGAAGGCTTCTCCTCGATCGAAACCGCCCGTCCGTTCCGATCGAACTCGACCACCCCGTAGTTCTCGGGGTTCAGGACGCGATAGGCGAAGATCGTGGCCCCTCCCCCGAAGCCCGCGATCGCCTTCGGGAATGCATCGCCCCCGAAGAAGATATTGTCGCCGAGCATGAGGACGACCTCGTCTGCGCCGATGAAGTCCTCGGCGATCAGGAAGGCTTGGGCGATTCCGCCCGGAGAGGGCTGCACCCGGTAGTCGAACGCCAGGCCCCAGCTGCTGCCGTCACCCAGGAGTTCCCGGAACCGGGGCAGATCGGCGGGAGTCGAGATGATGCAGATCTCGCGAATTCCGGCCGCGATCAGCACGGTCAGCGGGTAGTAGATCATCGGCTTGTCGTAGACAGCCTGCAGCTGCTTGCTGGCGACGAGCGTGAGCGGATAGAGCCTCGATCCGCTTCCCCCTGCGAGTACGATAGCCTTCAAGCTGCCCTCCTGCCTCGGACGGATCGCCTCATCACCGACCTCGCGATCCGATCTCGTTCCAGAACGCTTCGTTTCCGTACTCGCGACGGAAGATCGGGGCAGGATTGAAAAACGACCGTCGCCCGCCGACGTCGATGAACGGCCGCTCGTCCCCCTCCGGTTTCCGGGCCCCGGACCCGAGCGATTCGAGTGCGTGCATCAGCGCGATGCAACCGCATCGAAACACGCAGTCCATGACGTCTTCGACGCGATCGCCGGGAAGCGTCGGCGTCACCGACTGGATGATCGGCCTGCCCGCATCGACTGCCTCATCCACCAGATGTACCGTCGTCCCGATGAACCTTGCACCGTATTCGAGCGCCTGCTTGACCGGGGTGGTGCCGATTCGCCCGGGGAAAGCGGGGAGCAATGAGTAGTGCAGATTGACCAACCGGCCGCGGAAGGCAGCCACGACTTCGGGCCCGAGAATCCGGTGGACGGTCGTGACGACGATGTCCGGGCGGAGCGCCTCGAGCGCCTCGAGCAGCCCCTGCTGAGACCGCAACTCGAAATCGAGACACCGTGTCGGGATTCCCCTGGCCTTCGCATAGGTGCCGGCGGCGCAGTCCCGATCGGTCAGGACGGCGAGAATCCGGAGACCGGGCGCCAACCCGTGTTCGATACACGCATCGACGAATCGCAGGTTCCCGCCGCTGCCGGAACAGAGCAGAACCACGCCGAGACTCATTCCCGGCCGCCCCGGAAGACGCTTCGAACGATCGTGTACGGGCGCCGCTTGGTCTCGATGAAGATCTTCGAGAGGTAGATTCCCACGATGCCGATGAACGAAATGACCAGGCCGCCGAGGAGCCAGATCGAAGCCATGACCGAGGTCCAGCCGCTCATCGGGCGGGACATGCAGAACCAGTTCACGAAGAGATACACGATGGAGGCCGCCGCCGCCAGGGATATCGTCACCCCCGTGTAGAAGATGGCGATCAGCGGCACGTTGCTGAACGACGTGACCGCGTTGACCACGAGTGACAGCTTGCGGCGCAGCGTATAGCTCGACGCGCTGGTCGAGTGCTTGGTGACATTCTGGCCATGCTGCACGAACCCCGTGATGTGCCACAGCCCGGCCATGAAGACTTCACGCTCGTCATGACCGATCAGCGCATTCACGTATCGGCGCGACATCAGTCGAGCGGTCACGCTGTTCTCCGGCAGGTCCAGGCCCGTCAGCGCGTTGAAGATCCGGTAGAACCATCTTCCGGTCCAGCGCTCGAACAGGCCACCCTTGCGCCGTTCCTGGACGCCGAACACGACATCGCACCTCTCCCCCATCATTCGGGCCGAGAAATCCTGCAGCCACTCGGGCTCCTCTTCCAGATCGCTGTCGATCAGGAAGACCAGATCTCCGGCCGAGTGCGACAGCCCGGTCATCATTGCCTTGTGATGCCCGAAGTTCCGTGAAAGATCGACGACGACAACGTGGGGATCGACCGCCGAGAGCCTTACCGCCCGCTCGAGATCGTCTTCCGGAGAGCCATCGTTGACGAACACGATCTCGTAGTCGTCATCCGCAATCGAGCGCGCCGCTGCGGTCGATCTCCGGTGAAACTCCTCGAGATGCTTCGAGGAACGATACAACGTGGCGACGATCGAAAGCTTCATGGGTGGACGTGCTTCATGTACCGATGGGAGTCCGGACCGCAATTGAACAGCAAGTCCAGAATCGATACCTCATGATGGAAACCCGCCCAGAGCTGCGGGTACTCCGGATACCCGTCATAGTCGAACCAGGTCACCGCCAGCCCCCGGTCGACGAAGAGGTCTTCATCCAGATAGCTCCTTGCCGCAGGTCCCGAAACGTACTCCGATGCCCCTGCTTGAATGCAGAGGTCGAGCAGGCGCCGACTCTTGCCGTCGACGAGACGATAGTCCCATGAGTTGGTGATTCGCGTGCCGATCCCGAGGTACCCGCAAACGCACTCGATCAGATCGCGATTGAGCGCCGACAGGCTCGCGTGCTCGCGTTCGCGGTACACGGGCTCGATCAGGCCGGAGATCTGCCCGAACCATGGCGCGCGCCGGTAGTTCCCGCAAAGTGTCTTCCAATGCAATGCCTTCCACGCTTCATGGGGCAGCGCCACGTCGCGGATGCGACGCCGGATATCGCTGCCGACCGGGACGGTCAGCCACTGCAGGCCCGACGGCGTCTTGATCCGATTGCGATTCCTCCAGTCGTTCTTCGTGAACTGGGCATCGTCGAAGAGGACGAATTCGTCGACGGTCGCGATCAGATCGAAATAGCCCTTCCAGGGAATGTAGTTCGACTGGACGATCGCAACGCTCTTGGCCGGCGGCATGATGCCTCGACAGGCTACTCGGTCACGGGCTTCCGCGCACCGTCCGGATCGCACCTCCGGACGGTCTCGGCAACCCAGGCCGGATTCCCGAGATACCAGTCGACCGTCTTGCGCAGGCCGTCGGCGAAGGTTTCACGGGGCTCCCAGCCGAGCGTCTTCGCGATCTTCTCCGCATCGATCGCGTAGCGCCGATCGTGCCCGGGCCGATCGGGCACGAACGAAATCTGCTCCGCATATCCGCGTCCGTCGGTCCGGGGCCTCGATGCATCCAGCAGCGAGCAGATCGCGCGGACGACGTCCAGGTTCGAGCGCTCGCTGCTGCCCCCGATGTTGTACACCTCGCCGACGACTCCCGCTTCCAGCACGCGCCGAAGCGCGCTGCAATGGTCGTCCACATACAACCAGTCTCGCCGCTGGCATCCGTCTCCATAGAGGGGAATGGCGCCGCCCGATAGCGCCCGCTCGATGCACAGGGGGATCAGCTTCTCGGGCAACTGGAACGGTCCGAAGTTGTTCGAGCAGCAGGTCGTGAGCGCCGGGAAGCCGTAGGTTCTGTGGTATGCCCGTACCAGGTGTTCGGACGCGGCCTTGCTGGCCGAGTACGGACTGTTCGGGGCATGGCGATGGCGTTCGGTGAACGCGGGCTCGTCGGCGGCAAGCGAACCGTAGACCTCGTCGGTCGAGACATGCAGGAAGCGGAACCTCGTCCGCTGCCGATCCGGCAAGGCGGCCCAATGTGCCCGGCATGCTTCCAGAAGCTGGAAGGTACCGACGACGTTCGTCTGGATGAAATCTCCCGGGCCACGGATCGAGCGATCGACATGACTCTCCGCCGCCAGGTTCACCACCGCGCGGACGGCGTGCTTGCGGAGCAACCCGAGGACGAGGTCGAAGTCGCCGATATCGCCCCGGACGAAGACATGGCGATCGTCACCGGAGACGTCGGCGATGTTGGAGAGGCTTCCGGCGTAGGTGAGCTTGTCCAGGTTGAGCAATTGCTCGTCCCCGGTCGACAGCCAGCCGCGCACGAAGTTCGAGCCGATGAAACCGGCCCCGCCGGTCACGAGGATACTCATGATGGAAATTCTACCTACGTACTACGCCATCCGAGATCTCGTCGCTGCGGCCCCGCAACGCCGAAGGCCATGGACGCGATGGTCAATGCGGATCGCCCGCGACCGCCGCCCCCCGCGCGACCAGCGACGATACCGCCTCGACCACGAACCCCTCCCATTGCGCCTGTGCGTCGGCCGTCCCGAGATTCTCGCCGAGGAACACCGACAGGGTGTGCCGGTTCGACTGGTAGAAGTAACCCATCGAGGCGATCATCAGGTAGACGTCGCGCGCCCGCAGGTCGGCGCGGAACACGCCCTGCCGCACCCCGCTCTCGAGCACCCGCGCGATCACGCCGACCGCCGGCAGCGAGTACTGCCGCGCGCGCGGCGAGCGCGCGATATGACGCCCCTCGTGCAGGTTCTCGGCGTTGAGCAGCGCGACGAACTCGGGATGCGCACGGTAGTAGCCGCAGATGAAGCGGACGACGGCACCCAGGGCCTCGACCGGACGCTCCGGGTCGATCGCGATCCGCGACTCGGCCTCGTTGAAGCGGCGGTAGATCTCCTCGAGCGCCTCGACGAACAGGCCCTCCTTGCTGCCGAACCAGTAGTAGATCATCCGGTCGTACGATCCGGCGGCCTTCGAGATCTGCTCGACCCGTCCGCCGTCGTAGCCGTGGCGTGCGAACACCTCGATCGCGGCATTGAGGATGGCGTCCCGGGTCGCCTGCGCGGCGCGCTCGCGAACGCCCGGGCCGCCGTTCGCGGCCGTCTTCGCCGGGACGCGGGGAGTCGCGCGCGCGGGTGCCGGCATCGTGCGTCCGGTCGCCCGGGCTACTGCTCGGCGAACGCGCGCTCGACGACGAAGTCGCCGGGCCTCGACGTGTTGCCCTCGTGGAAGCCGCGCGCCTCGAGCATCCGCTTGAGGTCGCGCAGCATCGCCGGGCTGCCGCACAGCATCACCCGGTCGTCGGCCGGGTCGAGCGGCGGCACGCCGAGATCGGCGAACAGCTTGCCGCTTTCCATCAGCTCGGTGATCCGGCCCATGTTCACGAACTCCTCGCGCGTCACCGTCGGGTAGTAGCGCAGCTTGGTCGCCACCATCTCGCCGAGGAACTCGTCCGAAGGCAGGTGCCTGATCAGGTAGTCGTGATAAGCCAGCTCGTCGACCTCGCGCACGCTGTGCACCAGGATCACCTGGTCGAAGCGCTCGTAGGTCTGCGGATCGCGCGCCACGCTCATGAACGGGGCCAGGCCGGTGCCGGTGGCGAGCAGGTAGAGCCGCCTGCCCGGCAGCAGGTAGTCGATCAGCAGCGTGCCGGTCGGCTTGCGGCCGACGATGATGCGGTCGCCCGGCTGGATGTGCTGCAGCTTCGAGGTGAGCGGCCCGCCCGGCACCTTGATGCTGAGGAACTCCAGGTGGTCCTCGTAGTTCGGGCTCACGATGCTGTAGGCGCGCAGCAGCTTCTTGCCGCCCTCCTCCAGGCCGATCATCGTGAAATGGCCGTTGCTGAAGCGCAGCGACTGGTCGCGCGTGGTGGTGAAGCTGAACAGCCGGTCGGTCCAGTGGTGGACGCTCAGCACCTGTTCTTCGTGGAAAGCGCTCATGAGGCGGTGTCGCTCCGCTGGCATTTCAATGTAGTAAATACTACATTGAAATGCGGCGCCACGACAACCGGGACCCGGGCCGGCGCCGGCGGCGCGACGCCGCCTCGCGAGGCCCGGGCTACGGGTCGAACAGCCCCGGCTCCCGGCCGATGCGCGCGCCCTCGATCCGGAGCAGCCGCAGCTTGGTCGCCACCCCGCCCCGGGCCGAGAAGCCGCCGGAGCGCCCGGCGGCGGCCAGGACGCGATGACACGGCACCACCGGCGCGAACGGGTTCCGGCCGAGCGCGCGGCCGACGGCGCGCGCGGCCCCGGGCTCCCCGAGCAGAGACGCCACCTCCCCGTAGGTCAGCGTCCGGCCGGGGACGATCGCGCGTACCAGCCCGTAGACGCGGCATTCGAACGGGGATACGGCGCGCATGTCGAGCTCGATATCGCGCAGGTCGTCGGGCACGCCATCCAGCAGGCCACGGATCCGGGCGATCGCGGCCCCGACCCGTGGGGGCGGCGGCGCCTCGGGCGCGCCGGGGAAGTCGCGGCGCATGCGGGCGCGGGTGCGGGCATCGTCGCCCTCGGGCAGCTGGACGCCGACCAGGCCCCGGTCGCCCCAGGCGATGCCGCAACCGCCCAGGGCGGTGTCGAACAGTGCGAATCCGGCGGCTGGGGCGACGGGCATCCGGGCTCTCCGGGGGCGACGACCGCCCCGGGCCCGATCCTACGACAGTCGCGTCGCGAGCGTCGCCACGATGCGCTCGGCGGCGTGGCCATCCCAGAACTGCGGGCTGCGGCCGGTCTTGCCCCGTCCCGCGAGCACGGCGTCGGCGGCGGCGAGGATCTTCGATGGGTCGACCCCGACGACGGTGTTGGTCCCTTCGTCGACGGTCACCGGCCGCTCGGTGTTCTCGCGCAGCGTCACGCAGGCGATGCCGAGGGCGGTGGTTTCCTCCTGCAGGCCGCCGCTGTCCGTGAGGATCAGGCTCGCGTCCTTCCAGAGGTTCAGGAAGTCCATGTACGACAGCGGCTTGGTGAGGGTCACGCCCGGCCCCAGGTCGAGCCCGAACCGCTCCAGGTTGCCGCGGGTGCGCGGATGCACCGGGAACACCAGCGGCAGCCGCCCCGCGATCTCGCGCAGGGCGGCGGCGATGCCGGCCAGCGTCTCGCGGTCGTCGACGTTCGAGGGCCGGTGCATCGTCACCACGCCGTAGCGGCCGAGCCGCGCCTTCAGCGCCTCGCTCTCGAAGCCGCCCTTGTCGGCGGCGGCGAGCCGGTCGCGCTGGTAGAAGAGGTTGTCGACCATCACGTGGCCGACGAAGAACACCTGGTCCTGGGCCTTGCCCTCGCGCAGCAGGTTCGCCACGCCCGCGGGCTCGGTCACGAAGAACCAGTCGCTGATCGAGTCCGTGACCAGCCGGTTGATCTCCTCGGGCATGCGCAGGTCGCCGCTGCGCAGCCCCGCCTCGACGTGCGCGACCGGGATGTGCAGCTTCTTCGCCACGATCGAGCAGGCCAGCGTCGAGTTCACGTCGCCCACCACCAGCACGCAGTCGGGGCGCTGCGCCTGGCAGATCTCCTCGAAGGCGATCATGATCTTCGCGGTCTGGGTCGCGTGGCTGCCGCCGCCGGCCTCGAGATGGAAATCGGGCTTCGGGATGCCCAGTTCCTCGAAGAACACGTCGCTCATCTCGCGGTCGTAGTGCTGCCCGGTGTGGACCAGCCGGTAGTCGAACGCGTCGCGCCGCGCCTCGAGGGCACGCACGATCGGCGCGATCTTCATGAAGTTCGGGCGGGCGCCGGCGACGAGGTAGAGGGTCTTCTTCATCCGCGTGATTCTACGGGCCGGCCGGGGCCCGCACCGCCGAGTAAGTCACGGGCGAGCGCCGTTGGCGCGGAATCGAAGGATAATCTGTCGATGCCCGCTCGTTCCGCCATCGAAGACGAAATCTGGGCCGTCGGCGATCTCCAGGGCTGCCTCGACGGCCTGCTGCGCCTGTTGCCGCAATTGCCCGCCGACGCCCGCCTCTGGATGCCCGGCGACCTCGTCAACCGCGGGCCGCGCTCGGCCGACAGCCTGCGCTGGGCGATGGCCCAGGGCGAACGGCTGGTCACCGTGCTGGGCAACCACGACCTGCACCTGCTGGCCGTGGCGGCCGGCATCCGCCGGGCGCACCGCACCGACACGCTCCACGACATCCTGGACGCGCCGGACCGCGACACGCTGATCGACTGGGTTCGCTCGCGTCCGCTCGCGCACTACGAGCACGGCTGGCTGATGGTGCACGCCGGCGTGCTGCCGCAGTGGTCGGTCGAACGCACGCTGGCGCTGGCCGCCGAGGTGCAGCAGGTGCTGTCGGGCCCCGACTGGATCGCCTTCGTGCGCGAGATGTACGGCAACGAGCCGGCCGCGTGGTCCGATTCGCTGCGCGGCAACGATCGCCTGCGGGTGATCGTCAACGCGCTGACCCGGATCCGCTTCTGCACGCCGGAGGGCCGGATGGACTTCACGGCGAAGGAGGGGATCGGGCACGCGCCGTCCGGCCACCTGCCCTGGTTCGAGGTCCCGGGACGGGCGAGCGCGGGCGCGCCGATCGTGTTCGGGCACTGGGCCGCCCTGGGATTCATGGACCGCCCCGACCTGCTGGCGATCGACACCGGCTGCGTCTGGGGACGCGAGCTCACCGCCGTGCGACTGTCCGACCGGAGCCGCCGGTCGGTCTCGTGCGCCGGCCTCGGCGCCGCCGCCGCGTCCTGAGCCGGGCGCGCCGGCGGCCGACCCCGACCCCGGCATCGGCCGCTCAGGCCGGGCGGCCGATCGCCTCGTAGCGCAGGCCCGCCTCGCGGACCCGTTGCGGGTCGTACAGATTGCGGCCGTCGATCAGCACCGGCCGGCGCATCGTCGCCCGCAGCCGGGCGAAGTCCGGACTGCGGAACTCGCGCCATTCGGTCACGACGAACAGCACGTCGGCGCCCTCGGCGGCCCGGTAGGGGTCGTCGACGGTAGCGAAACCCTCCCGGCCGGCGAACGCGGCCCGGGTGTTCGCCGCCGCCTCGGGGTCGTAGCCGACGACGCTCGCGCCGGCCCCGAGCAGACGGTCGATCAGCACCAGGCTCGGCGCCTCGCGGATGTCGTCGGTGTCCGGCTTGAACGCGAGGCCCCAGAGCGCGGCGCGCAGGTTCCGGAGCTCGCCCTCGAACACTCGCAGGGCCTTGTCGAACAGTACCCGCTTCTGCCGCTCGTTGGCCTCGAACGCCGCCTGCACGATCGTCAGCGGGGCGTGGTGCTCCTGGCTGGTGCGCAACAGCGCGCGCAGGTCCTTCGGGAAGCACGACCCGCCGAATCCCGCGCCCGGATACAGGAAGCCCGGCCCGATCCGCGGATCGCTGCCGATGCCGCGACGCACGTCCTCGATGTCGGCGCCGAGCCGTTCGGCCAGCCCGGCCAGCTCGTTCATGAACGAGATCCGCACCGCCAGCATCGTGTTCGCCGCGTACTTGGTCAGCTCGGCGGACCGCACGTCCATCACGATCAGCTTCTCGTGATTGCGCGAGAACGGCGCGTAGAGCGCGCGCATCACCTCGGTGGCCCACGGGTCGCGGCTGCCGATCACGATCCGGTCCGGGCGCATGAAGTCGCCGATCGCGGCGCCCTCCTTCAGGAACTCGGGGTTCGACACCACCGAGAACGGATGCGAGACGCCGCGCCGCGCGAACTCCGCCGCGATCGTCTCGCGCACCCGGTCCGCGGTTCCGACCGGCACGGTGCTCTTGTCGACGATCACGCACCGGGCCTCGAGCAGCGTGCCGACGGTCCGCGCCACCGCGAGGACGTGCGAGAGGTCGGCCGACCCGTCCTCGCCCGGTGGCGTGCCCACCGCGATGAAGACGACCTCGGCGCCCGGCAGCGCCTCGACCGGATCGTCGGTGAAGCGGATCCGCTGCTGCGTCAGGCCGCGCTCGAGCAGCGGCGCCAGCCCCGGCTCGTGGATCGGCACCTCGCCGCGATTCAGGCGCGCCACGCGCCCGGCGTCGACGTCGACGCAGCTCACGTGGTTGCCCATCTCGGCGAAGCAGGCGGCGGTGACCAGCCCCACGTAGCCGGCGCCGAAAACGGTGATGCGCATCGTGTCCTCGACCCCGCGTCAGTCGATTCGATGGTAGGCGCGGAACCAGTCGACGAAGGCGCGCAGGCCCTCGTCGAGCGGAACCCGCGGCGCGAAGCCGGTCAGGCGCGAGAGCTTGTCGGTGCACGAGCAGGTGCGCTCGACGTCGCCCGGCTGCATGCCCATCTCGTTGCGCAGCGCGCGCCGCCCGGTGATCGATTCGAGCGCGTCGATCAGCGCGTTGACGCTCACCGGATCGCTGCGCCCCAGGTTCACCACCTCGTACGGCGCCCAGCTCGTGTCGGGCCCGCCGGCGTTCCAGTCGGACGGATCGGCCGATCCGGGCGCCGCGGGCGGGCGCTCCAGGAGCCGCAGCGTCGCCTCGACGGTATCGTCGACGTAGGTGAAGTCGCGCGACAGCACGCCTCCGGCATAGACGTCGATCGGCCGGCCGCGCAGCAGCGCGTCGGTGAACTTCCAGATGGCCATGTCGGGCCGGCCCCAGGGGCCGTACACCGTGAAGTAGCGCAGGCCGGTGACCGGCAGCGAGAACAGGTGCGCGTAGCTGTGCGCCATCAGCTCGTTCGCGCGCTTGGTCGCCGCATAGAGGCTGACCGGATGATCGACCGGGTCGCGCTCCGAGAACGGCACCTTCCGGTTGGCGCCGTAGACGCTCGAGCTGCTCGCGAACACGAGATGGGCGGTCCGCAGGCGCCGGCAGGCCTCGAGGATCACGGTCATGCCGGTGAGGTTGCTCTCGGAGTAGGCCATCGGGTTCGAGAGCGCGTACCGGACGCCCGCCTGGGCGGCCAGGTGGACCACCTGGCGCGGCCGGTAGCGGTCGAACAGCGCGTCGACGGCGGCGCGGTCCGACACGTCGGCCCGGTGGAACTCGAAGCCCGCGACGGTTTCGAGCGTGGCCAGCCGCGCGTGCTTGAGCCGCGGGTCGTAGTAGTCGTTCAGGCTGTCGATGCCGACGACGGCCCGGCCGCCGGCGAGCAGGCGCCGGCACAGGTGCATGCCGATGAAGCCGGCCGCCCCGGTGACGAGGACGGGGTCGCGCATCGTCAGCGCTCGAACGCGACCCGCCCGTCGACCACGGTGAAGCGGACCCGGCCGGTCACTTCCATCCCGAGATAGGGCGTGTGCCGGCCCTGGCTCAGCAGCCCCTCCCGGGTCACCGTCCAGGGCTCGGAGGGGTCGAACACGCACAGGTCGGCCGGCGCGCCGACGCCGATCCGGCCCACGTCGGCCGACGGGCCGAGCACCGCGCTCGCGCCGCAGGTCACCTTGCCGAGCGCGGCGGGCAGTCCGGTGCGCGTCTCGCCGGCCCATTTCAGCACCAGCGGCAGCAGCAGCTCGAGTCCGGTCACGCCGGGCTCGGCCTCGGCGAACGGAAGCTGCTTGGCGTCGTCGTCCACCGGCGTGTGGTCGGAGCAGATCGCATCGAGCGTGCCGTCGGCGAGCGCGGCGCGAATGGCGTCGCGGTCGCGCTGCGAGCGAAACGGCGGATCGACGCGGTACTGGCTGTCGAAGTAGCCCACGTCGACGTCGATCAGGTGCAGGTGATGCACGGCGACGTCGGCGCTCACCGGCAACCCTTCGGCCTTCGCCCGGCGCACCAGCTCGAGCCCCGCGGCCGAGGACATCCGGCACAGGTGCACGCGGCAGCCGGTCTCCCGCACCAGGTCGAGGAGGGTGTGCAGCGCGATGGTCTCGGCCGAGACCGGGATCCCCGCCAGCCCCATCCGGGCGGCGACCGGCCCGCTGTGCGCGACGCCGCCGCGCGACAGGTGCGGATCCTGCGGGCGGACCCAGACGGTGAAGCCGTAGGTATTCGCGTAGAGCATCGCGCGCAGCAGCACCTGCGTGTCGACGATCGGGGCGCCGGCCTGCGAGAAGCCGACGCAGCCGGCCTCGGCCAGCTCGGCCATCTCGGTCAGGATCTCGCCCTTCAGCCCGACCGTCAGCGCGCCCAGCGGGAACAGGTGCGCCTGGTCGAGCCCGCGCGCCCGGTGCTTGAGCATCTCGACCAGGCCGGGCTCGTCGAGCGGCGGATCGGTGTCCGGCGGGCACGACAGCGCCGTCACGCCGCCGGCGAGCGCCGCGCGCATCTCGGACTCCAGCGTCGCCTTGTACTCGAAGCCCGGCTCGCGCAGCCGGGCGGCGAGGTCCACCAGCCCCGGGGCGACCGCCAGCCCCGACGCGTCGAGCCGGCGGTCGGCGTCGAACCCCTGCGGCGCCGGGCCGATCGCGACGATGCGCCCGTCGGCGACGTGCAGGTCGGCGCGCCGCTCGGTCGCCGAGGCCGGGTCGACGATGCGGCCGTCGAGAATGGAGAGTCTCATGCGTTCACGATTGCGCGAGGATGCTCATCACGGCCATCCGGACCGCGATGCCGAAAGTGACCTGGTCCAGGATCACCGACTGCGGCCCGTCGGCTACCGCCGACTCGATCTCGACGCCCCGGTTCATCGGCCCGGGATGCATCACGATGCAGCCGGGCGCGGCGAGCGCGAGCTTGTCCTGCGTCAGGCCGTACTGCTTGAAGTACTCCTGGGCCGAAGGCAGCAGCGCCCCGCGCATCCGCTCGTTCTGCAGCCGGAGCATGATGACGACGTCGACCCCGCGCAGCCCCTCGCGCATGTCGGTGAAGGTGCGCACGCCCAGTTGCTCGAGCCCCCCCGGCAGCAGCGTGCGCGGACCGATCACCCGCACCTCGGGGACACCGAGCGTGGTGAGCGCGTGGATGTCCGAGCGCGCCACGCGCGAATGCAGCACGTCGCCGACGATCGCCACCGTGAGCCCGGTGAAATCGCCCTTGAAGTGGCGGATCGTGTACATGTCGAGCAGGCCCTGCGTCGGGTGCGCGTGACGGCCGTCGCCTGCATTGACGACGTGCACGTGCCCCCTGCCGCGCGTCCGGTCGATGTGCTGGGCGATCAGGAACGGGGCGCCGCTCTCGGCGTGGCGCACGACGAACATGTCCGCGTGCATCGCGACCAGGTTGTCGATCGTGTCGAGCAGCGATTCGCCCTTCGATGCCGACGAGGTGCTGATGTTCAGGTTGATCACGTCGGCCGACAGCCGCTTGGCGGCGATCTCGAACGTAGTCCGCGTGCGGGTCGAGTTCTCGAAGAACAGGTTGAACACCGACTTGCCCCGCAGCAGCGGCACCTTCTTCACGTCGCGGTCGGACACGCCGACGAAGGTCGCCGCGGTGTCGAGGATGTGGTGGATCAGTTCCCGCGGAAGCCCCTCGATCGTGAGCAGATGGCGCAGTTGCCCGTTCTCGTTCAGCTGTGGATGGCGCAGGGGCATGGCGTCATTCGATCCGGAGCGTGAAGCGGCCGTCCTCGGCGCGGCGGAACGCGAAGTTGCGCGGCGCCGGCAGCGGGTGCTCGCCCCCGCGGTAGCGGGCCTCGATGGGCAGCTCGCGACCGCCGCGGTCGAGCAGCACCGCCAGCTCGATGCGGGCCGGGCGACCGTAGTCGAACAGCTCGTTCATCGCCGCCCGCACGGTCCGGCCGGTGAACAGGATGTCGTCCACCAGCACGATGTCGGCGCCGTTCACCTCGAACGGCAGCTCGGTCGCCTTCATCTCCGCCGGCAGGCCGCGCCGCCCGTAGTCGTCGCGGTGGAAGGCGCTGGAGAGCACCCCCAGCGGCCGCGCGACCCGCAGGTCGCGATGCAGCCGCTCGGCGATCCAGGCGCCGCCGCTGTGGATGCCGATCAACGAGATGTCGCGGCCGGCGATGCCCGTGCGAACCGCCTGCAGCAGGCTCGCGTAGGTGGCTTCGGCGTCGGGAGTGGTGGGTGTCATCCTGGATTCGGAAGCCCGGGATCGGGCCGGCTGGAGAGGTATTGTCGCAGGATTACGGCGGCCGCCTCGTCGTCGATCGGCCCCGCGGCGACGGGCCGGCGCGCCAGGTCGGGGACGCCGGGCCGGCCCGGGGCCCGGGGCAAGCCGGCTTCGGCAGCCTCGGCCGCGGCGGCGCGCTCGCTCCGGATCTCGACGCTGGAGAAGCTCTCGTCGACCAGCGCCACCGGCAGGCCGAAGCGTCCTTCGAGCTGCCGGGCGAAGCGCTCGCAGCGCGGCGTGACCGGCAGCGACACGCCGTCGGGGTGGCGCGGGCGGCCCACCACGAACCGCTGCGGCGCCCACTCGGCCACGAGCGCGGCGATCGCCGCCCAGCGCGCCGCCACGGGCTCGGTCGGCACCACGCGCAGGGGGCGCGCCGCCCCGGTCAGGGTGTTCCCGACCGCGACGCCGATGCGCCGGATCCCGAAGTCGAAGCCGAGCAGCGTTTCCGCCACTCAGGCATGCCCGGCCGAGGTCGCCAGGAAGGCGGGGTCGATCCCCAGCAGGCGGAACGCCGCGGCGAAGCGCTGCTCGGCCGGCGTATCGAAAATCAGTCCGGCGTCGGCGGGAACGGTCAGCCAGGCATTGCGCGAGATCTCGTCCTCGAGCTGGCCCGGCCCCCAGCCGGCATAGCCCAGCGTGACCAGCATTCGCCGCGGCCCGCCCCCGGTCGCGACCGCCTCGAGGACATCCTTCGAGGACGTCAGCCCGAGCTCGCCGCCGACGGTGACGGTGGAGTTCCACGCGCCGACCGGCTCGTGCAGGACGAACCCGCGATCCATCTGGACCGGTCCGCCGTAGAACACCGGCGAACTCGCGAGCGGCGCGATCTCGAGCTTGAGATCGATGCGCTCGAACAGGGTGGCGAGGTCGATCTCCATCGGCCGGTTGATGACCAGCCCCAGCGCGCCCTTCGCGCTGTGCTCGGCCACGAACACGACCGTGCCCCCGAAGTTCGGATCGGCCATGTCGGGCATGGCGATCAGGAACTGGTTGGTGAGATCGGTGACGAACTGCTCGGCCATGGCGTCGATTGTACGGGGGCGCCCTCGACGGCACAATCGGCCGCGCCCGGTGCCCTACGCTCCGGCGCGACGGCGACGCGACGCCGCGAAGGCGATCACCTGACCGAGCAATTCGTCTTCGCGGTACGGCTTGCCCAGATAGGCGTTCACGCCGAGCGACATCGCGTAGTTGCGATGCTTGTCCGCGGTGCGCGAGGTGATCATCACGATCGGCAGGTCGCGGAAGCGCTCGTCGGCGCGCACGTGGCGGGTCAGATCGAAGCCGTCCATCCGCGGCATCTCGATGTCCACCAGCATCACGTCGGGGCGACGGTCTTGCAGCTGGCGCAGCGCGTCGACGCCGTCCTTGGCCAGCATCACGTCGTAGCCCTCGCGCAGCAGCAGGCGCTGCGTGGCCTTGCGGACCGTCAGCGAGTCGTCGACCACCATCACGGCCGGCGGCACTTCGGCGAGCGGCGCGCGCGCCCCGCCCGGGGCCGGACGCTCGAGCCACAGGTCACCCAGAACCGCCTGCGCGAGACGCGCGGGGTTCAGGATCAGCACGATGTCGCCGTTGCCGAGCACCGTGGCGCCCCCCACTCCGGGCACGCGGGCGACCTGCGCCCCGACGTTCTTGACCACCACCTCCTGGTTCGGGCTGACGGCATCGACGTGGATCGCCAGCCGCAAATTCGCCGAACGCACGATCACTACCGGAGAAAGATGCTGGGCGATCGGCCGCGCATCGGCCGAATCCACCAGCGCGCCGAGGTAGTGCATCGGCACGCGCGCCCCCTGCCACGCGACCGCGCCGTCTCCGTACGCGGCGGCCAGCGCCTGCGGCTTGAGCTGCAGCACCTGCTCGACGCTCGACGACGGGATCGCGTACTGCAGCGCCCCGACGCCCACCAGCACCACCTGCGCGATCGCCAGCGTGAGCGGCAGGTGCACCGTGAAACGCGTGCCGGCGTCGCGCTCGGACTCGACATCGATCCGCCCGCCGAGCGCGAGCACCTCGGACCGGACGACGTCGGTGCCGACGCCGCGCCCGGCCAGCTCGGTGACTTCGCTGGCGGTCGAGAAGCCGGGCGTGAAGATCATGTCGGCGAGCTCGCGCTCCTGGGGCTGGGCATCGGACCCGATCAGGTCGAGATGCCGGGCCCGCGCGAGGATCTTCGCGTAGTCGAGCCCCGCGCCGTCGTCGCCGAGGACCAGCACCACCTCGTTGCCTTCCTGCCGCACCTCGACGCGGATCTCGCCGGTTTCGGGCTTGCCCGCCGCCTCGCGGCGCGCCGGCGACTCGATGCCGTGGGCCACCGCGTTGCGGATCAGGTGCTCCACCGGCCCCGCCATCCGCTCGAGCACGCCCCGGTCGACCTCGACCGAAGCGCCGCGGATGTCGAGCGCGACGCGCTTGCCCAGTTCCTTCGCGGCCTGGCGCGCCACGCGGTACAGGCGGTCCCCGATCGAACCGAACTGCACCATCCGCATGCGCATCAGGTTCTGCTGGAGCTCCCTGAGCACCTGGGACTGCCGGACCATGTCCTGCGACGCGACGTCGAGACTGCGCATCGCGTTGTGCTGCACCGTCGCGACGTCGTTGACCGACTCCGCCAGCATGCGCGTGAGTTCCTGGAAACGCGTGTAGCGATCGAACTCGAGCGGATCGAAATCGGCGTTGGTCTCGCGTTGCGACGCGATCCGCGCCTGGATCTGCGACTCGGCCTGGATCTCGATCTCGCGCAGCTGGGAACGCAGCCGCGCGACGTTCTCGGTGAGATCCTGCAGCGACTGCCGCAACTGCCCGAGCTCGTTGTCGAGCCGCGAGCGCGCGATCGAAACCTCGCCCGACTCGTTGACCACGCGCTCGAGCAGGTCCGAGCGGACCCGCACCAGCGAAGCGGCGGCCAGCGCCGGGGCCAACCCGGCGGTCGCGCGCGCCGCGACGGCCGGAACCGGCGGGGTCGCCGCGCGGGACGCTTCCTGCGCGAGCGGCACTTCCGGCCGGGCCGTCCCGGCGTCGGCGAGGGGTGCCGCGTCTTCGGGCGACGCCGGCAATGCGCCGACGGCCTCGGCGGCGGGAGCGGAAGCCGGCGCCGAAGCCGGTCCGGCCGCTCGCGCCGCCGGATCGCGGATCGCCTCGAACATCGCCACCGCATCGTCGTAGTCGGCGATCAGCTCGTCGATCAGCGTGCCCGGCACCACGGTCAGCACGCTGGCCGCCTCGATGCGGGTCTCCATCTCGTGGACCAGCTGGCCGAGCGCCATCGCACCGGCCATCCGGGCGCTGCCCTTGATCGTGTGCAGATGGCGCATCAACAGCTGCTGCACCGAGCGGTCGGCGGGCGCCGCCTGCCAGCGACGCAGGTTCTCGCCGATCTGCGGCAGGTAGTCGGTGGCCTCCTCGATGAAGATCGGCAGCAGCTCCTCGTCGAGCTCACCGCCCGCCGAGACCGCTTCCGCGACCGGATCCTGCCGGGGCGGCGCGTCGTTGCGCGGATCCCACCGGGTGGCCAGCGCGTGCGCCAGCGCCAGCGCCTCGGGCTCGTCGCCCGGCGCGCTGCCGGCGGCGAAGCGATGCAGCATGGCCTGCATGCGCTCGATCGTCCGCGCGTAGTCGGCCAGGTCCTCGGCGCCCATCGCGCGCCCGGAAGCCCGCTGGCGCAGCAGGAAGCTCTCGAGCTGCTCGGCCATCGCCTGCACGCCGGTCAGCTCGACCAGCGCCGCGCTTCCCTTCAGGGAATGCATCGCGCGCTGCGCCGCCTCGGTCGCGGCGCGCGCCGGCTGTTCGGCCCAGGATGCGGTGTCGGCCCCGAGCGTGGCGATCAGGTCGTCGGCTTCCGAGAGGAAGATGTCGTACAGCGGACGGCTGATCGTGCGGTCGCCGACGCGGATCTCGTCCGACGCCTCGGGGATCTCGCCGGAGGCTTCGGAAACCGCCTCGGCGGTCGCCTCGACCGCCCGAGTCTCGACCCCTTGAGTCTCGACCGCTCGGGCCTCGACCGGCTGGACATCCACCGCCTGGGCGGCCACTTCCGGCGCGTCCACTTCCGGCGCCTCGGCTTCCTGCGCCCCCACCGCCTGGGCGTCGAGCGCCTGGAAGGCCGCCTCGTGCGACTGCCCTTCCCGCAGCGCACCCGCCGCGTCGATCATCGGCTGCGGATCGAGGCGGAACGGCGTGCCGGCCTCGAGCAGGCCGACCCAATCGTCGAAGCGCCGGCAGGCGAGCCCGATCAGCGCGTAGAGCGCCGGCGTCCCCGCCCGTTCCTCGGCCAGCCAGAGATTGAGGACCTGCTCCATCGCCCAGCCGGCGTCGCCGAAGCCGGCAAGACCGACCATCCGGCTCGATCCCTTCAGCGTGTGGAACCCGCGGCGGATCGTCGTCAGGGATGCCTGGTCCGCCGGCGCCCGCTGCGAATCGGCTGCAGCGCCCGAGATCGCCGCGAGCACCTCGTGCGCCTCGCCCAGGAAGATCTCGAGCAGCTCGCTGTCGATCTCGGCCTCGTCGCGCTCCGGTTCCTGCGGCGCCGCGGGCGCCTCGGGAGGTGCGCCGGCGATTTCCGCCAGCGCCGCCCGCAGCGGGGCCCCGTCGGCTTCGGCGCCCGCATCGAGCATCGCGATCGCGTCGCTCGCCTTCGACTTGAGCGCGCCGTCGTCGACCAGTTGCGCGTCGTCGCGCAGGCGCTCGAGCGTCTCGCGCAGTTCGCCGCGCAGCGAGGCGTCGCCGGGCGCCTGCTGCAGCGAGCCGATCAGTTCGCCGGCGCGCTGAGAATGGCCGGCCAGCAAGGACTCGGCGGTATCGGGCGACGGCTCGGCGACCGGCCGGACGGTGCGGGCATCCAGCGCGACCACTACCGCAGGGGGCGGACGACGCGGTTCGTTCAGTTCGGCGCTGAACCGCCCGCTCTGCGCATCGAACGCGAAGCGCGCGCCGCTGCGCCCCGGCTGCTGGAGCCCGTCGATGAAGAAGCCGAGCGCGCCGAGGCTCGACGCGACCAGCTCGCAGGCCTCGGGCGCCGCGGCGCCCTCGAGCTCGGCGAAGCCGCGGACCCGCTCGGCCACGCTGCGCGCCGCGGCAGCGGCATCGGGGTGGCCGAGCACCTGCAGCGCCCCCGCCACCTGCCCCAGCTGATGCACGGTCTGCGGCAGCTCGTCGCGTTGCGCCGGATCGCGGAAATAGGAGTCGAGCACCTGCTCGGCCGAACGCAGGCTGCCCTGCGCCTCGGCGATGAAGCTGGCCATCGTCAGCCGTTCCTGCGCGGCATGGCTGAGCTCGCGCAGCCACTGGGGCAGTTCCGCCTCGATCTGCCCGCCCTCGACGGCCCGCACGAGCCTCGAGGCCATCTCGCCGGCGCGGTCGTCGAGCCCCTCGCGACCCTTCAGGCCGCGCTCGAACACCTGCTCGGCGAACAACAGCGCCGACGCGCCCTCGAGCGCCAGCGCCTCGGACACCGGCCCCGGGCGCAGGGCGAGGACGCGACTGGCCTCGCCGAACGCCTCGGCGAGGGCACGCACGCCGTGGCCCGGGAGGCTCGCGACCGCCGAGCGCAGCGCAGCGATCGCCTGGGCGAACACCGCCAGGTCGGCCGGACTGCCGCGGACCAGCTTCTCCCAGGCGGGCTTGGCGCGCGTGATCGCCTCGCGCGCGGCCGAGACCACGCGCGCATCGACGCGCCCGAAGCGCGGCGTCTCGAAATCCTCGGGTACCGCGCGCTCGAGCCCGAAGGCGCGCCGCACCTCGCCGAGCAGCGGGGAGGCGGCATCGTCCCGGACCTCGACGCGCGCCAGCGCGAACAACGCATCCTTCATCAGGCGCTCGGCCACCGGCGTGCCGTCGACGATCGAGCGGCGCAGCTGCAGGTTCATCCGGGCAAGCAGGCGCTTGCCGTAGACGTCCAGCCCGATCCCGCCGTCGCGCAGCGCCTCGAACCACGCGAGCGCCACCTTCCAGAAGGTCGGATGCCGCGCGCCGATCTGCGAGGCGCCGACCGTGTCGATGGCGTCGTGCAGCGCGACGATTCCCGCGGCGTCGCCCGGATTGCGCAGCACCTGCAGCAGCCCGCGTTCGTACTGGGCGCGGGCGCCGGACAGCGCGTCGGCATCGAGCTCGTTCACCTGGGCGTCGGCGACGACCAGCCGCGCCGATACGGGCACGACGAACAGGTCGGCGGGATGCACGCGCTCGGCGCCGCGCGCCTCGAGGAGATCGCGATAGTAGGGGAACAGGTAGAGCGGCTGCTGGGGCTCGCCCAGCAGCAGTTCGTCGAGATACTCGATGATCGCGCCGAAGCTGCGCGCGATCCGGTCGACCAGCTCGCGCGAGAGCCGGAGCTGCCCGCGCTCGACCAGGTCGAGCAGGGCCTCGACCTCGCCGCTGAGCAAGGCCACGCCGGAAAGATCGACCACCGCGAGCGCGCCGTGCGCCTGGTGCACCGACGCGCGCGCCGCATGCAGCGTCGAGAGATCGTCCGGCGCCTCGGCATCGGCCCGGCCGAGCTGCTCGCGCAGCCCGGCCTCGCCGGCGACCAGCGACTCCCGGATCTCGCCCAGGCACCAGGCGAGCGTGGCCATGTCCGGCGCCTCGATCGAGGCTTGGCGGCTTGCGTCACTCATCGCGTCGCCCCGTCCCTCAGGCAACCTTGAAGCGCGAGACCGAGTTCTTCAGCTCGTGCGCGAGTTCGGACAGCTGGCGAATCGACCCGGCGGTCTGCAGCGTGCCCTCGCTGGTCTGCTCGGTCACCAGCAGGATGCGCTGGATCGACTGGGCGACGGTGCCGGCCGACGCCGCCTGACGCGAGGTCGTGTTCGAGAAGCCGTCGATCAGCTCGGCCAGGGTCGTCGACACCCGGCCGATGTCGCCCAGCGCGCGGCCCGCCTCGTCGGACAATCGCGCGCCCTCGACGACGCCCTGCGTGCTGCGCTCCATGGCGGCGACCGCGTCGGCGGTATCGGTCTGGATCGTGCGGATCAGCGCGGCGATCTGCTTGGTCGCCTCGGCCGAGCGCTCGGCCAGCCGCTGCACCTCCTCGGCGACGATCGTGAAGCCGCGCCCGGCCTCGCCGGCCGACGCCGCCTGGATCGCGGCGTTCAGGGCCAGCACGTTGGTCTGCTCGGTGATGTCCGAGATCAGCTCGACGATCTCGCCGATCTCCTGCGAGGATTCGCCGAGCCGCTTGATGCGCTTGGCGGTGTCCTGGATCTGATCGCGAATGCCGTTCATCCCGCTGATCGCGTTGCTCACCGCGCGCGAGCCTTCCTCGGAAGCGTTCAGCGACTGCCGCGCGACCTTCACCGATTCGGCGGCGCGCGCCGACACGTCGTTGATCTGGTGGGCCATGCGCAGCACCGCCTCGCCGGTCTCGCGGATCTCGCGCGACTGCTGCTCGCTGGCCGCCTGCAGGCTCGACGCGGTCATCTGCGCCTTCGACGACGCGCTGTTGACGAGCTCGGCCGTGGCGTTGATCCGCGCCACCAGGTTGCGCAGCTCCTCGACCGTGTAGTTCACCGAGTCGGCGATCGCGCCGGTGATGTCCTCGGACACCGTCGCCTGGACGGTCAGGTCGCCGTCGGCGACCTCCTGCAGCTCGTTCATCAACCGGAGGATCGCCGCCTGGTTCTGGTCGTTGGTCCGCTTCGCGTCCTGCTCGAGGCGCTGGGCGACCGCCTGCTGGCGCTCGGCATCCTCGGCGCGCTGTTCGCTGTCGGACAGGAACGCGCGGAACAGGCCGTACACCGCCACCAGCGCGAGCATGCCGAACATCGCCGCGATCGCGAGGTTCCAGGCGCGGTCGGACTCGCCCGCCTGCAGCCTGGCGCGCACGCCCTCGAGCTGCATCCGCACCGGCTCGCTGTCGCCGAAGATCCGGCGCTCGGCCTGCTTCGCCTGCTGCAGCCGCGGCAGGCTCGAGAGGATGCCCGCGAGCGCCGGGTCGATTCCGGCCATCATCTTCTTCAGCTCGGTCAGTGCGCGCCGGGTATCGGCATCGCCGGCGGCCGGGATCCGCATCCGGTCGTTCCCGGTGAGCAGGCTGTCGCTCAGGTCGCGGAAGCTGGTCACCGACTGGCGCAGGCTCGCCTCGGCGGTGTTGTCGGACATGCCCGAGAACACCAGCTCGTTCACGTCCTTGGCGATGCGCTGGGTGAGCATCACCAGTTCGCCGGCCGCCGCCACCTCGCGATTCGACGCCCCGGCCTGCAGCTTGCTGGCCGCCACCGCCTGGGCGGCATCGAGCATCTGCGGATTGACCCGGATCACCTCGCGCCGCATCGCGCCCAGCGATTGCAGCAGCGCGCTCTGGTAGGCGATGACCTGGGCCGCCTCGCTCGAGGCCGTCCAGGCCGTCTGGAGCTTCCCGACCTCCGGCAGCAGGTCGGACGGCACGCCGCGCCCTTCTTCGCTGCCCTCGGTCAGCCGGGCAATCGACCGGTTGACCAGATCGCGGCTCTCGCTCAGCTGGACAAACGCCTGGGGATCACCCGCGATCGCCTGCGGCGCCGCCTTGGCGAGGCGCTGCGAATGCGTCAGGCCGTCCCCGACCAGTTGCAGCCAGCGCGTCGCATCGCTCGCCTGGCGCGAATCGAGCCACAGGAACACGAACGCGACCAGCACCGCGACGAACAGGATCGGCAGCCAGACCTCGAGCTGCTTGCGAAACGGCATCGCGCCGATCACTGGAATCTGGAACCGGTCGCGCTTGCGCGCCCTGGGGGCCGGCGCCTGCCCGCCTTCCTCCGCCGCGGCCCGCGAACGGGCGGAGCCGGACGCGGTGATGATCTCGAGGTCCACGCCGGCGGGCGCCGGGGCGGCCTTCGCGCTGCGCGGCGCCCGCTCGGGATTCCCGCCGGATGCGACCGGATGCGCGGCGCCGATCTCGTCGTCGGGCAACAGGTCCTCGAGGATCGCGGTGTCCGGGGCCAGGTCCTCGTACCGGTTGGTACGCGGCTGCAGGAAGGCGGGAAGCTTGATCGCCACTTTCATCGTCGGTTCTCCGCGGGCGGGTCAGCGACTCACCGCAAGGAAGCGGGTATCGCCTGCCAGTCGTTCCAGGCTGAGTTCGGTCCAGCGGTCGCCCTGGGCATCGACCCAGCGGCGGCCGAGCCAGGGCCGGGCGCCCGTCGCGTCGGATTCGGATTCGTCCTCCGACATCGCCGACACGCTCTGCAGCCCCAGCATGCGATCCACCAGGATCGCGCCGTTCAGGTTCAGGCGTTGCGCGAACGCGACCAGTCGCGTCTCCTTCGTCGCGGGCGTGAAGTCGCCGCCGTCGAACCGCCCCAGATCCGTGACGCCGTAGAGCGAGCCGCGCAAGTTCACCAGACCCTTGAACCAGTCGTGGGTCAGCGGCACCGGCGCGATCGCGGCGCCGGCCGCCACGATCTCCCCGGCTTCGGAGAGCTCGACCAGGAAGCGCTGTCCACCGGCCTGGACCCCCAGGCACGCGGACTGGGCGGGATCGGCCGCGACCTGGCGCAGCCGCTCCGAAAGCCGGGCCTGGAATTCGCGCAGGTTCTTGCGATCTGCCATGGTCAGTGCGCGAGATCGGCGACGCGGGCCAGCAGTTCCTCCGGCTTGACCGGCTTCACCAGGTACTCGCGCGCGCCCTGGCGCAGGCCCCAGATGCGATCGGTCTCGTTGGACTTGCTGGTGCAGAGGATGATGGGGATGCCCTGGGTCTCGGGATCGCGCGACAGGGCGCGGGTGACCTGGAAGCCGTTCTGGCCGGGCATGACGACGTCCATGACCACCAGGTCCGGGCGCTCGGCCTTCACCTTGACCATCGCTTCCTGTCCGTTCTCGGCAGTGATGACGGTGTAGCCCTTCCGCGTGAGCAGCTCGGCCAGGAAAAAGCGCTCGGTCGGCGAATCGTCGACGACCAGGATCTTCTGCGCGGGCATTGGGATGTGTCCTTCGATGTTCGCCACGATCCGGCCTCAGGCACTCGCCTGCGCCGGACGGGCCAGCGCGCCTGCGCGCCGCGCGTAGTCGGTCGCGGTCCGGATCAGGCTGTCCTTGGTGAAGGGCTTGGTCAGGTACTGGTCGCAGCCGACCATCCGGCCGCGCGCGCGGTCGAACAGGCCGTCCTTGCTGGACAGCATCACGACCGGCGTCTCGCTGAAGCGGGGACTCTTCTTGATCAGCGCGCAGGTCTGGTAGCCGTCGAGCCGCGGCATCAGGATGTCGCAGAAGATCAGGTCGGGATCGTTGTCGGCGATCTTCGCCAGCGCGTCGAACCCGTCCTCGGCGAGGATCACCTGGCAGCCGGACTGCTTCAGGAAGATCTCGGCGCTGCGACGAATGGTGTTGCTGTCGTCGATCACCATCACCTTCAAACCCGTCAGGCCGGCGGCACCGCTCATCTCAGATCTCCACCATCTCGAAGTCTTCCTTGCGAGCGCCGCATTCCGGGCAGGTCCAGTTGATCGGGATGTCCTCCCAGCGGGTCCCGGGCGGGATCCCCTCCTCGGGCAGGCCCTTCTCTTCCTCGTACATCCACCCGCAGATCAGGCACATCCACGTGCGGTGGCCTGCGCTCGGCGCGTCGCTCATCGCTGTTTCCTCGGGCTGGCTGTCCGGCACCGCCCCCGCGGGCCCCGTGCCGGGATGTCGTTGTCGGCATCGATGCGCTCCGGGCGACCTGCTCCGGGCGACCGTGCGTCGATGGTACCCTCGGGGGGAAGTGCTCACCTTTCATCGCCGACCAGTGGCTTCGGTGTTGCGACAAACGCACAAGATTCTCCTATGAAGAAGCGGCTGCCGACGGGGCTCTATGCGCTGACGCCCGACACCGGAGACGACGACTGGCTCGTCGAGGCGGTCGCTGCCGCGATTCGGGGCGGCGCGTCCGCGGTGCAGTACCGCAGCAAGATCGCCGATGCGGCGCAGCGGCTGCGCCAGGCCCGGCGCGTCGCGCGCGCCTGCCGCGCGGCCGGAGCGCTGTTCATCGTCAACGATTCGGTCGAGCTGGCGCGCGCCGCGGACGCCGACGGGCTGCACATCGGGCGCGAGGACGGCGATCCGGCACGGATACGCGCCGCCCTGGGGCCCGACCGGGTCCTCGGGATCTCGTGCTACGACGCGTTCGAGCGCGCACGGGCGGTGCGCGGCATCGCCGACTACGTCGCCTTCGGCAGCGTGTTCCTGTCGGCGGTCAAGCCCGGCGCGGTGCGCGCGCCGCTGGCGCTGTTCGGCCAGGCACGCGCGGCCGGGATGCACGCGGTGGCGATCGGCGGAATCGACGCGGGCAACGCGTTCGAGGTCGCGCAGGCGGGGACGCAGGCGATAGCGGTGATCACGGCGGTGTTCGGCGCGGCGAGCAGCGTCGGGCAAGCGGACGCGGCAAGGATCGAGGCGGATGCGCGCCGGACCCTCGATGCGTTCGAGGCGGGCACGCGCGCGACGGCGGGCCGCGCGCGCAGGTCGTCGCTCACGTAGCCTCCGCTGGCCCGGCGCATCGGCCGGAAGGGGCTCTGCGAAAGGACGCGTGGGCACGCGACGCCGACCGGTGCGTCGCGACGGGATCAGTGCAGGGCGGCGACCGAAGCGCCCGAGCGCCCGACGGCCAGGCGCCATCGGCTCTTGTAGGCCAAGGCGCCGGCCTGGACAGCGTTGTTCGACTCCGCCGGATCGGTCGCGAGATCGAACGCGAACTCCTCCCGGGTCGAGAGATCGAGCCAGTATTTCCAGACGGCGCCCGGCTCGCGGAGATCGAACAGCCCCACCTTCGGGCCCTGCTGGAAGTAGATGTAGTCCCGGTCGGCCTCGCTCTGGAGCGCCCGTCCGGCCCAGGTCGATGGAATCGGCATGCCCAGTTCCCGCAGAATCGTCGGAGCGATGTCGGCCTGCGACGAAAGCGGGACGGCCTCGCCGCTCCGGAACGATTCGCTCCCGAAGCCGACCGCCACGAACGGAATCCGCAACGCCCCTTGATAGACCTCGGCGCTGTGCGAGAAGGCGCCGTGCTCGCCCAGCATCTCCCCGTGGTCCGACGTGATCACGACGACCGAGTTCCGGAGATAGCCCTTGCGCCCAAGCTCGTCGAAGATCCGGCGAACCATCTCGTCGAACTGCAGCACGCCGTTGTCGTAGAAGTTGCGCGCACGCTCGGCCGATGCTCCGGGCTCGCCGAGTCCCGGCCCCCCGGGGCGGGCGTAGCTCGCGAATGGCCGGAACCGCTCGAACGATTCGTGCCGCTTGCCCAGGACGTGCGACGACATCAGGTGCAGCTGCATCATCACGGGCTTGCCGTCCCAGCCGGGGAGCTTCGAGACGCGATCGAGCACCAGCCGGTCGTCGTTGGCGTAGAAGCCGGCTGCCATCGAGCCGTCGAAGTAGTCATCCACGGGTCCGAAGGATTCCCTCAACCCGTAGAAATGCGTGTGATCCCCACCGAGGATCATCCGTACCGAGTAGCCATGCAGCCGCAGCACCTCGTACAGGGTCATGGCGTTTCCGGGAAACTGGTGCGCATACCGCGACTGGGCGATCGCCATCAGACCGCAGGTCGATTCCGCGCATACCGAAGCCATTCCCCGCAGCGATCGCGCTCGCCCGGACGCGACCAGCGAATCGATGAAAGGCGTCGTCTCGCGCGCGTAGCCGTTGACGCTCAGGTGGTCCTCGCGCAGGGCATCGCCGACGATCAGGATCACGTTCGGCCGGGCCCGCGGGCTTTCCGGAACATAGGCCGCCCTGGCCGCGATCTCGGCGGCTTCCGCGGCATTCGAAGGGGTCAATCGCGATTGGCCGGGGCGCGCATGGTGTTCGGGAAAGAGCATCAGGCTGAACGGCTCCCCGAATCGCACCGGAGGGTCCGCGATGAATGCATACGTCCGAACGGAAACGATCAGGCAGCCGACCACCAGCAATCCCGCGAACCAGCGTCCCGAGACGTGCCGGGCGAAGGGTCCGACCCAGTGAATGGCCGCCGAAGATCGGGCCAGGAACGCGAACGCGCCGACAACCGGGATGATCAGCACCAGCCCGACCCACCCCGGCGCCAGACCGAGGGCGCCGAGCAGCTCCGCCGATTGGGGAGCGTATGCCCGGATCATGGGCCAGGTCGGCACTCTGCCCCAGGACGAGAGGCCGATCGCGAAGCCGAGCTCACAGATGACCAGCAGGAGCAGCGGCCCGAGCACCATCGAGGCATTCAGCCAGCGCGCCAACCCGCCGGGCCGCACGATCCGGAAGACCAGCATCCGAAGCACCAGGCACGCGCCCCAGAACGTCGCGACCAGCCCGACGTACGGCCCGACGATCGCGGTCGAACCGCCGAGGCGGATCAGGTAGATGGCCAGGAACGCCCCCAGAACCAGACCGAGGAAGCTTGCCTCGGCGATCGCCCCGGCGAGCAGCCGGGCAGGTTGCGGGGTCCGGAGGCCCCCGTGATGCGAGTCGTCGGCGCGCATGAATTGAACAGGGCCGCAGATGCGGCCCTGTCTGCTGCATCAGAGAAAGGAACTCACTTGCAGCTTGCGGGACGGTACTTGGAATCGATGCTTCCGCCGCACGACCAGGTCACCTGACCGTTCGCGGAGAGGTAGGTGGCCGTCAGCTCGATCGTCTTGGCATCGATGTTCGAGTTCCCCGTGCCCTTCGCCGTCGCGACGATCTTCGTGCCGTCCCAGGACACGCTGGTGACGTACGTGGAAGTTTGGGACTCGACGGACAGCTGGGCCGAGGTCGGCAGCGCCGAGTTCGTCTGCGCGTACTCGGCGACGTTGTTCTTGGCGGACGACGCGGCGAGCAGCACCTCCGAAACCTTGGCGCGGAGCGTGTAGTCCTGATACGCCGGCAGCGCGACGGCGGCCAGGATGCCGATGATCGCCACGACGATCATCAACTCGATCAGGGTGAAACCTTTTTGCAGTTGCTTGCGGATCTTCATCTGTTCGACTCCCGATGGGTAGTGAGAAAAGGCGGTCGACCCCGTCGACTCGGGCAAGTCGTCGCAGGCTTCGTGCCACCCACCGCCCGCGGTAGCGATCGGCCGACGAACGGTGCAGTGGGCGACCCGACGTGACTTTCGTCACGCCGGGGATGCCCCCTGCTTCGATCGCACAGTGCCGAGGACCGGCACGCGATGCCCGGTTCCGGCAGGAGCTGACGGAATGCGTCACCCCGGAACCAACGCTGCGCGGCAACCGGCCGGGGCCCCGGACGCGGGGCGCGGCGGCGCGAGCGCGTGCCTACAGCTCGAGCACGTCGCCGCGTTCGAGCACCCGCGGCGCGAAGCGCCCCGCCCAGGCCTCGATCTCCCGGGTGATCGTCTCGCGGTCCGAGGGCTTCAGGTGCGTGATGAGGATCTGCGGCTCGCGCTGCAGCTTGGCCAGTTCCTGGCTCAACTGGATCGGGAACAGGTGCTTCGCGGTGACGGCGAGGTCCTGCTCGCGGTTGGAGAAGGCAGTCTCGATGATCAGGTACTTCAGGTTCGGCACGCCGTTGACCTGGCGCCAGAACTCGTCGTTCGGCCCGGTGTCGCCCGAGAACACCAGGCCGGCCTCGTCGGTGTATACGTGGAACGCGAGCGCCGGCACGGTGTGGCTTGCCGCGAGGCTGCGCACCCAGCGCCCGCCGACCTCGACCACGCTGCCGATCGACAGCGGCTCGAACACCATCCAGGGGCGCTCGTAGTGGGGAATCTCGGTGAAGTCGGGCCAGATCACCCAGTTGAAGATATGGGTCTTGAGCGCGGCAATCGTCTCCGGCAGCGCGTGCACGACGATCGGCTTGTCGCGCAGCGCGCCCACCGAATCGACCAGCAGCGGCAATGCCGCGATGTGGTCGAGATGCGAATGGGTGAGGAAGACGTGGTCGATCGCGGCGAGCTCGTCGATCGTCATGTCCTCGACGCCGGTGCCCGCATCGAGCAGGACGTCGTGGTCGACGAGGAACGACGTGGTCCGGGCGCGCGCGCCGATCCCTCCGCTACACCCCAGGACTCGTACCTTCATGCAAGGCTTCCCTGGCGTTCCTCGGCGTCTGGCCGGCCGCGATCATCGGCAGGGTCGCCGTGCCCTCGCCGGCCGCTTCGCGGACGACGCGGGGAACGAACACCCGCACCGACTCGGCGCGTCCGGCGACATTGGCGCGCGCGAGCTCGAAGAACGCATGCTGGCGGCAGCGCTGCACCGTCCCCTCGCCCACGATGATCGGAACCTCGTACTGCTTGGTCAAGCCCTCGAAGCGCGACGCGAGGTTCACCGCGTCGCCGATGACGGTATAGGCGCGCCGCAGCTTCGAGCCCATGTCGCCCACCCGCACCACGCCGGTGTTGATGCCGATGCCCACGGCGAGCGGCGGCAGCCCGCGCGCGCGCAGCATCTCGGACATCCGGCCGACTTCGACCTGCATCGCCAGCGCCGCCGAGACCGCGTGGTCGGCATGCGCCGGATCCTCGATCGGCGCGCCCCAGAACGCCATGACCGCGTCGCCCATGTACTTGTCGACGGTCCCGCGATGGGCGTGGATGATGCCGGTCATCCCCGTCAGGAAGGCGTTGATGTATTCGCGCAGCGCCTCGGGCTCCATGGTCTCGGCGATCCGCGTGAAGCCGCGGATATCCGCGAACAGGATCGTCAGCTCCCGGTTGGCGCTGCGGGCGATGCGGTAGCTGAACGGGTCGCGCGCCATCTGCTCGACCAGTTCCGGCGCGACGTACTCGCCGAACAGCTCGACCATCGCGCGGCGCGCGCGGCCCTCGGCGAACCAGCCGGCGGTCAGG
Organism: Burkholderiaceae bacterium; assembly: GCA_039807785.1. Lineage (GTDB taxonomy): Bacteria > Pseudomonadota > Gammaproteobacteria > Burkholderiales > Burkholderiaceae_E > Zeimonas. Next base: position 78,297 of record JBDHRX010000001.1, read on the forward strand.
TTGAACAGCCCGAGCGCCAGCACCGCGGCCAGCGAAGCCGCCAGCGGCAGGACCAGCCCGAGGTTCGAATACGCGATCGCGTTGATGCCCGCCAGCGTCATGGCGCCCACGACGCTGGCCAGCACGGCGCCGAGCGCACCCAGCGCCGGCAGCGCGAGCGCGAGCGCACCGGCCACCACCAGGGTCGCGAGCGCACCGATCGCGGGCGCCTCGACCGGCCGCTGCTTCAGGCGTCCGTCGAGGGCACCCGAGAGCAGCGAGGCGTGGATCTCCACGCCGGGGAAGACCTCGCTCACCGACGTCGCGCGCAGGTCGGTCTGGCCCGGCGCCGTGGTGCCCACGAGCACGATGCGCCCGCGCAGCAGGCTCGCGTCGACCCGCCCCTCGAGCACGTCGGTGGCGGACAGGTAGCGGAAATGCCCGCCGGCCGGGCCGCCGCGCCCGACCACCGGCACCATGGCGGTGAAGCCGGCCGACACCGGCAGCTCGACGCGCCCGCGCGCGCCGTCGATCGCGAGGCGGTCGCCGCGGACGGCGATCGAGCCGTTGCCGAGGTACTCGCGCAGGACCGCGACCGCCAGCGAATCGTAGACCGCCCCGCGGTAGGCAGCGAGCAGCGGCAGGGCACGGATCACGCCGTCGGGGTCGAGGCCGCCGCCGAGGAACGGATTGAAGAACCCGGAGCTGCGCGCCGCCCGCTGCAGCTCGCCGAGGTTGGCACCGAAGCCGTTCGCGTGCGTGACGCGGCCCGCCAGCTCGCCGGCCGCGTCGCCGTCGTACAGCGAAGGGGGCAGCGCGCCGCTGGTTCGCCCCTCGCGGTCGCTGCTGAAGTAGTAACCGAGCACGATCGGGCGCCCGGCGAGCGCCTGGGCCAGGCGCGCGTCGTCGCCGGTGCCCGCCTGGCGCTCGGCGAACACGACGTCGAAGCCCACGACCGCCGCGCCGCCCCGGTCGACCAGCGCCTCGGCCAGCGCCGCGATCCGGCCGCGGTCCCACGGCCAGCGGCCCTGCTCGGCCAGGCTCCGCTCGTCGATGTCGACGATGACGATGCGCTCGTCCAGGGCCGGCGCCAGGAAGCGCTGGCGGCCGTCGTACAGCTCGCGATCCAGCGTGGCCAGCGCGTCGACCCGGAACGCGCCCAGGTCGGCGGCCGCGCATGCGACGACGATCACCAGGCCGGCGATGGCCCGCCAGAACCGGGAACGCTGCAGCGCGGACATCGCGGATCCGTCGCGGCCGGCCGTTCAGCCGCCGAGCCGGAAGCGCAGCATCACGCCGGCCAGCTCGATCAGGTCGCCGTCGGCGACGGGCTGCGCGGTCAGGCCGATCTCCTCGCCGTTCACCTGCGGGAACGTCAGGCCCTCGAGGTGGGTGATGAAGAACAGGCCCTTGCGGCGGGAGATCACCGCCACCTGCTCGGCATGGCCGGCCAGCCGCGTGATCGCCCGGTCGATGCATTGCGACGTGCCCGCCAGGGGCCCGCTGAGGAAGTCGACGAACCCGGTCGGCGGACGCGCCTCGGGCCGCGCCGCCTCGGCGAGCATCGCCCGGTCGAGCACGTAGCGCAGGCGATAGATGCCGATGTCGATCACGTCTCCGTCGCAGAGCACCCGCTGCTTGACGAGCATGCCGTTGACCAGGGTGCCGTTGCGGCTGTCGAGGTCATGCACCACGCTCTCGGTGCCGCGCGTGCGCACCAGCGCGTGCTCGCCGCTCACGGTGAGGTCGTCCAGCGGGATGTCGTTGTAGGGGCGCCGGCCGATGGTGAGGCATTCCTTGAGCACCGGGACGATGCGCAGCGGCGACTGGCCGCTGCTCACGAGCAGGCGGATCGCCACCGCGGTTTCACGGTCCTGCATTCCCGGATGTTCGGCATCGGCCATGCGCAGCAGGCTACCGTCGGCCGAAATTCCCCCCGAGGAACTATTTCATGAACGGCCGGTCGGCTCGGTCGGACGGCGAAGCGGCCGATGCGCCGCCGCATCGCTCGACGGCGCACCGGTCGCGGCCGGTCCGTGTCACTCGGTCCGGGCCACCGTGCGGCGCGCGCCCAGCATCCTGCCGACGAGCACCACCAGCAGGGCGCCGGCGATCGCCGCGGCATAGCGCACGGTCGCCTCGGGCTCGCCGAAGGTCTGGACCGCGACGACGTCCGAGACCATCATGCCGCCCGCGATCCAGCCGAGCAGCGCGCCGCCCAGCGTGATGACGATCGGGAAGCGCTCGAGCAGCTTCAGCACCAGGGTGCTGCCCCAGACGATCAGCGGGATGCTGACGATCAGGCCGAAGATCACGAGGCCCATCTGGTGGTCGGGATCGGCCTGCTGGGCCGCGCCGGCGATCGCGATCACGTTGTCGACGCTCATCACCAGGTCGGCGACGATGATCGTCTTGATCGCCGCCAGCAGCGTCGCGCCGCCGGTCACGTTGCCGTGCTCGTCCTCGTCGGGCGGCATCAGCAGCTTGATCCCGATCCAGATCAGCAGCGCCCCGCCGACCAGCTTCAGGAACGGGACCTTGAGCAGGGTCACCGCGAACGCGATGAGGATCACCCGCAGGACGATCGCGCCGGCGGTTCCCCAGATGATGCCCTTCATCCGCTGGTGCTTCGGGAGGTTGCGGCAGGCCAGCGCGATGACCACCGCGTTGTCCCCGCCCAGCAGGATGTCGATGAGGATGATCTGAAGGACCGCTCCCCAGTGCATCGTCGTCAGGAACTCGATCATCGCGTCCATCGCCGGGTATCCCTAAAGCACGCTCTTCAACAGCCGGCCCATCTCGGACGGATCCTTCGTCACCCGGATGCCGCAGGCCTCCATGACCGCCAGCTTCTCCTGGGCGGTCCCCTTGCCGCCGGAAATGATGGCGCCGGCGTGGCCCATCCGCTTGCCCGGTGGTGCGGTGACGCCGGCGATGAAGCCCACGACGGGTTTCTTCATGTTCGCCTTGACCCACTCGGCGGCGGTCTCCTCGTCGGAACCGCCGATCTCGCCGATCATCACCACCGCATCGGTATCGGGGTCGTCGTTGAACTTACGCAGGATGTCGATGTGCTTCAACCCGTTGACCGGGTCGCCGCCGATGCCGACGGCGCTCGACTGGCCGAGGCCCAGCGCGGTCAGCTGCGCGACCGCCTCGTAGGTGAGGGTGCCCGAGCGCGACACCACGCCGATGCGCCCCTTGCGATGGATGTGCCCCGGCATGATGCCGATCTTCAGCTCGTCCGGCGTGATGACCCCCGGGCAATTCGGGCCGAGCAGCAGCGTCTTGCGATGCTCGCGGCGCATGCGGTCGCGCACGACGATCATGTCGCGCACCGGGATCCCTTCGGTGATGCAGATCACCAAGTCGAGATCGGCCTCGACCGCCTCCCAGATCGCGGCGGCCGCCCCGGCGGGCGGCACGTAGACCACCGATACCGTGGCGCCGGTCTGCTCGCGCGCTTCCTTCACGCCGGCGAAGATGGGGATTCCCTCGAAGTCCTCGCCGGCCTTCTTCGGGTTGACGCCGGCGACGAACGCGGCCCGGCCGTTCGCGTACTCGCGGCACATGCGGGTATGGAACTGCCCCGTCTTGCCGGTGATCCCCTGGGTGATGACCTTGGTGTCCTTGTTGATCAGGATCGACATGCTCTGTGACTCCGTTTCAGCGAGCGGCCGCGACGACCCGCTGCGCCGCTTCGGCCATCGTCTCGGCCGAGATGATCGGCAGGGCCGACTCGGCCAGCATCTTGCGCCCGAGTTCCTCGTTCGTGCCTTTCATCCGCACCACCAGCGGTACCTTCAGCCCCACCGCCCGGCTCGCCGCGATCACGCCCTCGGCGATGACGTCGCAGCGCATGATGCCGCCGAAGATGTTGACCAGGATCGCCTTCAGGTTCGGGTTGCGCAGCATGATCTTGAACGCCTCGGTGACCTTCTCGGTGGTCGCGCCGCCGCCCACGTCGAGGAAGTTCGCCGGTTCGCCGCCGAACAGCTTGATCGTGTCCATCGTGGCCATCGCCAGCCCGGCGCCATTGACCAGGCAGCCGATGTTGCCGTCGAGCTGGATGTAGGCCAGGTCGAACTTCGATGCCTCGATCTCGGCCGGGTCTTCCTCGTCGAGATCGCGCAGCTCGACGAGCTCGGGATGGCGGTACAGCGCGTTCGCGTCGAAGTTGAGCTTCGCGTCGAGCGCGATCACCTTGCCGTCGCCGGTGAGGATCAGCGGGTTGATCTCGGCGAGCGACGCATCGGTCTCCCAGAACGCCCGGTACAGGCCCTGCAGGACGGTGCGCGCCTGCGGCAGGCTGGCCTCCGGAATCCCGATCTTGCGCCCCACGTCGTCGCACTCGGCATCGCCGAGGCCGGCGGCGGGATCGATGAAGACCTTGTGGATCTTCTCCGGCGTCTTCGCGGCGACCTCCTCGATGTCCATGCCGCCCTCGCTCGACGCCATCAGGCAGACGCGCTGGGTCACGCGGTCGACGACCATGCCGACATAGAGCTCCTTGCGGATGTCGGCGCCCTCCTCGATCAGCAGCCGGCGCACTTTCTGACCCTCGGGCCCCGTCTGGTGCGTCTTCAGCTGCATCCCCAGGATCTCGCCCGCGAGCGTGCGCACCTCGTCGACCGAGCGCGCGAGCTTCACGCCGCCGCCCTTGCCCCGGCCGCCCGCGTGGATCTGCGCCTTCACGACCCAGACCGGCCCGCCCAGGGTCTCGGCCGCCTTCACCGCCTCCCCGGCCGAGAAGCACGGGATGCCGCGCGGCACGGCGACGCCGTATTTCTTCAGGATCTCCTTGCCCTGGTACTCATGGATCTTCACGATCGTTCCTCTGTCGAGACACGGGAATTCTGGACCTGCGCGGACGCGGATCCGGGCGCGGGCCCGGGTCGGTGCCAGATCGGGAAATGCTGCCGGACCACCGGCCCGTCGCTGCGCCATGCATGGCAGCGATCGAGCGTGAACGGACGCTGCGGCGCGCCGTTGCGGTCGTCCTCGAGATATTGCTGCCAGCGCTCGTCGGCCATGGCCTGGATCGCCGCGGTGGGAAGCAGTTGCGCCAGCTCGTTCAGGTGCGTGCAGCCGGCGACGCCGCCCAGCCGCTCGGCAATCCCGGCCCGGAACCCGCGCAGCAGGTTCAGGCCGACCAAGCGCCGGTAGTCGGCGCTGATCTGGTCGCACACGCCCCGGTACGGCACCGACTCGGAGACCGCGACCGCGCCCAGCACCTCGCCCTGGGCGTCGAATGTGAGCCGCAGGCGCATCAGGTGCACCGGCTCGCCCCCGGGGCGCACGCCGCTCGCCAGCGTCATGTCGCGCGGCTTCACATCGACGAGTTCGGCCTCGAGGTCCCAGGCGCCGTCGGTGCGGCGAAAGGCGTCGATACGCACCGATCGCGTATGCATCGGCGTACGTGGGCAATCGGGCGCGGGCAGGGGCATGCTTGCGGGATGGGCTCGGCGAGTCCGGCCAACACGGCCACAGGCGGAAAGCGTTGGAGTTTAACACGCACCCCCAGGGCGATTCCGGGGCGCGGCACCCGCGAATTCCGGGAACCGGGACATGGCGCCGGAGCATTCAGCCCGGCGGAGAATTCAGTCCTCGTCGTCCGCCGCGCGCAGCACGCGACGCACCGTCTCGGCGGAGAATCCCCGCGCCAGCAGGAAGCGGGTCTGGCGCGCGCGCTCGGCGAGCGTCTCGGGCAGTGCGCCGAAGCGGCGCTCGCGAACGGCGCCGGCGCGTGCGAACTCGGTATCGGCCAGCGCCGCGACATGCGCCTGGATCAGGCCTTCGTCGAGGCCATGCCGGCGCATCTCGTGGCGGATGGTCGCGCTGCCGTGGCGCCCGGCGCGGCGATGCACCAGGGATTCGGCGAACCGCTCCTCGGAGAGCAATCGCGCCGCCGCGAGATCGTCGAGCAGCGCCTCGATCTCTCCGGCGTGCTCCGCGTGCGGCGCGAGCTTGCGCGCGAGTTCGGAGCGACTGTGCTCGCGACGGGCCAGCAGGCGCAGCGCCCGTGCCCTCAGCGACGGCCCCGGAGGGCGCGGCGCATCGGCATCGCGGGGCGCGCCGCGCCCCGCGCGCGGCGGCGGCTTCAGGCGGCAGCCTCGTCGGGCGTCGTACCCCGGGCAGCCACCCCGAAGTGCGCACGGACCTTGTTCTCGATCTCGAGCGCGAGCTCGGGATGCTCACGCAGGAACTCGCGCGCATTGTCCTTGCCCTGGCCCACGCGCTCGCCGCCATAGCTGTACCAGGCACCGCTCTTCTCGACGACGTTGCAGGAGGCACCCAGATCGAGGATCTCGCCCTCGCGCGACGTACCTTCGCCGTAGAGGATGTCGAACTCGGCCGTCTTGAACGGCGGGGCGACCTTGTTCTTGACCACCTTCACCCGGGTCTCGCTGCCGATGACCTCGTCGCCCTTCTTGATCGACCCGGTGCGGCGGATGTCGAGTCGCACCGAGGCGTAGAACTTCAGCGCGTTGCCGCCGGTGGTCGTTTCCGGGTTGCCGAACATGACGCCGATCTTCATGCGGATCTGGTTGATGAAGATGACCATCGTGTTGGTCCGGCTGATCGTTCCGGTGAGCTTGCGCAACGCCTGCGACATCAGCCGCGCATGCAGGCCGGGCAGCGAATCGCCCATCTCGCCCTCGATCTCGGCCTTCGGCGTGAGCGCGGCGACCGAGTCGACGACGATCAGGTCGACCGAGCCGGAGCGGACCAGCGCATCGGTGATCTCGAGGGCCTGCTCGCCGGTATCGGGCTGCGAGACCAGCAGGTTCTCGAGATCGACGCCGAGCTTGGCCGCGTACTGGACGTCGAGCGCATGCTCGGCGTCGATGAACGCGCAGGTGCCGCCCAGCTTCTGCATCTCGGCGATGACCTGCAGCGTCAGCGTGGTCTTGCCCGAGGATTCGGGGCCGTAGATCTCGACGACGCGCCCGCGCGGCAACCCGCCCACGCCCAGCGCGATGTCGAGCCCGAGGGAACCGGTGGAGACGACCTGGATGTCGCGCGTCACGTCGGCATCGGAGAGCTTCATGACGGAGCCCTTGCCGAACTGCTTCTCGATCTGGGCGAGCGCCGCGGACAGGGCCTTGGCGCGTTCGGTCTTGGATTTTGCGTCGTCCATCTTGATCACTTTGTCCATGGCTGGCCTTGTCCGGTGGCGAGGAAATCGAGCCGGATTATGGCACAGGAATACTGTATAAACAATCAGCTATTCGTTCTAGGCCGGTCGCCCGGATCCCCCGGACGGCCGGGCAACAGGCGCCAGGCGCCGCGCAGCGCGTGCAGCGCGGCGGCGCGCCGCACCGCCGCCCGGTCGCCCGCGAAATGCACGGTCTCGACCACCGGCGCGGCATCGATCGCCGCCCACCCGAAGCAGACCGTCCCGACCGGCTTGCCCGGCGTCGCGCCGCCGGGGCCGGCGATGCCGGTGACCGCCAGCGCGAGCTGGGCGCGGCTGCGCTCGAGCGCGCCTCCGGCCATCTGCGCGGCGACCGCCTCGCTGACCGCGCCGGCCGTCGCCAGCGTCTCGGCGGACACCCCGAGCAGGTCGACCTTGGACGGATTGCTGTAGGTCACGAAGCCGCGCTCGAACCAGGCGCTCGAGCCCCCCACCTCGGTCAGCGCGCGCGCGATCGCGCCGCCGGTGCAGGACTCGGCCGTGGCGATCGTCCATCCGCAGGCGCCCAGCGCGCGCCCGAGCGCGAGCGCGGCCTCGACCACCTCGGGCAGCCGATCGGCATCGGCCGTCGTCATCGCATGCCTCTCCTCGCGGTCCTCGCGGGCCGGACCCCGGCGCCGTCGACCCCGATCGTACACATGGCGGGAGACACCGTCAGCGATACCAGAGCGCGAACACCAGCAGCGTGTAGAAAGCCGCCAGCAGGTCGTCGAACATGACCCCGAACCCGTTCTTCAACCGTCCGTCGTAGTAGCGGATCGGCGGCGGCTTGGTGATGTCGAACAGGCGGAACAGCAGGAACGCCGCCAGCTGCGCGCCCAGGCCGCCCGGGACCACCAGCAGGACCAGCCAGAAGGCGACGATCTCGTCCCAGACGATGGCCCCGTGATCGGCGACGCCGAGGTCGCGCGCGGTCTTGCCGCAGGCCCAGATCCCGAGCGCGAAACCGGCCACGATCAGCGCCGCCCACGCCTGCGGGGGCAGCCAGCGGTCGAGCACGACGAATGCCAGCCAGGCCCAGAGCGTGCCGACGGTGCCGGGCGCGCGCGGCGCCAGGCCGCTGCCGAACCCGAGCGCGATCAGCCGGGACAGCCGGCGACACATGAAGCGCGCGTCCGGGCGCACCGGCCCGGCGTCGCGCTCAGGCGAAGTGGTCGAAGCCATGTCCGTCCACCGTCACCGGTCGGCCGCGCGCGTCGCGGACCCGCAGCCCCGCGCCGGCGACGATGCGGCCGATGCGCGCCAGCGGAATGCCGAGGCGCGCGCCGATGGCCTCGATCGCACGGCGGTTCTCGACCGCGGCGCTGAAGAGCAGCTCGTAGTCGTCGCCGCCGGCCAGCGCGAGCTGCCGGCGCAGCGCTTCCGGCAGCTCGTCCAGCAGCGGATCGACCGGCACCGCCGGCCAGTCGATCTCGGCGCCCACCCGGGAACGATCGAGCACATGGCCGAGGTCGCCCAGCAGGCCGTCGGAAACGTCGATGGCGGCGCGCGCGACGTGCCGCAGCGACAGCCCGAGCGCCACGCGCGGCTCGGGGCGGTCGAGGCGCAGGCGGCCCGGGTCCCCGGCCGGCAGCGGCCTGCCCTGCGCGAGCGCATGCACGGCGCGCGCGGCGGCCCCCAGCGTCCCGGAGACCCAGAGATCGTCGTCGGGCTGCGCGGCGTCGCGCCGCAGCGCGGCCTCGGGCGGCACGTCCCCGAACACCGTGATGCAGACGGCCAGCGCGCCGCGCGTGGTATCGCCGCCGACCAGCTCGCAGCCATGGCGGTCGGCGATCGCGAACAGCCCGGTCCGGAACCCGTCGAGCCAACCCTCGTCCGCCGCAGGTAGGGCCAGCGCGAGGGTGAAGGCGCGCGGCCGCGCCCCCATCGCGGCGAGGTCGGACAGGTTCACCGCCAGCGCCTTGTGCCCGATCGATGCCGGGTCGTCGCCGGCGAGGAAGTGCCGCCCGGCCAGCAGCAGGTCGGTGGAGACGGCGAACCCGCCGCCGCGATCCGGCGCCGCCAGCAGCGCGCAATCGTCGCCGATGCCGAGGATCGCCTCGCGCGCCGGCCCGCGGTCGAAGAACCGCGCGATCAGTTCGAACTCGCCGAGCGGCATGATCTCCGGGCGCGCCTGGCGACGGCGTTCAGCCGCGGACCGGTGCCTCGTGCGGCCGGGCGCGCGCGGCGACGCGATCGAGCACGCCGTTGACGTACTTGTACCCGTCCGTTCCGCCGTAGGTCTTCGCCAGCTCGACCGCCTCGTTGATCACGACGCGGTAGGGAACCTCCGGCATCCGCAGCAGCTCGAAGGTTCCGAGCAGCAGCACGCCGTGCTCCACCGGGCTGAGCTCGCCGACCGGGCGATCCAGGTTCGGCGCGATCAGCGCATCGATCTCCGCGCAGGCCGAGATCGTGCCGTGCAGCAGCGCCTCGAAATGCTCGAAGTCGGCCTTCTCGAAGCCCGGCGTTTCGGTCAGGTGAGCCTGGATCGCACCAGGATCCTCATGCGACATCAGCCATTGGTACAGGCCCTGCAAGGCCAGCTCGCGCGCGCGCCGGCGGGCGCTCTTCGGCGGGGTACCCCGCCCCTTGCCGGGCTCGGGCTTCAATGCCGCGCCTTGCCGCCGCGAGGACTCCGGGCGGGCCGATCGTCCTCGTCCTCGTCGTCCTCGTCGTCGTCCTCGTCATCCTCGTGATCGTGGTCGTCCTCATCGTCCTCGTCGCCGGCGAGGCCGGACAGCGAGGAGGCGAGGTTCGCCATCTCGACCGCGACCCGCGCCGCGTCGGCGCCCTTCTCGCCGGCGCGCGCCGCCGCCTGCTCGTCGGTCTCGGTGGTGAGCACCGCATTGGCGACGGGCAGGTTGAAGTCCAGCGCGACGCGCGCGATGCCCGCCGCGCTCTCGTTGGACACGACCTCGAAATGGTAGGTCTCGCCGCGGACCACGGCCCCCAGGGCGATCAGCGCGTCGAACTCGCCCGAGGCCGCGAGCTGCTGGAGCACCACCGGGATCTCGAGGGCACCCGGCACGGTGCAGACGAACACGTCCTCCGGCCCGACGCCGAGCTCGACCAGTTCCGCGAGGCAGGCATCGCGCAACGCTTCGCAGACCACCTGGTTGAATCGTGCCTGCACCACTCCGATGCGCAGCCCCGCGCCGTCCAGGTCGGACTGAAATACTTCGATCTGCATCGCCTACTCCCGGTTGCCCGGCTCGAAGCCGGAGACTTCGAGGTCGAAGCCGGTCATGCTGGGCATCTTGCGGGGCTGGGACAGCAGGCGCATGCGCCCGACCCCGAGATCCTTGAGGATCTGCGCCCCGATCCCGTAGGTGCGCAGGTCCATCTTGCCGCTGCGGCGGTGGGCGCTGGCCTGCGCGTCGTGGTCGCAGGCCGCCTCGAGCTGCGTGAACAGGGCGTCGGCGGGCTGCGCGCAATTCAGCAGCACCGCGACGCCGCTGTCCTCGGCCGCGATCGCCGACAGGGCCCGCTCGAGCGGCCACGAGTGGGTCGCCGACCCGACCTCGATCAGATCGAGCACCGACAGCGGCTCATGCACCCGCACCAGCGTCTCGCGCGCCGGATCGACGATCCCGCGAACCAGCGCCAGGTGCGGCGAACCGGCCGCGGTGTCGCGGTAGGCGAGCATCCGGAACGGCCCCCAGCGGGTCTCGATCTCGCGTTCCGACACCCGCTCGATCAGGCTCTCGTGGGCGCTGCGGTACTGGATCAGGTCGGCGATCGCGCCGATCTTGAGTTCGTGGCGGGCCGCGAACTCGATCAGGTCGGGCAGCCGCGCCATCGTCCCGTCGTCCTTCAGGATCTCGCAGATCACCGCGGCCGGCGTCAGTCCGGCGAGCCGCGCGAGATCGCAGCCGGCCTCGGTATGGCCGGCGCGCATCAGCACGCCGCCGCGCTGCGCCATCAACGGAAAGATGTGCCCGGGCTGGACGAGGTCGGCCGGCCGGGCATGGCGCGCCACCGCCGCCTGGACGGTGCGCGCCCGGTCGGCCGCCGAGATGCCGGTGGACACGCCTTCGGCCGCCTCGATCGAGACGGTGAAGTTCGTGCCGTGCCGGGTGCCGTTGCTGGTCACCATCAACGGCAGCGCCAGCTGGCGGCAGCGGTCCTCGGTCAGCGTGAGGCAGATCAGCCCCCGGCCGAAGCGCGCCATGAAGTTGATCGCCGCCGGAGTGACGAAATCGGCGGCGAGCACCAGGTCGCCCTCGTTCTCGCGGTCTTCCTCGTCGACGAGGATCACCATCCGGCCGGCGGCGAGCTCGGCGATGATTTCGGGCGTGCTGGCAAGTGTCATGCGCGCATTTTACGCCGCGCGGACGGCCGCCACCGCCGGACGGCGGCCGCCCCGTCCCGCGCCGCTGCGATACTGCCGGGATGATCGACCCGCAGGACCTCCAGAGCTACCGCCGGATCGAGACGCGCGGCGAGGCGCGCGCCGCCTTCGACGGCCTGGTCGCGCGCGCGCAGCGCTCGGTGCGCATCGCGGACGTCCGGGGGGATTTCTACGGATTCGAACGCAAGGTCTTCGCCGAGGCGCTCGAGGCCCTGCTCTCCCGCTCCCGGGACGCCGCCGTCGAGCTGGTGCTCCACGACGCCTCGTTCGTCGAGCGTCACTGCCCGCGCGTGGTCGCGCTGCTGCGCCGGCGCTGGCCCAGGCTGCGCGTGCTGCGCAGCGACCCCTCGGTGCGCGAATATCCGCGCGGCTTCGCGCTGGTCGACGAGTGCGTGGTCCTGCGCCGGCCGCACCACGATAGCGCACTGACCTTCGTCGACTTCGACGAAGGCGCGGTCTCGGAGGCGCGGACCCTGCTCGACGAACTCGCCGCCGGCGCGACGGTCGCGATCGGTCCGAGCACGACCGGGCTCTGAGACCCGTTCACGGCGCGATCGTCGCCGCGCGTGCCGGCGCCGTCAGCGCGCGGCGCCGGGCACGCCCAGCATGCGCTCGACGTAGCGGGCGATCAGGTCGATCTCGAGGTTCACGGCATGGCCGGCCTTCAGGCGCCCGAGCGTGGTGGCCGCGATCGTGTGCGGAATCAGGTTGATCTCGAACTCGGCCCCGCCCGGAACGTCGGTGACGCGGTTCACGGTCAGGCTGGTGCCGTTCACGGTGACCGACCCCTTGTAGGCCAGGTACTTCGCCAGCCCGGCCGGGGCGCGCAGCACCAGCCGCCACGACTCGCCCACCGGCTCGAACGACACCACCGCGCCGAGCCCGTCCACATGGCCCGAGACCAGGTGCCCGCCGATCCGGTCGTCGAGCCGCATCGCCTTCTCGAGGTTGACCTCGCCCTCGCGGTCGAGCCCGCAGGTCCGGGCCAGGCTTTCCCGGGACACCTCGACCACGAAACGTCGTCCGTCGATGCGCGTCGCGGTCATGCAGGCACCCTGGATCGCGATCGAGTCGCCCGGCGCCACGTCCGCCAGGTCCAGCCCGGCGGCGTCGATGGTCAGGCGCACGCCCGCGTCGGCGCCGAGGGACTCGACGCGCTCGATCCGGCCGACGGCCGCCACGATGCCGGTGAACATGCTTCAGGCTCCCTTGTCGAATCGCGCCCGCAGGCGCAGGTCGTCCCCGATCCGGTCGACCGACTGCCAGTGCAGGACGATGCGCGCATCCAGGGTTCCGGGCGGCGCCAGGTCCGCCAGCCCGGTCGTATCGCCGAGCAGCGTCGGCGCCATGTAGACCAGCAGCTCGTCGACGCAGCCCTCGCGCAGCAGCGATCCGTTGAGCCGGTGGCCGGCCTCGACATGGAGCTCGTTGACGCCGCGCCGCGCGAGTTCGCGCAGCAGCGCCGGCAGGTCGACCTTGCCGCGGGCGCCCGCGAGCGTGACCACCTCGCAGCCGAGCTCCTCGAGCGCCGCGGTCTTGGCCACGCGCGCTTCCGGCGCGACCGCACAGGCCACCAGCGTGCTGCCGCCCTCGAGGATCCGCGCCGCCGGATTGACCTCGAAACGCGCGTCGACCAGCACGCGCAGCGGTTGCCGCGACGCCTGGACGTGGCGGACGGTGAGCTGCGGATCGTCGTCCCTGACCGTCCCGATGCCGGTGAGGATCGCGCAGGCGCGGGCGCGCCAGGCGTGGCCGTCGGCCCGCGCCGCCTCGCCGGTGATCCATTGGCTGCGGCCATCCGGCAGCGCGGTGCGGCCATCCAGGCTCGCGGCGACCTTGAGCCGCACCCAGGGCTGGCCGCGCGTCATGCGCGAGACGAAGCCGATGTTCAGCTCGCGCGCCTCCTGCTGCAGCAGGCCGCAGCGCACGTCGATGCCGGCCGCCCGCAGCCGCGCCAGGCCCGCACCGTTGACCGCCGGATTCGGATCCTCCATCGCAGCGACCACGCGCGCGACGCGCGCCTCGACCAGTGCGTCGATGCAGGGTGGCGTGCGGCCGTGATGGCTGCACGGCTCGAGGGTCACGTAGACGGTGGCCCCGCGCCCCCGCGCGCCGGCCTGCGCCAGCGCGAGCGCCTCGGCATGCGGCTCGCCCGCGCGCCGGTGCCAGCCTTCGCCGACGATCGCGTTCTCGCGCACCACCACGCAGCCCACGCGCGGATTCGGCGTCGCCGTCGCGAGCCCGAGCTCGCCAAGCTGCAGCGCCCGCTGCATGAAATCATGATCGGCCGGAGTGAACATCGCCCGGCATTATCGCCCGAAGCGCGTGCGGCATCGACGCGCGCCGCCCGATCTGGGCCGCCGCCGGGCTCGGGCGCAGCGGCCGGTGGGGCGCGGCGTCGCGCACCGCGGCGACCGCGGCGAGTGCCGTGGTCTAGAATCCCCGGGCTCGACCAAGGAGATTCTCTTGTCCCTGCAAGCGCCTTCAGCCGCCCGCCCCGGCGGATGGATCCTCGCCGACACCCTCGCGCTCCAGGGCGTCGAGACCGTCTTCGGCGTCCCCGGCGAAAGCTACCTGGCGGTCCTCGACGGGCTGCACCGGCACCGCGACCGGATCCGCTTCGTGATCTGCCGCCAGGAAGGCGGCGCGTCGTACATGGCCGACGCCTATGCCAAGCTCACCGGGCGACCCGGCGTGGTGATGGTCACCCGCGGCCCGGGCGCCACCAACGCGTCGGTCGGCATCCACGCCGCGTTCCAGGATTCGGTGCCGCTGGTCGTGTTCGTCGGGCAGGTCGGCACCGGCTTCCTCGATCGCGAGGCGTTCCAGGAGATCGACTTCCGGCGGATGTTCGGCCAGATGACCAAGTGGGTGGCGCAGATCGACCGGACCGAGCGCATCCCCGAATACGTCGCGCGCGCCTTCCAGGTCGCGACCAGCGGACGCATGGGTCCGGTCGTGCTGGCGCTGCCCGAGGATGTCCTCGCCGCGTCCGCCGCGGTGCGCGACGCCGCGCCCCACCGGCCGCTGCGCCCGAGCCCGGCGGCGGCCCAGATCGGGCAGCTCGCGACGATGCTCGCGCGCGCCCGGCGCCCGATCGTCCTCCTCGGGGGCACCGGCTGGAACCGCCAGGCCTGCGACGACCTGCGCGCCTTCGTGGAGGCCAACCACCTGCCGGTGGCCTGCGCGTTCCGCTTCCAGGACCTGCTCGACAATCGCCATCCCAACTACGTCGGCGACGTCGGCCTCGGAGTCAGCCCGAAGCTCGCCGCCCGGATCCGGGACGCCGACCTGGTGCTGGCGATCGGGCCGCGGCTCGGCGAAGCGACCACCTCGGGCTATACCCTGCTCGAGGTGCCGCGGCCGGCCCAGTCGCTGGTGCACGTGCACCCGGGCATCGAGGAACTGGGACGCGTCTACCAGGCCGACCTGATGATCGCCTCGGGCATGCCCGAGGTCGCCGCGGCCCTGCGCGACGTGAAGGTCGACGCCTCGGCCTGGGCCGGGTCGGTCGCGCAGGCACGCGCCGAGCTCGAGGCCTGGCAGGCGCGCCCGCCGATCTACGCCGGCGATGCCGCGCCGGCACTCGACCTGTGGGAGATGGTCCAGATCCTCAAGCGGGTGTTGCCCGCGGACACGATCCTCACCAACGGCGCCGGCAACTTCGCCACCTGGGCGCACCGTTTCTGGCCCTACGCGGGCCTGCGCACCATGCTCGCCACGACCTCGGGCTCGATGGGCTACGGCGTGCCCGCGGCGGTGGCCGCCGCCATCGCCGAGCCGCAGCGCACGGTCGTCTGCTTCGCCGGCGACGGCGACTTCCTGATGAACGGGCAGGAGCTCGCGACCGCGGCCCAGCACGGCGCCGGCCTGGTCGCGATCGTGTTCGACAACGGCATGTACGGCACGATCCGCATGCACCAGGAGCGCGAGTACCCGGCGCGGGTGTTCGGCACCGAGCTGGCGAACCCGGATTTCGCGAAGTACGGGGAAGCCTTCGGCGGCTTCGGCCGGCGCGTCGAACGCACCGGCGAGTTCGAGGACGCGCTGCGCGCCGCGCTCGAGCATGCCCGCACCCGGCGCCGGCCCGCGCTCATCCACCTGAAGGTCGACCCGCAGGCCATCACGCCGAACGCGACGCTCGACGCAATCCGGGCCGCCGGGTCGAAACGCTGAAGGCTTAGGCGGGGGCGAAACGCCCCGCCTAAGCCTTGCGCTTGCGCGCGCGCACCTCGAGCACGGCCTCGGCGAACTCGTCGACGTCCTCGAAGTTGCGATAGACCGACGCGAAGCGCACGTAGGCGATCTTGTCCAGTCGCTTGAGCTCGCGCATCACGAGCTCGCCGATGCGCTCGCTGGGCACTTCGCGCAGGCCCAGGCCGAGCAGCTTCTCCTCGATGCGATGGATCGCCGCGTCGACCGCCTCGGCGTTGACGGGACGCTTGCGCAGCGCGAGCGTCATCGAGGCGCGCAGCTTGCGGCGATCGAACTCGACGCGCACGCCGTTCTTCTTGACGACCGCCGGCAGCGACAGCTCGATGCGCTCGTAGGTGGTGAAGCGCTTGTCGCAGTTCAGGCAGCGGCGACGGCGACGGATGCTGTCGCCCTCGTCGGAGGCGCGGGTCTCGATGACCTGGGTGTCCGGATGGTCGCAGAACGGGCAGCGCATGGCGCCGGGATTATCGCAGAGCCCCGGCGCCCGGGGAAACCGGACGACCGGCCCGCGCTAGCCGTAGACCGGGAACTCGGCCGTGAGCTTGTCCACCTGCTCGCGCACGCCGGCGATCCGCGCCGAATCGGCCGGGCGCTCGAGCACGTCGGCGACCAGGTTGCCGATCAGGCGGATCTGCTCCTCGCGGAAGCCGCGGGTCGTCATCGCGGGCGTCCCCAGCCGGATGCCGCTGGTGATCATCGGCTTCTCCGGATCGTTCGGGATCGCGTTCTTGTTGCAGGTGATGTGCGCCTCGCCGAGGACCCGCTCGGCTTCCTTGCCGGTGATCCGCATCGCGCGCAGGTCGACCAGCATCAGGTGCGACTCGGTGCGGCCGGAGACGATGCGCAGGCCGCGCTCGATCAGCGTCTGCGCGAGCACCTGCGCATTGACCAGGGTCTGCTTCTGGTACTCCTTGAACGCCGGCGACAGCGCCTCGAGGAAGGCGACCGCCTTCGCCGCGATCACGTGCATCAGCGGGCCGCCCTGCAGGCCCGGGAAGATCGCCGAGTTCAACGCCTTCTCGTGGCGCGCCGGCATCAAGATCAGCCCGCCGCGCGGGCCGCGCAGCGTCTTGTGCGTGGTCGAGGTGACGACGTCGGCATGCGGCACCGGATTCGGGTACAGTCCGGCCGCGACCAGCCCGGCATAGTGGGCCATGTCGACCATCAGCATCGCGCCGATGTCCCGCGCCACGCGGGCGAACCGCTCGAAGTCGATGCGCAGGCTGTAGGCCGAGGCGCCGGCGATGATCAGCTTGGGCCGGTGCTCGTGCGCCTTGCGTTCCATCGCGTCGTAGTCGATCGCCTCGGACTCGTCGAGACCGTAGGAGACGATGTTGAACCACCGGCCGGACATGTTCAGCGCCATCCCGTGGGTCAGGTGCCCGCCTTCGGCGAGGCTCATGCCCATGATCGTGTCGCCCGGCTTCAGGAACGCGAGGAACACCGCCTCGTTCGCCTGCGCGCCCGAATGCGGCTGGACGTTGGCCGCCTCGGCGCCGAACAACTGCCGCACGCGGTCGATCGCCAGTTGCTCGGCGACGTCGACGTGCTCGCATCCGCCGTAGTAGCGCCGGCCGGGATAGCCCTCGGCGTACTTGTTGGTGAGCTGGCTGCCCTGCGCGGCCATGACCGCCGGACTGGTGTAGTTCTCGGAGGCGATCATCTCGATATGCGCCTCCTGGCGCTGGTTCTCGAGACGGATCGCGTTCCACAACTCGGGATCGACGCGCGAGACTCCGATATTTCGATCGAACATCGACTGGACCTCTGGGGCTGGAATTGCGCTTCGGAGCCCCCCCGGGCGCGCAAGACGACCGGGACGGAGCCCCCCTTGCGCCCAGGCGATCGGCTGGGCCCGTCGCCAGGCCCGGTCGGCGGCCATGCTCAGGCCGCGTCGCCGCGCTTCACGGTGTCGGTTCACCCGGGCCGCCCCTGGAGGGCGGCGCCGTTCGCCAGTCACGCGGTGCGCGCATTCTACTGGATCCCGGGGTCACGTCCGCGCGCGCGGCGCCCCGGCCGCATCCGCCGCCAGATGATCGACATCGCCCCAGCGCGACAGCGAGAACGCCGCGCCGTTCCAGGCGATCGAGTTCAGGCTCGCGTTGAGCAGCGCGACGCCGTGGACGGCATCGAGCGGCAGCCCGCACGCGATCCGGTAGACGCAGTCGAGCACGCCCCCATGCGTGACGGCGACGATCGTCCGGCCGGCATGGCGGCGCGCGAGGGTCTCGATCGCCCGCAGCACGCGCGCATGGAAGACGCGCAGCGTTTCGCCGCCCCCCGGCAGCTCGAAGTCCGGATCCCGGGCACGCCAGCGCCGGAACGCTTCCGGATGCCGGTGCAGGAGTTCGTCCTGCGTCAGTCCCTCGAACCCCCCGAAATCGCGCTCGCGCAGCCCGGACTCGATCTGCAGCGGCAGTCCGTGCGCCTGGGCGATCGGCAGGGCGGTCTGCTGCGCGCGGGACAGGTCGCTCGCATAGACGGCCGCCACCGGCACGGCGGCCATGCGCCGCGCGGTCAGCGCGGCCTGCGCCAGGCCCTCCGGATCGAGGGCGACGTCGATCCGCCCCTGGAAGCGTCGCTCGCGGTTCCAGGCGGTGACGCCGTGCCGGATCAGGACGAGCTCGGTATCCGGGCCCGGGCCCGGCGAAGCGGTCAAGCCGGCGCCAGTCGCGGGTTCAGGGTATAGAGGCCGGTGATCGAGGCCTCGCCCAGCCGGTGGTGCGCGATCACCTTGCGTGCATCGGCGCCGCCGAAGCGTCCCATCAGCGGCAGGCGCTCGACGTCGAGCGCGTACACGGTGAACACGTAGCGATGGACGACGGAGTCGTTCCACGGCGGGCACGGCCCGTCGTAGCCGTAGTAGTCGCCGCTCATGTCGTGGTCGGAGGCGAACCAGGCGGTGTAGTCGTTGATGCCCTGGCGCGCACCGTGGCGGGTGGCCGGACCCGCCTTGCCCTTGGGCGTGACGTTGTCCGAGAACTCGCCGGCGGCGATGGCATCGAGGTTCGCCGGCAGGTCGACCAGCACCCAATGGAAGAAGTCCACGCGCTTGAGCGTCGACGGGATCTCCCGGCCTTCCTGGTTGACGTCGTCGGGCCGGCTGGGCACGTCGGGATCGTGGCAGACGATCGCGAACGAGCGCGTCCCGACCGGCGCACCCGACCAGGCCAGGTGGGGATTGCGATTGGACGACAGCGTCACGTGCGACTTCGGGTCGATCCGGCAAAACGCGAACTCGGGCGGTATCGGCTGCCCGTCGGCGAAGGAATCACTGAACAGTCTCATCGGGTGGCTCTCCATGGTCGCGCCGGCGCGCAGCCTCCAGCCGAACCTTACCCCGGCCCGGCATTCCTTTGTACCCCCGCGGCGCAGCCGCGACCCGGTACCGGCGTCGCCGGGTTCACGGCGGCGGCACGCGCAACCACAGCGTCACCGGCCCGTCATTGACCAGGCTCACCCGCATGTCGGCCCCGAATCGGCCGCAGGCGACGTCGGGATGGCGGTCGCGGGCGACCGCGAGGAAGCGCTCGTAGAGCCGGCGTCCCTCGTCCGGCAGCGCCGCGCGCGAGAAGCCCGGACGGTTGCCGCCCGCGGTGTCGGCGGCCAGGGTGAACTGGGACACCACCAGCAGTCCGCCGCCGACGTCCCGGACGCTGCGGTTCATCCGTCCGGCGTCGTCGGCGAAGCAACGCAGCTTCAGGACCCGGTCGAGCAGCCGCTCGCAGCCGGCGTCGGCATCACCGCGCTCGGCGCAGTAGAACGCCAGCAGCCCCCGGCCGATGCGGCCGGTGACCTCGCCGGCGACCGCGACCTCGGCGCCGTCGACCCGCTGCAGCAGCGCGATCATGGCGCCTCAGGCGGCCTCGAGGGTCACCCGCGCGAACCGGCGCTTGCCCACCTGCACCACATAGGTCCCGGCCGCGAGCCTCAGGCCCTTGTCGTCGATCCGCGCGCCGTCGATGCGCACGCCGCCCTGCTCGATATTGCGATTGGCCTCGGTGGTCGAGGGCGCCAGCTGCGCCTGCTTCAGGACCTGTGCGATCGGCATCGGCGCGCCGCGCAGCACGACCTCGGGCATGTCCTCGGGCAGGGCGCCGTGCCGGAAGCGCGCCTCGAACTCGGCCAGCGCGGCCTCGGCCGCGGCGCGCGAATGGAATCGTTCGACGATCTCCTGGGCCAGCAGCACCTTGGCGTCGCGCGGGTTGCGCCCCGCCTCGCATTCGGCGCGCAGCGCGGCGATCTGCGCCAGCGAGCGGAACGACAGCAGCTCGAAATAGCGCCACATCAGCACGTCGGAGATCGACATCAGCTTGCCGAACATCGAGCCGGCCGGCTCGGCGATGCCGATGTAGTTGTTCTTCGACTTCGACATCTTCTCGATGCCGTCGAGGCCCTCGAGCAGGGGCATCGTCAGGATGCACTGCGGCTCCTGGCCGTACTCGCGCTGCAGCTCGCGCCCCACCAGCAGGTTGAACTTCTGGTCGGTGCCGCCCAGCTCGATGTCCGCCTTCAGGGCCACCGAATCGTAGCCCTGCATCAGCGGGTACAACAGCTCGTGGACCGAGATCGGCGCACCGGCGCGGAAGCGCTTGGTGAAGTCGTCGCGCTCCATCATGCGCGCCAGGGTGTAGCGGGCGGCCAGCTGGATCATCCCGCGCGCGCCCAGCGGATCGGACCATTCCGAGTTGTAGCGGATCTCGGTCCGGGCGCGGTCCAGCACCAGGCTGGCCTGGTCGAAATAGGTCTGCGCGTTCTGCTCGATCTGCTCCCGGGTCAGGGCGGGGCGCGTCGTGTTGCGCCCCGACGGATCGCCGATCATCGCGGTGAAGTCGCCGATGAGGAAGATCACCCGGTGGCCGAGGTCCTGCAGCTGGCGCATCTTGTTCAGCACCACCGTGTGCCCGAGGTGCAGGTCGGGCGCGGTCGGGTCCAGGCCGAGCTTGATCCGCAGCGGGGTGCCGGTCGCCTCGCTGCGCGCCAGCTTGGCCACCCAGTCGGACTCGACCAGGAGCTCGTCGCAGCCGCGCAGGCTGACCGCCAGCGCCTCCCGGGTGCGGTCGGTCACGGGCCAGGCGGGGCCCGCCGGAGCGCCCGACGCCGATCCCGTCGGTTTCTGAGTGCCGTCCATCGACATTTTGTGACAGGTTTCCTGGATTGTTCCGGTAGAATCGGCCGCTGTCTTCCCGGACCAGCCGGGCGGGGCCATCGGCGCCGTCGTTCCCGGCAGGCCGAGGGTCCAGATTCTAGCCGAGGGTTCCGGCGCCTCCCGGGTGCCAGAGCCGCTCCCGCTATCCGAAGAACCACGAAGCCCGATGAGCCAGCTAGCCCTGCCCAGCTTCCCGAAAGTGGCGACCGCCGTCGCCGCGACGCTCACCCTGGCTGCTGTCACCGCGTTCGGCACGGCGCCGCTGCGCCAGGTCGAGCTCCCGCCCGCCCAGACCATCGTCGAGCCCGTGTCGATCACCCCGGCCGCCCCGGCGACCGAGGCGACCGTCGAGCCGGCCGCCTACGTGCGCTCGGAACGGATCCAGCGCGGCGAAACGCTCGCGTCGCTGCTCGACCGCCTCGGCGCGGCCGACAGCGCGTTCCAGAAGTTCGTCGCCGCCGACCCGCGCGCGCGCAAGCTCATGCAGCTGCAGGCCGGTCGTACCGTCACCGCGCAGATCGACGAGGCCGGCCGTGTCCAGTCGCTGCAGTACCGCTACGCCGGCATCGACACCGACTCCGGCGCCGCATCCCAGCCGTCGGGACGCGTGACCCTCCAGCGTGACGGCGCGACGCTCGTGGCGCGCGACGAGCCGATCGTCCTCGAGCGGCATGTCGCGATGGGGTTCGCCGAGATCCGCTCCTCGCTGTTCGCTGCGATCGACGCTGCCGGCATCCCCGACGCGGTCGCCAGCCAGATCGCCGACATCCTCGACGGCGAGGTCGACTTCACCCGCGACCTGCGGCGCGGCGACACGCTGCGCGTCATCTACGAAGTGGTGCGCGAGGCCGACAGCCTCGATCCGCCCACGATCGGGCGCATCCTGGCGCTCGAATTCATCGTCAACCGGACGCGCCACGAGGCGGTCTGGTTCGACCGCGGCGACGGCCAGGGCGAGTACTTCTCGTTCGACGGACGCAGCCTGCGCAAGGCGTTCCTGCAGCACCCGGTCGAGTTCAGCCGGATCTCGTCGGGCTTCAGCAATGCCCGGATGCACCCGATCCTGAAGTACACCCGCGAGCACAAGGGCGTCGATTTCGCCGCGCCGAGCGGCACCAAGGTGCGCAGCTCCGGCGACGGCGTCGTCGACTTCGTCGGCCAGCAGCGCGGCTACGGCAACGTCATCGAGATCCGCCACCGCAACGGCATCTCGACGCTGTACGCGCACCTGCAGGGCTTCGTGCCCGATCTCTCCAAGGGGCGCAGGATCGCCCAGGGCGAGGTGATCGGCTACGTCGGCACCACCGGCTGGTCCACCGGCCCGCACCTGCACTACGAATTCAAGGTCAACGGCGAGCACGTCAACCCGCTGACCGTCGTCATGCCCGAATCGGCCCCGCTCGACGCCGCGCAGCGCGCGCAGTTCGCCGGCCAGACCGCCGGGCTGCGCACGCAGCTGGCCCAGCTCGAGGGCGTGGTCCGGCTGGCACGCTTCGAGTAGCCGGCGCGCCCCGGTGCCCGCCGGCGCGGGCGTCGCGGCGAGCCCCCCGGCGCATCGGCCCGCCATGCTCCTCCCGGTCCGCCGCTTCATCGGGCTGATGTCCGGTACCAGCGTCGACGCCGTCGACGGTGCGCTGGTCGAGATCGGCGACGGCCGGCCCGGCCTGCGCACCCTGGCCCTCGCCAGCCGGCCGATGCCGGCCGCGCTGCGCGACACCCTGAACGCGCTGCAGGCGCCCGGCCACGACGAACTCGCGCGCGCCGCGCTGGCCGCGAACGCGCTGGCCGACCTCTACGCCGACGTGGTCGCGGACCTGCTCGCGGCGGCCGCCTGCCCCGCCTCCGACGTCGTCGCGCTCGGCGCCCATGGACAGACCGTCCGGCACCGGCCCGAGCTCGGCTACACGATCCAGCTGCTCAACCCGGCCCGGCTGGCCGAGCGCTGCGGCATGCCGGTGGTCTGCGACCTCCGCGCCGCCGATATCGCGGCCGGCGGGCAAGGCGCTCCGCTCGCACCCGCCTTCCATGCGCAGATGTTTCGCGCCCCCCTGGAACGACGCGCGGTCCTGAACCTCGGCGGCATCGCCAACGTGAGCCTCTTGCCCCCCGCCGATCGCGACGAGGCGATCACCGGCTTCGACACCGGGCCCGCCAACACCCTGCTCGACGCCTGGTGCCGCCGCCATACCGGCGCGGACTTCGACCGGGACGGCGACTGGGCGCGCGGTGGCCGCGTCGACGCGGCCCTGCTCGAGGCCTGGCTGGCCGATCCCTATTTCGGGCTGGCGCCGCCCAAGAGCACCGGGCGCGACCACTTCAACCTGGCCTGGCTCGACCGGTCGCTCCAGGCCGGCCCTCCCCGGCCGGCGCGCGAGCCGCGCGACGTCCAGGCGACGCTCGTCGAGCTCACTGCCGTGTCGGCGGTCCGGGCCTGCCGCGACTTCGGGGCCCGGCAACTGTTCGTCTGCGGCGGCGGCGCCCGCAACGGCTGGCTGATGGCGCGCATCGCCGCCCGTTCGGCACCGGTTCCGGTCGCCTCGACCGGGGCGCTCGGCCTCGATCCCCAGGCGGTCGAGGCCGCGGCCTTCGCCTGGCTGGCGGCGCGACGCATCGACTCGGAACCCGGCAACCTGCCCTCGGTCACCGGCGCGCGCCGGGCCCGGGTGCTCGGCCTGCTGGCCGCCCCGGAACCCCGGCGCTGATCAGGAGAACGACGATCCGCAACCGCAGGTGCTGGTCGCGTTCGGATTGCGGATGACGAACTGGGCGCCTTCCAGGTCTTCCTTGTAGTCGATCTCGGCGCCCACGAGGTACTGGAAGCTCATCGCGTCGATGAGCAGCGTGACGCCGCCCTTCTCCATGACGGTGTCGTCCTCGTTGGTTTCCTCGTCGAACGTGAAACCGTACTGGAAACCCGAACAGCCGCCGCCCTGCACGAACACGCGCAGCTTCAGGGCCGGGTTGCCTTCCTCGTCGATCAGTTGCTTCACCTTCTCCGCCGCGCTGTCGGTGAACAGCAGCGGCGCAGGCATTTCGGCGACGGCATTCATCGTTTATCTCCGTTGGCCGACTATTGTAGGGTGCGGCCGGAAACCGCACCAGCGATGCGGCATTTCGCTCCCCGGAGGCCGGCGACCCGAGGCATGGAGGTCGGGAGCCTGGAAGCCCGGGGCAGCCAGGCCGTGGCACCGGCGCCCGGACGCCCCGCCCGGGCGCGGCGATTCGGATCCGGCGATTCGGATCCGGCGATTCGGATCCGGCGATTCGGGCGCGGCTATTCGTTGCTGGCCGCCAGCTTGAGATCGTGGCGCACCTCCTCGAGATGCGCCAGCGCGCCGTCGAGCACGGCACCATGGTGCATCTCGATCGCCCGGTAACGGATCTCCCCGCTCACCTGCGCCTTGGGTTGCAGCTCGAGCAGGTCGTCGGCCTGCACCGGGCCCACGATGGTGCCGTTGACCACCAGGTGCGCGGCACGCACCCGCCCCTCGATCCGCGCGTTCTCGGAGAGCACCAGCATGCTGGGCTCGTCCTCCTCGGCCAGGACGTTGCCGCGCACCTCGCCGTCGATCCGCAGGCCGCCCTTGAAGTGGACATCGCCGCGGATCACGGTGCCGGCCCCGATCAGGCAATCGATGGTGCCGGGATTGAGCTTCTTCTTGCCGAACATGCCTGTGACTCCTTGCCTCAGAGCGCCGCCGTCTGCTCGGCACGCAGCGCGCCCTTCTCGAGCACGCGCATCTGCACCGACTTCAGCACCGCGCCCCGCGGAACCTCGAAGTGGCCCTCGACGCGCAGCAGGCGCCGGAAGCTCAGCTTCATCCGCTCGCGCGCCTCGGGCGGCCCCTCGTCCGGGAGGGTCAGGGTCAGGCTGCGGCCCTGGCTGACGGCCGTCACCCGCAGTTGCAGCGACCCCGAGAACACCCGCTCGGCGCGACCGGCCTGCATCAGGAGGGCACGATAGCGCATCCGGCCCGGCTCGCCGGCCTCGGGCTCGACTTCGAACCGACGAATGGCGACCGGGCCCTGCGCATCGGCGGCGGGCAGCAGGCTCTCCAGGTAGGCGAGGTCCGTCTTGAGTTCCGCGTTCTCGGCCTCGAGCGCGCGCAACTGCTGCTCGCGGCGCTCGGCCGCAACCTGGTCGACGCGCACCTGGCTGTCGGCGGAGACGATCGCCCCGGTCATGCGCCGGCGCGCCTCGCCCTCCTCGGCAAGTGCATCGCGCAGGGTCGCCACCTCGGCGACCAGGCGGTCCCGCTCCAGCGCCGCGTCGTCGAACGTGCCGCGCCACAGCCACATGCCGCCCGCGGCGCCGATACCGATCGCCAATGCCAGCGAGGCCAACCGGAGCGGCCACGGGACATGCCGGCGAATGGTCATCCGGGTCGCGCTGAGCGAGCGGCGACGGGCGAGCATCTTCCTCTTCACGGCGGGCGTTGCGCAGACGCGAGAACCCGTCGGCGGACACAGCGGCCCGGCGCGGGCGGCGAGGCCGCGCCCGCCGTCTTCGCGGCGGGCGGCAGACCCCCAGGACGGCCGGGACCGGCGGAACGTGCGGACGGCCGCTTCGACGGCCGCCGCACCGGGCGCTCAATGCGTGCCGGTCCCGCCCGGGCGAGGCTTCATGGTAGCACCGGCACCTGCTCGAGGCCGGTGCCTTCCGGCAGTCCGAACATGAGGTTCATCGCCTGCACCCCCTGCCCCGACGCGCCCTTGACGAGGTTGTCCTCGACCACCAGCACCATCAGCATCTCGCTACCCAGCGGACGGTGCACCGCGATGCGCACCATGTTGGAGGCGCGCACCGAGCGGGTTTCGGGCATCGAGCCCGCCGGCATCACGTCGACGAAGGGCTCGTCCGCGAAGCGCTTCTCGTACAGCGCCTGGAAGTCCGTCTCGCGCCCGGCGGGCGTGAGGCGCGCGTACAGCGTCGAGAAGATGCCCCGGATCATCGGCACCAGGTGCGGGGTGAAGACGAGGTTCACCGGTTTCCCGGCGATGGCCTCCAGGCCCTGACGAATCTCCGGCAGATGCCGGTGCCCGGCCACCGAATAAGCCCTGAAATTGTCGCTCGCCTCGGCCAGCAGCGTGTGCACCTCGGCCTTGCGCCCCGCCCCCGAGGCCCCGGACTTGCAATCGGCGATCAGGCTGTCGCGCACGATCAGGTCGCCGCCCGCCGCCGCGACCGCCGCGGGATCGAGCGCCGGCAGGAAACCGAGCTGGACCGAGGTCGGATAGCAGCCGGGCAGGCCGATCACCCGGGCACCGCGGATCGCGGCGCGATTGACCTCCGGCAGGCCGTAGACGGCCTCGGCGAGGATGTCCGGGCATGCGTGCGGCATCTTGTACCAGCGCTCGAACTCGGCGGTGTCCTTCAGCCTGAAATCGGCCGCCAGATCGATGATCTTCACGCCGGCCGCGAGCAGCTCGCGCGCCTGCGCCATGGCGACGCCGTGGGGCGTGGCGAAGAACACCACGTCGCACCGGTCGAGCGGCGCGGCGGCCGGATCCGAGAACGCCAGCGCCACCTGCCCGCGCAGCGACGGGAACATCTCGGCGACCGGCATGCCGGTCTCCTTGCGCGAAGTGATCGCGACCAGCTCGGCCTGCGGATGCCGGGCCAGGAGGCGCAGCAGCTCGACCCCGGTGTAGCCGGTTCCGCCTACGATTCCGATCTTGATCATGTTCGACTCCGTGGATGCCTGGAACCGGAGCGCCGCCCGGGGCTGCGGCGGGGCGCCGGGGATGGCGTCACGACTGCCACCGGCCGGCCCCGGATGCAAAAAGGCCGCCTGCGAAGCAAGGCGGCCTGTTCCCGAAGCGCGCGCTCGCGCAGCGAGCCGCGCGAATCAGCGCTTCGAGAACTGCTTGCGACGTCGCGCCTTGTGGAAGCCGACCTTCTTGCGCTCCACCTCGCGCGCATCGCGCGTGACCAGGCCCGCGCCCGACAGTGCCGGCTTCAGGGCCGCGTCGTAGTCGATCAGCGCCCGGGTGACGCCGTGGCGCACCGCGCCCGCCTGGCCCGACTCGCCGCCGCCGGCGACGTTGACCATGATGTCGAAGCTGCCCACGTTGTCGGTGAGCTCGAGCGGCTGGCGCACGACCATCCGGCCGGTCTCGCGCGCGAAGTAGTCGTCCAGCGGCTTGCCGTTGACGACGAACTTGCCGTTGCCGCGCTTGAGGAACACCCGGGCCACCGAAGTCTTGCGGCGGCCGGTGCCGTAGTAGTAGTCGCCGATCATCGCGTCAAACCTCCAGGACCTTCGGCTGCTGCGCCGAATGCGGGTGCGTGCCCTCGGCATACACCTTCAGTTTCTTGATCATCGCGTAGCCGAGCGGGCCCTTCGGCAGCATCCCCTTCACCGCCTTCTCGAGCGCGCGCCCGGGGAAGCGGGACTGCATCTTGCCGAAACTGGTCTCGGTGATGCCTCCCGGGTAGCCGCTGTGCCGGTAGTACATCTTCGCTTCGGTCTTGTTGCCGGTGACGCGCAGCTTCGCCGCGTTGACGACGACGATGAAGTCGCCCGTATCGACGTGCGGCGTGAACTCGGGCTTGTGCTTGCCGCGAAGGCGCAAGGCGATCTCGGCGGCAAGGCGTCCGAGCACCTTGTCGCTCGCGTCGACCACGAACCAGTCGCGCCTGACCTCGTGCGGCTTGGCGGAAAACGTCTTCATGACTCTCTCTTCGGGAGGGGAGCGCGGAAAGCCTTTGATTATAGTCTGGCGCATGACGTCGCGTCAAAGCTCGCGATGCCGGGGCGATCGCCGCCGGAACGCCCTGACCGTCGGGTCGGCAAAAAAAAACCCGGACACCAGGGTCCGGGCTGAATCCACCAAAGGAGGAGGGTGGAGGAGACGGCTCAACTATAGCCGATCGAATGGTGCAATGCAAGATCCCGCTGAACCAGGATATTGCACCGCGCTTTCGCAACCTGGATCGACGCTTTCCAGATTCTGATTCATGATATTAAGATATTGATAACAAATGAAAAATAAGATTCGACCCGAGATTCATCGGTCGACATCGCATCGCAACAAAAACCCTCCCTCCCGATGCGGATCCAAGCGGCTCGTTGTCGCGTTGCCGCATGACATCGCCCCGGGTCCGGCAGCGGACGGGGCTCTAGAATCCCCGGGCGACGAATCGACCAGACCAGCACACAGGAGCGGCGATGGAATGCGTGGTGAAGTGGACCGGCCCCGGCGGCATGAGCTTTCTCGCCGAGACCGGCAGCGGACATGCGGTGGTGATGGACGGGGCGCCCGAGACCGGCGGCCGGAACCTGGGACCGCGCCCGATGGAGATGGTCCTGCTCGGCACCGGCGGTTGCACCGCCTCGGACGTGACGGTCATCCTGACCCGGAGCGGCCAGGACATCCGGGGCTGCGAGGTCCGGCTGACCGCCGAGCGCGCCGCCGCCGATCCCAAGGTCTTCACCCGGATCCACTTCCACTTCGTCGTGCGCGGGCGCGGCCTCAAGCCGAACGTGGTCGAGCGCGCGATCCGGCTCTCGCACGACAAGTACTGCTCGGCCTCGATCATGCTCGGCAAGACCGCCGAGCTGACCCATGACTGGGAGATCGTCGAGGACTGACGGCAGGGCCCCCGCGCACCGGACTCCGGCGACCCGGAAATGCCCGGGGCAGGGCCCGGGGGCCTGGGAAACGCCTGGATAAAATGCCTAGATATGGTGCGCGGTGGTCGTCATCACCCGGGCGGCCGCGCGCATCGCCGCGCGCACCGGAGCCGGCAGTTCGGCACCGCCCAGCCGCAGTGCGGTCTGGGCATGGCGGACCTCGTCGTCCTTCATCGCCACTACGATGGCGCGCGAACGCAGGTCGCCGGCCGGCAGGCGCTCGAGATGGCCGGCCAGATGCGCCTCGACCTGGCGTTCGGTCTCGGCCATGAAGCCGAGGCTGAGCCGGTCGCCGGTGCGCCCCGCGATCATTCCCAGCACCAGCGCCCCGCCATACCAGAGCGGGTTCAGCAGCGACGGCCGGGCATCGAGCTCGCGCAGCCGCTCGCGCGTCCAGCCCAGGTGATCGCCCTCCTCCCGGGCCGCCTGCCGGAACTCGGCTGCCAGCCGGGGATCGGACGCGACCGCCGCCTGCCCCTCGTAGAGCGCCTGGGCGCAGATCTCCCCGACGTGGTTGACTCGCATCAACGCGGCCGAGAGCCGGCGCTCGGCCGGATCGACCGGTTCGGCCGGGTCGCCGCCGGTGACCGGCGCCGGCCGCCCGGCGGTCACGGCCCCGCTCAGCGTCGCCAGGGCCCGACAGGCGCCCGACAGGAACCGATCGGCGGCACCGGTGCGGCGAAATCCATCCACGATGAGGCTTCCTTCACGGAGGCGGGCGGACATCCGTCACGCCGGCGACGCAATCTCGCGTCACGAGCCCGGGGAACGACCGGGCCGACTGTTGTTCGGGAACGACAGCATACCCAAAAAAACAACGGCCGCGCGCGTCGCTGCTTTGCCCCCTCCCTGAATTTGGCGAGAATACGCAGGACTTCCGACCGGGGAAGGCCCACCAGCCGCTTCGGGGAGTTGCGGCGGCGTGGAGGCCGTCGATTGATTTCAGAAACCTAGGAGAATCTTCAATGAAGAAATCGCTTCTCGCAGTGGCTGTCGCGGCAGCGCTGCCCGCGGCCGCGTTCGCCCAGTCGAACGTGACCCTGTCGGGCATCGTCAAGGCGGGTATCGCCAATACCAAGATGTCGAACGGCGCCGTCAACGGCAGCGGCACCAGCCTGGATGACGGTTCCTCGCGCTTCATCATCAGCGGCTCCGAGGATCTGGGTGGCGGCCTGAAGGGTATCTTCATGGTCGACACGCGGTTCCGTCCGGACACGGGCACCGGCACGCTGGCCAGTGGCAATGCGTTCGTCGGCTTGGCCGGTGGCTTCGGTACGATCCGCATCGGCCGTCTCGACCAGTACTACGGCTTCGGCACCGACTCGCACGGCGGCCGCGCCACCGCGCTGCAGCACTCGAACATCTCGCTGCTGAGCTATGTCGGCAGCGCGGCGCTCGGTGCGATCGCCAACGCGTCGCGGACCCCGAACATCGTTCGCTACGACCTGCCGGCGATGGGCGGTCTGAGCGGCGGTATCGGCTACTCGTTCAACTTCGCGGGCGACGACGGCCTGGTCGGCAAAGTCGCCGACGGCAACGCCTGGACGGTCGACCTCGCCTGGCGCGGCGGTCCGTTCACGGTGGGCGGCGCCTACTGGAACGCGGAAGCCGACATGGCCGCCCCGACCACCAAGCAAGACGCCTGGCGCGTGTACGGTTCGTACAACTTCGGCGTGTTCTCGGTCGGTCTGACCTGGGACAGCTCGGAGATCAAGGCGGGTGGCGTGAAGTACGAGCGCGACGCCTGGTCGATCCCGCTGACCGCCAAGCTGGGTGCGGGCACCCTGCTGTTCACGTACACCTCGGCCGACGACGTCGACGGCTTCGCCGACACCGGCGCCAAGATGTACACCCTGGGCTACGACTACCCGCTGTCGAAGCGCACCTCGGTCGGCGTGTCGTACACCCAGCTGAAGAACGACGCGAACGCCAGCTACGCGCTGTTTACCATGAGCGCGCTCGGCGGCCACACGAACCCGACCCCCGGTCAGGACGTGCGTCAGTTCTACGTGGGCCTGCGCCACACGTTCTAATCGCTGGCCGGCTCACGCCGGTTGGCAGGCAGGACGAAAGCGCCGGGGAAACCCGGCGCTTTTTTTTCGCCCGGCGTTTCCGGCCCTGCTCCGGATGATTGAGATCGAAACATTTCAGACTTAAACTGTCTGACATGGCTTCGATCGACGATGCCGCGTTTCCGCCGGCGCTCGACCACGAGACACGCGTCCAGGCGCACGACCACACGGCCCTCAAGCTGTGGTTGCGCATGCTGACCTGCACCCACCTGATCGAAGGCGCCGTGCGGCGCGGGCTGCGCGGGGCGTTCGGAGCGACGCTGCCGCGCTTCGACCTGCTGGCCCAGCTCGAGCGCCATCCGCAGGGCCTGAAGATGAGCGAGCTGTCGCAGCGCCTGATGGTGACCGGCGGCAACGTCACCGGCCTGGCCGACCAGCTCGAACGCGAGGGCTGGATCACCCGCGAGCCGGTTGCCGACGACCGCCGCGCCATCCGCCTGAAGCTTTCCCCGACCGGCCGCCGCCGCTTCGCTGACATGGCGGCCGATCACGAGCGCTGGGTAATCGCGCTGTTCGATGCGTTGTCGCGCGACGAACAGCAGCAACTGCTGCAGCTGCTCGGCAAGCTCAAGCCGGGACTGCTCGCCGGCATGGCGCAGGGCGGAGACCCCCGCTCCGCGGACCGGAGACGCACCTGACCGAGGAGGTCGACCGATGTTTCGCTCTGCACACGTCGATACGTTCGCCCGCGACCACCTGCCGCCGCCGGCCCAGTGGCCGGACCTGCCGCAGTCGCCGGACACCCGCTATCCGGAGCGGTTGAACGCCGCCGTCGAGCTGCTCGACCGGATGGTGGAGAACGGCTTCGGCGATGCAATCGCGCTGCGCACCGACGCCGCCGCCTGCACCTACTACCAGCTCTTCGTGCGCGTGAACCAGATCGCGCATGTGCTGCGCGACCGGATGGGGCTGGTGCCCGGCAACCGTGTGCTGCTGCGCGGCACGAACAATCCGATGATGGCGGCCTGCCTGCTCGCGACGCTGAAGGCCGGGCTGGTCGCGGTGCCGACGATGCCGCTGCTGCGCGCGAAGGACCTGGCGCCCGTCGTGACCAAGGCGAAGGTCGCGGCGGCGCTCTGCGACGTCGCGCTGCGCGACGAGCTCGACGCGCTGGCGCGCGAGACGCCGTCGCTGAAGCAGGTCCTGCTCTTCAACGACGGCAGCGGGTCGGCCGGGGCGCTCGAGACGCACCTGCCGGCGATGCCGACCCGCTTCACCGCCTGCGACACGGCCCAGGACGACGTGGCGCTGATCGCATTCACCTCGGGCACGACCGGCACGCCGAAAGGCACGATGCACTTCCATCGCGACGTCGTGGCGATGTGCGACCTCTTTCCGCGCCACGTGCTGCATCCGCAGGCCGACGACGTGTTCTGCGGGACGCCACCGCTGGCCTTCACTTTCGGGCTGGGCGGCATGCTGTGCTTTCCGATGCGGGTCGGCGCGTCGGTCGTCCTGCTCGAACGCGGAACCCCCGAGACCCTGCTCGGGGCGGTCCAGCAGCACCGCGTCAGCGTGCTCTTCACCGC
Organism: Burkholderiaceae bacterium; assembly: GCA_039807785.1. Classification (GTDB taxonomy): domain Bacteria; phylum Pseudomonadota; class Gammaproteobacteria; order Burkholderiales; family Burkholderiaceae_E; genus Zeimonas. Next base: position 110,409 of record JBDHRX010000001.1, read on the forward strand.
CCCCACCATGTATCGCCAGATGGCGCCGCTGGTGCGGCGCTTCGACCTGTCCTCGCTGAAGAAATGCGTATCGGCCGGCGAGGCGCTGCCCGACCCGACCCGCCAGCTCTGGAAGGAGGCGACCGGGATCGAGATCATCGACGGGATCGGATCGACCGAGATGATCCACATCTTCATCTCGTCGCCGCCCGAGTCGGTGCGTCGCGGCGCGATCGGGAAGGCGGTGCCCGGCTACGAGGCCCGGATCGTCGACGATGCGATGAACGAGCTGCCGCACGGCACCGTCGGGAAGCTGGCGGTGCGGGGCCCGACCGGCTGCCGCTACCTGGCCGACGACCGGCAACAGAACTACGTGAAGGACGGCTGGAACCTGCCGGGCGACACCTTCCGCATGGATGCCGACGGCTATTTCTACTACCAGGCACGCTCCGACGACATGATCGTCACCGGCGGCTACAACATCGCCGGCCCCGAGGTCGAGGCGGCGCTGATGCTGCACGAAGCGGTCGCCGAATGCGGTGTGATCGGGGTCGCGGACGAAGCCCGCGGGCAGATCGTCAAGGCCTTCGTCGTGCTCAAGCCCGGCCACCCGGAGAACGCGGCGATGGCCGCGACGCTGCAGGAGTTCGTCAAGCAGACGATCGCGCCGTACAAGTACCCGCGCGCGATCGAGTTCCGGGCGTCGCTCCCGCGGACCGAGACCGGCAAGCTGCAGCGCTTCCGCCTGCGCGACTAGAGCACGCGACCGCCGAAGACCACCAGGCCCCGGGGGCATCGCCGATGCGCAGCCCGCACGCGCTGGTATTCACCTTCGCCCCCGGCGCGGCGCTCGGCCAGCCCGGGGCGGCGCCGGGCCTGCCCGCGATGGCCCCCAGGCTGCCGACGGTCGCACCGGGGCTGCCCGATGTCGCCGGACTGCGCGAAGCGGTGCGCACCCTGCGCCCGCCTGGCGGCGTCGACCCCGCGCAGGTCTTCGCTCCGCATCCGGAGCACGCGCGGCTCGAGGTCTTCGGGGACGGTGCGCCGCCGTTCGCGCTCGTCGAGTACCGGGCGCGAGAACCCGCGGCGCTGCGCGCGCTGGCCGCCGAGCCCGGCCTGCGCCGTGCGCTCGCGCGCATCGGTGATCCTGCGGACTGGTGCGCCGGACTCTTCGACGTGATCGAGGAACCGGTGCCGGCCCCGGCCGCGGCGGACGCCCGCCTGTCGCTGCTCGTCCACTATCACGCGCCGGTCGAGGACGCCCCTGGGTTCGCCCGGCATTACGTCGCGCACCATCCGCCGCTGCTGGCACGACTGCCGCGGATCCGGGCGATCCTGTGCCACCTGCCCTCGGGCGGGCCGCTCGCCGGCTGGCGCGCCGACCCGACGGTGATCCGGAACGAGGTCCGCTTCGACTCGATGGACGAGCTGCTCGACGCGCTGCACTCGCCGGCCAGGCTCGCCCTGAGCGCCGACGCGCAGGGCTTCCCGCGCTTCGGGCGCTCGACCCACTACCCGATGGAGCGCCTCCGCGTGCCGGGCGGCGCCTGAAGCGATCGCCGGCCCGGACGTCCCTCCCGGGCAGCCCCCGCTCAGGCGGTCTTCTTCGTCGCCTCGTCGCGCAGCTCGCGGCGCAGGATCTTGCCGACGTTGGTCTTGGGCAGATCGACGCGGAACTCGATGTACTTGGGTTTCTTGTAGCCGGTGAGGTTCTCGGCGCAGTACTGCATCAGGTCGCGCTCGGTGAGGCTGTCGTCCTTCTTGACGACGAACAGCTTCACCGCCTCGCCCGAGTTGGCGTCCGGCACGCCGACCGCGGCCACCTCGAGCACGCCCGGATGGCTGGCGACGACGCCCTCGATCTCGTTCGGGTACACGTTGAAGCCCGAGACCAGGATCATGTCCTTCTTGCGATCGACGATCCGCGTATAGCCGCGCTCGTCCATGATGCCGATGTCGCCGGTCTTGAAGAAGCCGTCGGGCGTCATGACCTTGGCCGTCTCGTCGACGTGCCCCCAATAGCCGACCATCACCTGCGGACCGCGGATCGCGATCTCGCCGCGCTCCCCGAGCGGCACCGGCACCCCGGCGTCGTCCAGGATCGTGACCTCGGTCGACGGGAAGGGCAGCCCGATGGTGCCGCTGAACGCATCGGTATCGGTCGGGTTGCCGGTCGCCGCCGGCGAGGTCTCGGACAGCCCGTAGGCCTCGCAGATCGGGCATCCGGTGACCGCAAGCCATTTCCGGGCGACGGCCTCCTGGACCGCCATGCCGCCCCCCAGCGAAACGCGCAGCTGCGAGAAATCGAGCTTGGCGAACTCGGCGTTGTTCGCCAGCGCGTTGAACAGCGTGTTGACCGCGGGGAACAGGTTGAACCGGAACGGGCGGATCTCCTTGATCAGCGCCGGCAGGTCGCGCGGATTGGGGATCAGGACGTTCAGTCCGCCGAGCCGCATGCCGAGCAGGCAGCACGCGGTGAGCGCGAAGATGTGATAGAGCGGCAGCGCGCAGACCCAGGTGAGTTGCTCGGGCGGCGCTCCCTTCTTCGGGTTCGTGAGGGCCGGCTGGATCCAGGCCTCGGACTGGAGGACGTTGGCCACGATGTTGCGATGGACCAGCGTCGCGCCCTTGGCGAGGCCGGTGGTGCCGCCGGTGTACTGCAGGAACGCGACGTCCTCGTGCGCGAGGCTCACCGGCTCGAAGCTCAGCCGGGCGCCTTCGGCCAGCACGGCGTTGAAGCGGGTGGCCTTGGGCAGCTCGAAGGCCGGCACCATCTTCTTCACGTGCCGCACGACGAAGTTCACCAGCGCGCCCTTCGCGAAGCCGAGCAGGTCGCCCATCGAGGCGATCACCACGTGCTCGATCTCCGTGCGCGCCAGCACCTGCTGCAGCGTGGCCGCGAAATTCTCGAGGATGACGATCGCCCGCGCGCCCGAGTCCTTCAGCTGGTGCTCGAGCTCGCGCGGCGTGTACAGCGGGTTGACGTTCACGACGACGTAACCGGCGCGCAGGATCGCGGCGAGCGCCACCGGATACTGCAGCACGTTCGGCATCATCACCGCGACCCGGTCGCCCTTCTGCAGGCCGCGCGATTGCAGCCAGGCGGCCACGCAACGCGAGAGCTCGTCGAGCTCGCCGTAGCTCAGCGCCTTGCCGAGCCCGACGAAGGCCTTGCGGTCGCGGAACTTGGCGAACGCCTCGTCGAAGATCTGCACCACCGACTCGTAGCGCCGGTGGTCGATGTCGTGCGGAACGCCCGCGGGGTAGCTCTTGAGCCAGAAACGATCCATGCGCGACTCTCTTCGATGAGGGAACCGGGACGGAACCGGAACCCGATCCGGCTCCGGCGACCCGAGAGATTATGCCTTCAGCGAACGCCTTCGGGCCTGAGCAGAGTCAACGTCGGCGCGGGCGGCGCCAGCGCCCGGTCCCGTTCCGGCCTGGGCAGGGCGCCGAGCCGCCGCGCCGCCTCGTAGAAAGCCGGGAGGTCGCCCCGGTGGCGATCGAGCAGGGCGAGGAACGCGGGGACCTGCGCGGAATAGGTCGCGACCGAGGCCAGGTGCGCGTTGGTGAGCGGCTGCGCGAACCAGCGGTCGTAGCCCGCGTAGCCGTCCCATTGCCCTTTCAGGACGTCGTAGTCCCGGCGCAGCGCGTCGAGGATCCGGCGCTTGGCGACGCGCTTGTCCGCCTCGGAGTCGGTCGATGCATAGGCCGCTTCGAGCGCGGCCCGGTGCCGCATCAGCAGCGCCAGGAACTGCTCGCGCCGGTCGGCGTGCAGCCGCCAGGCGCGACGCGGCGCCGGACCGGCGCCGGCAGCCTCGCGCGCCGCGAACCAGCGCTCGATGCCGACCCGCTCGACCGCGGTGGCGAACGACTCGTTGAAGCCGGTATCGTCCTTCACGTAGAGCACCTGGTGCGCCAGCTCGTGGAACACCAGCCGCGCCAGCTCGCCGTCGGAATGGCGCACGAAGGTGCTGAGCACCGGATCGTCGAACCAGCCCAGCGTCGAGTACGCGGGCACGCCACGCACGAACGCCTCGTAGCCCTGCGCGCGCAACCCCGCGGCGAACCGTTCGGCCTGCTCCCGGTCGTAGTAGCCGCGGTAGCCGACACAGCCGGCCACCGGGAAGCACCATTCCTTCAGCGCCAGCGACAGCTCCGGCGTCGCGAACACGTTCCATACGACGAAGGCACGCCCGAGGTCGGCGTACGCGGTGTAGCTGCCGTTGGCCGGGAGCGCGAGCGCGGCGGAGGCGAACGCGCGGATCGCACGCACCTGCTCGAGCCGGTCGCGCAGCACCGGATCCAGCCCGGGATCGGCGAGCACCTCGGTGATCGGCCGCGCCGCGCGCATCACCGCGAGATGCCCCGCGATCGATTGCCAGTAGTAACCCGGGCCGTCGCGCCAGAACGAGCAGCCGCCGAGCAGGAGCACCAGCAGGAGGGCCGACGCCGCGAGCGCCGGGCGCGACCGCCGCGGCGTCACTGCGGCGGCCCCGCATCGCCCGGCCCGGCCCGCGCCGACGTGCACCGCATCTCGACCAGGCAGTCGTAGAAGGTCGGTCCGCGCCCGAGGTCGGTGAGCGCGGGGCTGGTCACCGCATTGACGTTGCGCCCGCCCGGCGCGAACCGGTGCCACCAGACGCCCCAGGCGACCACCAGGCCCGGGCGCACCCGGTCCGACAGTCGCGCGCGCGCCCGGAACGCGCCCCGGTCGTTGAAGAGCTCGACCATCGTCCCGTCGGCGATGCCGCGCGCCCGGGCATCCTCGGGATGGACCTCGCAGCCCGGTTCGCGTTCGTCCGCGCGCAGGCTGTCGACGTTCACGAAGGTCGAGTTCAGGAAGTTGCGCGCCGGCGGCGTGATCAGCGCGAGCGGATAGCGGCGCGCGAGAGCCGGCGCGCTGGCGGCCGATTCGTGCGGCGGCACCCAGTCGGGCAGCGGGTCGAGCCCCTGGGCGGCGAGTCGCGCGCTGTAGAGCTCGCATTTGCCGGACGGGGTCGGGAAACCGCCGTCGGCGAACGGCGCATCGGGCACGACGAGCTTGGCCCAGCCGCGCCGGCGCAGTCCGGCGAGGTCGAGCCCGCCCAGGCGCGGGTCGCTCCAGTCGATCGCGTCGCGCACGATGTCCTCGTCGCTCGCCTCCAGGGCCGGATGCCGCAGCCCCATGCGCCGGGCCAGGTCGCGGAAGATGTCCGCGTTGGGCCGCGCCTGCCCGAGCGGCGCGACGGCCGGCTCGTTGGCGAGCAGGTACAGGTGGCCGTAGGTGCGGTGCACGTCGAAGTGCTCGAGCTGGGTGGTCGCCGGCAGCACGTAGTCCGCGTGGTCGGCAGTATCGGTCCGGAAGTGCTCGAGCACGACGGTGAAGAGGTCCTCGCGCGCGAAGCCGGCAATCACGCGCTCGCTGTCGGGCGCGACCGCCACCGGATTCGAGTTGTAGACCACCAGGGCCTCGACCGGCGGGTCGGCCGACAGCAGGGCCTCGCCGATCCGCACCATGTTGATGGTGCGGGGTACGCTCCCCGGCCCGCCGGGGATCAGGTCCGGCCGCGTGTGCCGCTCGGGCGTGAGCGGCAGCATGCCGCTCGCCGACAGCAGCAGGCCGCCGGCGGGATCGCGCCAGGCGCCCACCAGCGCCGGCAGCGCGGCGATTGCCCGCACCGCGTTGGCGCCGCCGTGGGTGCGCTGGACCCCGTAGTTCAGCCGGATCGCCGCCGGCCGGGTGCTGCCGTAGCGCCGCGCGAGATCGCGCAGCGCGCCGGCGTCGATCCCGCAGATCGACGCCGCCCGCTCCGGCGGATAGCGCGCCGCGCGCTGCGCGAACGCCTCGAACCCGAGCACGTGGCGATCGACGTAGTCGCGGTCCACCAGCCCCTCGTCGATCAGCACGTGGGCGATGCCGAGCGCCAGCGCAGCGTCGGTGCCCGGCCAGGGTGCCAGGTGCAGGTCGCAGCGCGCGGCGGTATCGCTGCGATACGGGTCGATCGCCACCAGCATCGCGCCGCGCCGCCTCGCCTCCAGGGCGAAGCGCCAGAAGTGCAGATTGGCCGTGACCGAGTTCGAGCCCCAGATCAGGATCAGCCGCGAATCGACGTAGCGCTCGACGTCCATCCCGACCAGGCCGCCCAGGATATGGGTCATGCCCGCCGTCCCCGCGGTGGCGCAGATCGTCCGGTCGAGCAGCGAGGCGCCGAGGGCGTGGAAGAAGCGGCTTGCCATCCCCTCGCCCTGCACCCAGCCCATCGTCCCGGCGTAGCTGTACGGGAGGATGCGCTGCGGATCGCGCGCGGCGATCGCCGACAGCCGGGCCGCGATGTCGTCCAGGGCGCTCTCCCAGGAGACCGGCTCGAAGCGCCCCTCCCCCTTGCGGCCGACGCGCTTCAGCGGCTCGAGCACGCGCCCGGCGGAGTAGGTCCGCTCGGCATAGCGGGAGACCTTCGCGCACAGCGCCCCGCGCGTGGTCGGATGCGCCGGATCGCCTCCCACCTTCGTGGCCCGGCCGTCGCGCACCGTGACCAGCAACGCGCAGGTGTCGGGGCAGTCGTGCGGGCAGGCGCCCCGGACGACTCGCGCGCCCGCGGCGGGGTCGGCGGTGTGCATGCGCCAATGCTAATCTATCGTGATCCTTCCCGCGTCCCAGCGAGCGAATCCATGAGACTGGTCGAACCGATCGTCGGTTTCCATGCCGAGCTGCGCGAGTTCCGCCGGGACCTGCATGCGCACCCCGAGCTGAAGTTCGAGGAGTTCCGCACCGCCGACCGGGTCGCCGCGAAGCTGGCCGAATGGGGCATCCCGACGCACCGCGGCCTCGGCGGCACCGGAGTGGTGGGCATCGTCAAGGCCGGCGGCTCGGACCGCGCGATCGGGCTGCGGGCCGACATGGACGCGCTGCCGATGACCGAGTTCAACCGCTTCGCGCACGCATCGACGCATCCGGGCCGCATGCACGCCTGCGGCCACGACGGCCACGTCGCGATGCTGCTCGCCGCGGCCAGGCACTTCGCCACGCAACGCAACTTCGACGGCACCGTCTACCTGGTCTTCCAGCCGGCCGAGGAGGGCGGCGGCGGCGCGCGCGAGATGATCCGCGACGGCCTGTTCGAGCGCTTCCCGATGGAGGCGATCTTCGGCATGCA
>JBDHRX010000024.1:0-31594 GCA_039807785.1 Burkholderiaceae bacterium
CGGCACCGCATGCGCGGCGGCGACGGCGCCCGCGGCGAGCGCGCGCAGCGCCCGCGCGCCGGTGCGCAGGCGCCCGGCCTGCGGCCACGGCCGGTCGTCGCCGAAGCGGCCGTGCCAGCCGGCCGCGCAGGCGGCGATCGCGTCCTCCAGCCGCTGCGGCCGGCGCGGCACGTCGATCCGCTCGAGCAGCCGGGTCAGCGCGCCGGCATCGAGCGACAGCGCGCGGTCGAGCGCCGGGTGCTCGCGCGCGACCAGGAGCGCGAGCTCCCGGCATTCGACGGGGACGCGCAGGCGCGTGCACAGGGCGTCGATCGCCTGCGCCGCGCGCGTCCCGGCGTCGGGATGCCGCCCCGCGGGCCCGTCCGGCGCTTCACCGGTGCCGGCTTCGCGCAGCAGCGTCGCGAGGCGCACCGCCAGCGTCGCGTCGTCCGCCGCCGCACGGTCGATCGATCTCATCGTGCGCGCCGCGGCGGCGCCGGACGGATCGCCGGAGAGGGGGGCGGGAGGATCGGCGAGCGCGAAGCGGCGCGGCGCCGACGCGTCGGCCGGATCGTCGCGCGGCGGCAGCGCGTCCCAGAGTCCGTCGAGCTCGGGCAGGATGCGGGCCAGCGCGCCGCAGGCGCGCAGCACCGCGAACATCCGCGACGGACGGCGCTCCATCAGTCCGCGCGAGAGCTCCTGCCAGACCCGCTCGGCCACCAGCGCGTCGACCTCGCCGCGCTCGACCATCGCGCGCATCAGCGCCATCGTCTCGGGCGCGACGGTGAATCCGTCGAAGCGTGCCGCGAAGCGCGCCAGCCGCAGGATGCGCACCGGATCCTCGGCGAACGCGGGGCCGACATGGCGCAGCACGCCGGCGCGCAGGTCGGCCAGCCCGCCGTGGGGGTCGACCAGCGCGCCGTCGGCGTCGCGCGCCATCGCGTTGATGGTGAGGTCGCGGCGCAGCAGGTCGTCCTCGAGCGTGACGTCGGGGGCGTAGTGCACCGCGAAACCGCGGTACCCGGGTGCGGTCTTGCGTTCGGTGCGGGCGAGCGCGTATTCCTCGCGGGTGTCCGGATGCAGGAACACCGGGAAGTCGCGGCCGACGGGCTGGAACCCGCGCTCGACCAGCATTTCGGGCGTCGCGCCGACGACGACCCAGTCGCGATCCTTGACCGGCAGGCCGAGCAGCTCGTCGCGGACCGCGCCGCCGACCGCGTAGATCCTCATCGGGCGCGGGCGCGGGCCCGGCGCCGCCGGCGCGGGCGAAGGGTCGCGTTCAACGGTGCGCCCGCGTGCGCAGCGCGCCGTAGCCGTCGGCTGCGCCGCCCAGGTACGCCGGCGCGACCGCGGCGATCGCGGCGGGCGCGACCCCGAGCTCGTCCGCGACCGGCCCGCTCGCGACGCCGTCGATCGACATCGAGTCGAAGTTGTCGCGTGACATCAGGGGCGTGCCGGGCATCCGCTCGAGCAGCGCCGCCTGGAGTCGTCCCAGGCCGTCGGGCAGGGCGAGGATCGGGCGCGGGTGCCCCGACAGCCGGCCGGCCAGCGCGACCAGCTCGCGCAGCGTGAACACCTCCGGGCCGGCAAGCTCGTAGACGCGGCCGTGGGTCGCGGGCCGGTCGAGCGCGTGGACGACGGCGCCCGCGACGTCGCCGACGAAGACCGGCTGGAAGCGCGCCTGCGCGCGACCCAGCGCGACCAGCGGCAGCCATGCCTGCAGGCGCGCGAACAGGTTCAGGAAGCGGTCGCCCGGGCCGAACACGACCGACGGGCGGAAGATCGTCCAGTCCAGGCCCGGGGCGTCGCGCAGCGCCTGCTCGCCGGCGGCCTTCGAGCGCAGGTACATCGACGGCAGCGACCGGTCGCCGCCGGCCTGCACGCCGAGCGCCGACAGGTGCAGCAGGCGGCGCACGCCGGCCGCGGCGCAGGCGGCGGCGATGCGCGCCGGCAGGCGGACGTGCGCGGCCTCGAATTCGGGCCCCCAGGGGGTGCCGCGGCGGCCGTGCAGGATGCCGACCAGGTTGACCACGGCGTCGGCACCGCGGGCCAGCCGGCGCAGCTGGGCGTCGTCGTGGACGTCGGCCTCGACGACCTCGACCGTGGGCAGCGGCAGCAGATGCCGCGCTCGCTCGTAGCGGCGCGTCGGGACGAGCACGCGGCGATTGCCCGCCGCGAGCCGGGCCGCCACCTGGCTGCCGATGAAGCCGGAGCCTCCGATCAGGAGAACGCGCGCGGGCACCATGCGCGGTGCGGTCAGGGCAGCGAGCTGGACGAAGCCGGCTGCGGGACCACGCTGCCCAGCCGCGCCTTCAGCGACTGCGGTTCGCCCGAGAACAGCGCGGCGTAGAAGACGGCGTTCGACAGCACCTTCTTCACGTAGTCGCGGGTCTCGTTGAACGGGATGATCTCGGCGAAGATCGCGCCCTCGACCGTCGCGGGCAGCGTCGAGCGCCAGTTGCGCGGGCGTCCCGGGCCGGCGTTGTACGCCGCCGAGGCCAGCACCGGCGAGCCCTCGAGGTCGTCGAGCACGCTGCGCAGGTAGAACGTGCCGAAGCGCAGGTTGGTCGGCAGCTCGTGCAACTGCTCGACGCGGAAATCGCGTTCGCCGAGCTTGCGCGCGATCCAGCGCGCGGTCGCCGGCATGATCTGCATCAGACCCTGCGCGCCGGCCCAGGACCGGGCGTCCATGATGAACCGCGATTCCTGGCGGATCAGGCCGTAGACCCAGGCCGGATCGAGCCCGCGCTCGGCCGCCACCGGCCCGAGCTCGTCGAGGAACGGCGAGACGAAGCGCAGCCGGAAATCGTGCTCGCTCTCGGTGCGGTCGGCGGTGTTCACGCAGCGGTCGAGCACCTTGCGCCGGCAGGCCCACTCGGCGGCCGCGAGCAGCCGGCGGTCGTCCATGCCGCGCAGCTGGAAATTCCATTCGCGGTTGCCTTCGAGCCGGAGCCCGAGCTCGTAGAACTTCAGCGCCCGCGCGAAGCCCGGGTTGTGCGCCGGCCGGGCCAGCTCGGCCTCGGTCGGCTCCGGGGCGCGCGGCGGCGGCGCGGTGAGCCGGCCGAGCTCCTCCGCGGCGAGCTGGCCGTAGAAGTTGAACTGGCCGGCGACGGTCCCGAGCAGCGCGTCGGCGCCCGCGGCTTCGCCGGTTTCGCGCATCGCGCGCGCGGTCCAGTAGATCCAGGTCGGGTCGCGACGGCCCGCTTCGGACATGCGCGCGACCACCGCGCGCAGCGTCGGCCAGTCCTGTGCGCGCAGCGCGGCTCGCGCCAGCCACACCCAGGTCTCGTCGGTGGCCGGCGCCTTCAGCGCGCGGCGCGTCCAGTCGAGCGACTCGACCGCGAGGCGGCGCATGCCGCCCGCGGCGACCTGCGACCAGGCGAAGTCGAGGTCGGCGTCGCGCAGCCCGGCCACTCCCGCATGCAGCCGCTCGGACGCCGCCACGGGATCGGTGCGCGCGAGACGGCCGAGCGCGATCAGCGCGACTTCGCTGCCCGGCGATTGCGCGAGCGCGCGCGAGGGCTTCGACAGCGCGAGCTCGACCGCGGCGCGATCGATCTCCAGCAGGCCGGTCGTGCGCCGGATCACGTCCGGCGCCTGGGTCTCGATCGCGACCAGCAGCCGCGCGCGCAGGTCGGCCTGCTGCAGGGCGCCCGAGCGGGCCATGGCCTCGAGCAGCGCTGCGCAGCCGTCGCCGAGCTTGCGCACCGAGAACACCCGCTCGCGCGCCTCGGCCGGGGCCGGCTGGCCGCGCTGCAGGCGCCCCAGCGACGCCTGGCAGTGGACCTCGTCGTCGTCGCGCAGCACCCACTTCGCGTATTCGCCGTCGAACGTGTCCCAGGCGCCGCGGCGACCGAGGTCGAGCAGCCAGTCGCGGCGCATCAGGTCGGCCACGATGGTGCCGGCGTGGCGGTCGAGGAAGCGGCGGACCTCGGCGTCGGCGGCGCCGGAATCGGCATCCGGATGGGGCGGCTGGAGCCGCAGGCGCAGTCGCCAGAAGTCCAGGTATTCGGCCAGCGGATGCTCGCGCGCCTGGGCGGCGGCGGCATCGAGGCGGGCGGGATCGTTGCGGACGAACGCCTCGCGGGCGGCCACGAACGCCTCGTCGGGGGTGGCGGCGGTCGCGCGTACCGCCGGGCGCTTGCCGGCCTGTGCCGGCGCCAGGGTGCACACGCCGATCAGTCCTACAATCGCGGCAAGGGCGATACGGTGTCTCATCGCCGGAAACTCACAACGGCTGTACGCCGCAACAGGCCAACGGGGCTCCGGCATGCGACGGAGCATCGTTGCAGCGAGCGCTGCATGAACGACGCCTCTCCGAATCCCGGTCCGAGCATACCACGCAGCATCGCGGACGATCCCGCGCGTCGCGACGCGCGCAACACGCTGATCGCCTGGCGCCGCTCGATGGGCGCGCGAGACCGCCGCGCGGCCGATGCGGCGATCGCGGCGCGCGTCGCCGCGTGGATCGGGACGCGCCCGGCCGCCGAGCGCGCGGTGATCGGCGTCTACTGGCCGCTGCGCGGCGAACCGGATCTGCGCGCGGCGATGGCCGGCTGGCATGCCGCGGGCGGCGCGATCGCGCTGCCGCGCGTGGCCGCGGACGGATCCGGGCTCGAGTTCGGCCGCTGGACTCCGGCGGCGTCGATGCGCGAGGCGGCGTTCGGCATCGCGCTGCCCGAGCCGTTCGAGCCGGCGGCGCCGACCTTGCTGGTGGTGCCGTGCGTGGGCTTCGACCGGCGCGGCTACCGTCTCGGGTACGGGGGCGGCCACTACGACCGCACTCTGGCGCGCCGACCGCTGCCCGCGCTCGGCGTCGCCTACGATGGTTGCGAGCTGGCCGGCTTCGTGCCGGGCGGCCACGACCTGCCGATGACCGCGATCGCCACCGAGAGCCGCCTGGTCGTGCCCGCCTGAGGCGCTCCGGGAGCGGACCCGCCGGGACGGCACGCTGCAGCGGCGGCCGGGATCGGGTCGCCGCCGCGGCCGCAGTCCGGTGCGGCGGCCGGGATCGTCAGGGCGCGGCGTCGTCGGCGCAGGCGGGGAGCCGGTCGCCGATCCGGTCGGCCGGTTGCAGTCCGTAGGCGCCGTCGGCCAGGCCGCGCACGATCCGGACCGGCCCGTGTTCGCGGTGCTTCGCGCCGGCCCGCAGGTCGCGCTCGAACGGTGCCGCGGCCTGCGACTTGTCGGCGCCGGTGAGCACGATCACGCGCGGCTCGAGGCGGCGTACCCGGTTGTGGGCGAACACCACGGCCACCTCGCCGGTCGACAGCTCGACCAGGCTGCCGACTGGAAACAGGCCGATCGCCTGGACGAACTGCTCGACCAGCGATTCGTCGAACGAGGTGCCGGCCCACTCGTAGAGGTTCATCAGCGCGTCCTGCGGCGCCGACGCGTTCGCGTAGGCGCGGACCGCGATCAGCGCCGCGAAGCTGTCGGCGATCGCAGCCATGCGGCCGTAGATGCCGATCTCGTCGCCGCGCAACCCCTTCGGGTAGCCGGATCCGTCGAGCCGCTCGTGGTGCTGGGCGATGCCTTCCTCGACCGGGCGTGCGAGGCGCATGTCGCGATGCAGCGCCTCGAGGCCCAGGCGCACGTGCTCCTTGACCACGTTGTGCTCGGACGGGGTGAGCATGCCCGGCTTCTCGAGCAGGGCCTGCGGCAGCAGGCTCTTGCCGATGTCGGCCAGCATCCCGACCGTGCCCAGGTGCGCGAGCTCGCGCCGCGGCAGGCCGAGGTGGCGCCCGAGCGCGATCAGGTACAGCGCCACGCGCAGGCCGTGCGAAGCCGGATCGCGCTCCTCCGCGTCGAGCCGCGCCACCCACATCAGCGCATCCGGGTTGTCGATCATGCTGTCGACCAGCTCGTCGACCGCGCGGCTGAACTCCTGCACGTCGGGCGCGCGGGGCTCGCGCACGCAGGCGGCCATCTCGCGCAGCTGGCGCAGTGCGTGCGCATGGGCCTCGCGCGCGCGCGGCAACTCGTCCTCGACCGGCGCGCGGTCGGCGTAGCGGCGCAGGCGCGATTCGGGAGGGAGCTGCCCGCGGATCGTGCTGCGGGCCTGGGCGAGCGAGGCGCGCGCCTCGTCGGAGTCGGCATCGTTGCCGACCAGGCCGCGCAGCCAGCCGAAGGTGCGGTCGACCAGCGAGGCGCGCGCCGCGGCGGTCTCGCTCGCCACCGCGGTGGCCTTGATGAAGCGCCGGAAGCGTTCGCGGGTATGGTTGCTGATCTTGACGTCGGAGCGGATGCGCACCGGTCGCGCCGGTCGCTCCTGGCGCAGGCTGCGGTCGTCGAGCACGGTGTCGAACCGCAGCGGCTGGCTCGAGGCGGCGCCGGCCGCGCGCCCGAACGGGTCGTCGCTCAGCTCGGCGCGGCGGATCGCGTCGGCGAGGCCGGCGTCCGAGAGGTCGGGGTCGACGTAGACGTAGCGGCAGTACCGGCGCAGCGTGTCCAGCTCGATCTGGCTGTCGACGCGGAAGCCCTGCAGCAGGAACGGGGTGTCGAACCAGGGGCGGTCGAGCTCGGCCACGTACATCCCGCAGCGCAGGCTGTCCGCGGGAATCTGGCAGCGCATGACCGGGACGGCGCCGGGGACGTGCGGAGAGGTGGGCATTTGGGCGTGCTGCGACGGCGCCGCGGGGCGCCGGATCGGGTTCTCGGTTCCGGTCCATGGTAGCCACGCGCGGGGGCGGCGGCGCGCGGCCGGCGCTCCCGGTTCGGGGCCGCGACAACAGCAACCGACGAGCGGACGGCGAGCCGCCATCGGCGGCCGCCGGGTCAGCGCTCCGGCAGGCCCAGCAGCTCGAGCAGGCGCTGGCTGGTCGCGCTCTGGTTCAGCGTGTAGAGGTGCAGGCCCGGCGCGCCCTCGGCGAGCAGGCGGCGGCACATCGCGGCGACGACCTCGGCGCCGAACTCGCGCAGCGCCGGAAGGTCGTCGCCGTAGCCGGCCAGCTTGAGCCGGATCCAGCGCGGGATCTCGGCGCCGCAGGCGTCGGAGAAGCGCGCGAGCTGGACGAAGTTGCCGATCGGCATGATGCCCGGGGTGATCGGCACGTCGATGCCGACCCGCCGCGCTTCGTCGCGAAAACGCAGGTACGCGTCGGTGTTGAAGAAGTACTGCGTGATCGCCGAGTCGGCGCCGGCGCGCACCTTGGCCGCGAACGCCTGGAGGTCGTCGCGCGGGCTGCGCGCCTGCGGATGCATCTCGGGATAGGCGGCGACCTCGATGTGGAACCAGTCGCCGGTCTCGGCCCGGATGAAGGCCACCAGGTCGCGCGCGTAGACGAAGTCGCCCGCTTCGCGCATCCCCGAAGGCAGGTCGCCGCGCAGCGCGACCAGCCGGCGGATGCCGTTCGAGCGATACAGCGCGAGCAGCTCGCGCATCGACTCGCGGGTGGCGCCGACGCACGACAGGTGCGGGGCGACCGTCCGCCCCTCGCCCGAGATCTCGAGCACGGTGGCAAGCGATTTGTCGCGGGTGGCGCCGCCGGCGCCGTAAGTGACGCTGTAGAACTCGGGCGCGAACGCGGCGAGCCGCCTCCGCGTCTCGCGCAGCTTGGCCATGCCCTCGGGCGTGTTGGGCGGGAAGAACTCGAAGCTCAGCGCGGGGCCGCGGCGGGATGCCGCGCGCGAAGGCGCGGCCGGGGGGGGGGTCATTTTCGTGCGCTCAGGAAGTACTCGCGGTTGCCGTCGCCGCCGCGGATCGGGCTGTCGAACCAGTCATCGAGGGTCCAGCCGGCCTGCGCGGCCGCCGCGCACAGCGCGCGACGCACCTCGGCATGGCGTGCCGGGTCGCGCACGATGCCGTGCCGGTCGACGCCGCCGGGGCCGACCTCGAACTGCGGCTTGGCCAGCGCCACCAGCCGGGCGCCCGGCCGCGCGAGCGCGAAGGCCGGCGCCAGGGCATGGGCCAGCGAGATGAAGCTGAGGTCGGCCACCACCAGGTCGAAGCCCGGGGGCGGGAAGGCGCTGCCCAGCGCCGCCGGGGCGAGCGCTCGCACGTTCAGCCCCTCGAAGGCCTGCACGCGCGGATCCTCGCGCAGGGCCGCGCGCAGTTGGCCGTGGCCGACGTCCACGCCGACGATCCGCGCCGCCCCGGCCTGCAGCAGGCAGTCGGTGAAGCCGCCGGTGCTCTGGCCGAGATCGAGGCAGACGAGGCCGCCGACGTCGAGCCGCAGGTGCGCCAGCGCGCCGGCCAGCTTCAGGCCGCCGCGCGAGGCGTAGGGCAGGGCGGCGCCCGGCGCGACCGTCAGCGGCGTGTCCTCGGCGAGATCGGCCGAGGCCTTGCGCAGCACCTCGTCGCGGGCGCCGATGCGGGCGCTGACCGCGCCGGCCTCGATCAGCTCGCGCGCGCGGGCGCGCGAGCCGGCGAGGCCGCGCGCGACGAGGACCTGGTCGGCGCGCATTTCAGGCTCGGGGGCGGGCACGGATCACGGTCCGGGTCCGGCGCGGTGGCCGCGTGCGATCGCGTCAGTAGCGATACGTGTCGGGCTTGTACGGGCCTTCGACCGGCACGCCGATGTAGGCCGCCTGCTCCGCGGTCAGCTCGGTGAGCATCGCGCCGAGCTTGCGCAACTGCAGGCGCGCGACCTTCTCGTCGAGGTGCTTGGGCAGCACGTAGACCTTGCCGCGTTCGTAGAAGTCCCGGTGCGTCCAGAGCTCGATCTGCGCGATCGTCTGGTTGGCGAACGACGAGCTCATCACGTACGACGGGTGGCCGGTGCCGCATCCGAGGTTCACCAGCCGGCCCTCGGCCAGCAGGATGATCCGCTTGCCGTCGGGGAAGATCACGTGGTCGACCTGCGGCTTGATGTTCTCCCACTGGCACTGCTTCAGCGCGGCGACGTCGATCTCGTTGTCGAAGTGCCCGATGTTGCAGACGATGGCCTGGTCCTTCATGGCCTTCATGTGGGCGTAAGTGATCACGTCCTTGTTGCCGGTGGCGCTGACGAAGATGTCGGCCTTGTCGGCCGCGTAGTCCATCGTGACCACGCGGTAGCCTTCCATCGCCGCCTGCAGCGCGCAGATCGGGTCGCACTCGGTGATCCACACCTGCGCCGACAGCGCGCGCAGCGCCTGCGCCGAGCCCTTGCCGACGTCGCCGTAGCCGGCCACCAGCGCGATCTTGCCGGCGACCATCACGTCGGTGGCGCGCTTGATGCCGTCGACCAGCGATTCGCGGCAGCCGTACAGGTTGTCGAACTTGCTCTTGGTGACCGAGTCGTTGACGTTGATCGCGCGGAAGGCGAGCTCGCCGCGCGCCGACATCTGGTACAGGCGCTTGACACCGGTGGTGGTTTCCTCGGTGACGCCGACGATCGCGTCGAGCTGCCGCCGGTACCAGTCGGGGTCCCGCGCCAGCTGGCGGCGGATCGCCGCGAACAGCGCCGCCTCCTCCTCGCTCTTCGGGTGCTCGAGCACCGACGGGTCCTTCGCGGCGCGGGTGCCGAGGTGGATCAGCAGCGTGGCGTCGCCGCCGTCGTCGAGGATCAGGTTCGACGGCTGGCCGTCGGGCCAGTCGAAGATGCGGTGCGTGTAGTCCCAGTATTCGTCGAGCGTCTCGCCCTTGACCGCGAACACCGGCACGCCGGCCGTGGCGATCGCGGCCGCCGCGTGGTCCTGGGTCGAGAAGATGTTGCACGAGGCCCAGCGCACTTCGGCGCCGAGCGCGGCGAGCGTCTCGATCAGCACCGCGGTCTGGATCGTCATGTGCAGCGAGCCGCTGATGCGCGCGCCCTTCAGCGGCCGGGCGGCCGCGTATTCGTCGCGGATCGCCATCAGGCCGGGCATCTCGGTCTCGGCGATGCGGATCTCTTTGCGGCCCCAGTCGGCGAGGGCGATGTCGGCCACGCGGTAGTCGGGGGCGCGGTCGGTCTTGGGTACGGCGGACATGGTCACTCCATCGGCATCGGAAGCGACCCCTGCGCCGGCGCGGCGCGCCGGGCAGTGCGGTGCGCTCGCCGACCGTGCGGGGTCACGGTTCAACGAGCGCCGTTGTGTCGGGAGACGACCCCGAGCCTGGCGGCCCCGGCGTTGCCGGAGCCCGTTGCAGCGCTCCTCGGGATCGGAGCGGATTATAGCCGGGCCGCGCTCAGGCGGTCGGCATCGCGTAGTAGTCCTTCAGGCGCAACCCGAAGGCGCCCGCGGGCAGGCCGCGGGCGATGCGCACCTGGGTGCCCTGGCTCGGCTGGTCGGGGTTGCGCGGCGCGGCCGGGTTGGGACGCCGCCGCAGCGGGCCCTTGTCGGTGCCGGTCATCACGACCAGCTTCGGCTGCAGCCGGCTGCCGGGGCGGCGGTCGACGACCGCGGCGATCTCGCCGCTCTGCAGCTCGACCATGGTACCCACCGGGAACGCGCCGTTGGCGAGGATGAACTGCTCGACCAGGTTGCGGCAGAACAGCGACTCCGACCACTCGTGCAGCGCCGACAGCGCCTGCTCGGCCGACAGCGGATTGGCATAGGCGCGCGCGGTGGTGAGCGCGCAGAAGCTGTCGACGATCGCGGCCATCCGCCCGTGCAGGCTGATCGCCGATGCGCGCAGGCCGCCCGGATACCCGGATCCGTCGAGCCGCTCGTGGTGCTCGGCGATGCCCCGCAGCACCGCCTCGGGGACGGCGCCGGCGCGCGACAGGATGTCGAGGCCGATCGTGACGTGCTGCTTCATCAATGCGTAGTCGCTCGGCTTGAGGACGCCCGGATGCTCGAGCACCTCGCGCGGCAGCAGGGCCTTGCCCGCGTCGGCGAGCAGGCCGATCAGCGTGAGGTCGCGCAGCGCCGCGTGCTCCATCCCGAGCGCGCGGCCGAAGTCGGCCAGTCGCATCGAGACGCCGGTCGCATGGTTCGGCGTCGGCGCGTTGTCGGCGTGGACCGCGTCGAGCCAGCGCATCGCGTCGGGCGCGTGCGCCAGGCTCGCGGCGAAGGCGTCGGCCGCCTCGGCGAGCGGCTCGTAGGCGAGCGCCGTGCCCTGGCGGATCTGGCGGATCGCGGTATCCGCGGCGGCGACGAGCCGCGCGTGGACCGGCCGGGCCAGCGCGATCGAATCGCGGATCGGCATGCCTTCGTCGTAGTCGCAGGCGCCGATCACGTCGCCCCAGACCGCGCGCAGCGCCTGCAGCGCCTGGCGATGCCGCAGGATCTCGGTGTCGGGCGAGTCGTCGCCGGCGCTGCGCCGGCCCAGGCCGAACCAGCGCCGCACCTGCGACAGCGCGCCGCCCGGCGGGTTCGTCATCGGCTCGCCGTCGCGCACCAGGCGCAGGATCTTCGCCCGCGTGGCTTCGCTCGGATGGACGTCGTCGCGCGGCTTGGGCGCCTCGCCGCGCGCACCCGGACGGCGCCGCGCGGCGTTCTCCACCGGTTCCGCGCCTTCCGCCGCGTGCCCGCTCTGGCGGCCCCAGCCCTCGTCCTCGCCGCCGAGCGCCGGGTCGATCGAGAGTACCGCGGCCGCGCGGATCGCCGCGACCAGGTCGCCGGCGGAACGGGCCGGGTCGACCATCACGAACTGGCAATAGTGGCGAACCGCCTGGAGCGCCTCGTCGGTGTCGACCAGCAGGCCGCTCTGCGGCAGCGGGGTGTCGGACCACGGGCGGTCGAGCTCCGCGACGAACATGCCCTTGAGCAGGCGGCGCGTGTCGATGCGCTGCAGGCCGCCCGGCGCGTTGTCCGGCACGGCGTAGACCAGCTCCTCGACGTCGTCGGCAGGGCTTGCGGCGGCCGGGGCGGCGCCGGTCTCGGCAATGGGGTTCATTCGGGGCATCCTCGCTGCGACCCCGCAGTCGGGGTAGTCGCCGCTAGCGTAGACGCCGGCCGGGGCGCCGGCCAAGCGCTGCGACGCCCGGTGTGGCCGGCCGTCCCACAGCGCCCGACGGATGGTCGGCCGCGTCGTGTCGGCGGCGTGCCCGCCGGAAGCGCTACACTCGCCGCATGGCCAGGATCTCCGATCTGCGCAAGAGCTACGAGCGCGGCGAGCTCGACGAGGCGCACGCGCATGCCGATCCCGTCGAGCAGTTCCGCGGCTGGTTCGGCGAAGCGCTGCAGGCCGGGGTCCCCGAGCCGAACGCGATGACCGTGGCCACGGTCGGCGCCGACGGCCGCCCGTCGACGCGGATCGTCCTGATCAAGGAGTTCGACCAGCGCGGACTCGTCTGGTACACGAACTACGAGAGCCGGAAGGGGCGCGAGCTGGCCGCGCAGCCGTTCGCGGCGCTGCAGTTCCATTGGGTCGAGCTGGAGCGGGTGGTGCGCGTCGAGGGCGCCGTCGAGCGCGTCGATCCGGCCGAGTCCGATGCCTACTACGCGTCGCGTCCGCTCGCCTCGCGCATCGGCGCCTGGGCCTCCGAGCAAAGCCGGCCGCTCGCGTCGCGAGCGTCGCTGGTGGCGCGCGCGGCCGAGTTCGGGCTCAAGTTCGGCCTGAATCCGCCGCGGCCGCCGCATTGGGGCGGCTACCGGCTCATGCCCGACTACTGGGAGTTCTGGCAGGGCAGGCCGTCGCGGCTGCACGACCGGATCGCCTATCGCCGGGAGGCCGGCGCGGGCTGGACGCGGCAGCGGCTCGCCCCGTAGCGCGGGACGCGCGGGCGGGCCCGCTGCGGCCCGGGACCGGTTCCGTCCCGGGGCTGGTCCCCTCCCGGGGCCGGTCTTCCCCCGGAGCCGGTTCACGCCGCAATCGTTCTCGCCTCGGGGCCGGTCGCGATTCAGTGCAGGCGGGTGCCGACCAGCTCGAGCAGCGCGAGCGGCAGCAGCGCATAGGGATCGCGCCGGACTGCCAGCGCCGCCGCCATCGCGCGCAACGCCGGAGCGCGATCGACCAGCGACTCGATCGCGAGCATCTCGTCGTCGCGCGAGAGCGCGGCCAGCAGCGGCGCCAGCAGGGGCTCGAGGGGGGCGGGGCGTGCGCCGGCGGCGACCCTTGCAGGCTCCGGCGCGGCGCCGGCCTCGATGCGGCTGGCCAGCGCCACCAGCCCGAGCCGGGTGGCGATCGACAGGCGTGGCGCATCCGCCAGCGCCTCGGCGACGTCGGCGGCCAGCCCCGACCGGTCCGGCGGCCGGGGTTGAATCAGGCGCGCGACGGCGTGCAGGACGGCATCCATCGCGCCATTGGAGCAGGGCGGCGGCGCGACCGGTTTGATCGACGTCAGCCGCGCGTCGCATCGACGCGCCGGAGCCTCGCGTTCAGAGTCCGGCGTCGGCCCGCAGTGCGGCGGCGCGGTCGGTGCGCTCCCAGCTGAAGTCGGGATCCTCGCGGCCGAAGTGCCCGTAGGCGGCACTCTTCTGGTAGATGGGCCGCAGCAGGTCGAGCATCTGCACGATGCCCTTCGGCCGAAGATCGAAGTGCCGCTGCACCAGCGCGGCGAGGCGCGCGTCGTCGACGCGCCCGGTGCCCTCGGTCGTGACCATCACCGAGGTGGGGCGCGCGATGCCGATCGCGTACGAGATCTGCACCAGGCACTTCCGGGCCAACCCCGCCGCGACGATGTTCTTCGCCACATAGCGCGCGGCGTAGGCCGCGGAGCGGTCGACCTTCGACGGGTCCTTGCCGGAGAACGCGCCGCCGCCGTGCGGTGCCGCGCCGCCGTAGGTGTCGACGATGATCTTGCGGCCGGTGAGGCCGCAGTCTCCCTGCGGCCCCCCGACCACGAAGCGGCCGGTGGGGTTGACCAGGTAGCGGACCTCGCCCTTGCGCAGTTCGGCCGGGATCACCGGCTCGATGATCAGCTCGATCACCGCCTCGCGGATCTGCTGCGGGGTCATCTCCGGCGCGTGCTGGGTCGAGATCACGATCGTGTCCGCGACGCTCGGGCGCCCGTCGACGTAGCGCAGGGTCACCTGCGACTTCGCGTCGGGCCGCAGCCAGGGCAGCGTGCCGTCCCGGCGCAACTGCGACTGGCGCTCGACGAGACGATGGGCATAGTGGATCGCCGCGGGCATCCGCTCCGGCGTCTCGTCGCAGGCATAGCCGAACATCAAGCCCTGGTCGCCCGCGCCCTGCTCGAGGCCGTCGTCGCCGGCGGCGTCCACGCCCTGCTTGATGTCGGGCGACTGCTTGTCGTAGGCGACCAGCACGGCGCAGCCGCGATAGTCGATGCCGTAGTCGGTGTTGTCGTAGCCGATGCGTTTCAGGGTGTCCCGCGCGATGCCGATGTAGTCGACGTTCGCCTGCGTGGTGATCTCCCCGGCGAGCACCACCAGGCCGGTGTTGCACAGCGTCTCGGCGGCGACCCGCGAGTACTTGTCCTGCGCCAGCAGCGCATCGAGGATCGCATCCGAGATCTGGTCGGCGACCTTGTCCGGATGGCCTTCGGAAACCGATTCGGAGGTGAACAGAAAGTCGTTGGCCAACACATCTCTCCTGTGGGGCGGCCCGGTCGGGCTCCGCCGGCGGGCGGAATCGCCGCCGCCGGCAGGCGCAGCCTCGGCGACAGGCGTGGCCGCGAGGGCGACCGGAGATTATATAAGCTCGCCATCGGCGGGGCGGTCCCCGGGGGCATGGCGCCGCGACACGAATCCCGCGGATCGCATAGACTCCGCCGGCGCCCCGCGCGTCCGGATCGTGCCGGCGCGCCGGCGGGGCGCGTGGCCGAGACCGATGCCCGTCGAACCCGAACGCCCCGATCCCGCCGGAGAGCCGCGCGCCAGCCTGCTGGTGGCTGCGATGCGCCTGCTCGGCGCGTTGCCGCTGGGCGTGCTGCGCGCGGCGGGCGCGCTGCTCGGGCTCGCGGTGTGCCTGCTCTCGCCGGGCTACCGGCGCAAGCTGCGCGCGAACCTGCGCATCGCCGGCTACGGCTCGGCGGCGGATGCCTGGCGCGCGGCCGCCGAGGCCGGGCGCATGGCGGGAGAACTGCCGTTCGTCTGGCGTCGCGCACCCGCCGAACTGGCGCGGCACGTGGTCTGCGACGACCTGCCGGTGCTCGACGCGGCCGAGGCATCGGGCGGGATCGTGTTCCTCACGCCGCACCTGGGGGCGTTCGAGGTCACCGCGCGCTACTACGCGAGCCGCGCGCCGATCACGGTGCTCTACAAGCCGCCGCGCAAGCCGTGGTTGCATCCGCTGGTCGCGTTCTCGCGCCGTACCCCGGGCATGCGCGCGGTCCCGGCCAGCCTCGCCGGCGTGCGCGCGCTGCTGCGCGCGCTGCGCGCCGGCGAGGCGGTCGGGCTGCTCCCGGACCAGGTCCCCGGGGCGGGCGAGGGGCGCTGGGCGCCGTTCTTCGGGCGTCCGGCCTGGACGATGACGCTGCCGCAGCGGCTCGCCGAGCAGCCCAACGCCCGGGTCGTGCTGGCGGTCGGCGAGCGCCTGCCGGGAGCGCGCGGCTGGCGCCTGCACCTCGAGCCGATGGACGAGGCGCCGACGCCGGAGGCGCTCAACGCGCGCATGGAGACACTGGTCCGCCGCTTCCCGTCGCAGTACCTGTGGAGCTACAACCGGTACAAGCGGCCCGCTGCGGCGGGTGCGCCGGACTGAGGGGCCGATGTCGGAGCTGCCGGTCAGGATCGCGCTGCTGCTGATGCGGGCCGTCGCGCGGTTGCCGTACCCGGTGGTGCGCCGGCTCGGCGAGTGGGCCGGCGCGCTCGCCTGGGTGCTGGCGGTGCCGCGGCGCCGCGTGGCGCGCACCAACCTGCGGCTGTGCTTCCCGGACTGGGCCGAGGCGCGCTGCCGCGCGGTCGCGCGCGACCACTTCCGCTACTTCATGCGCAGCTTCTTCGAGCGCTTCATCTTCTGGTACGGCTCGCCGGAACGCATCCGCCGGCTGTGCCGGCTCGAGGGGGTCGAGCATTTCGAGGCGGTGCGCGGGCGTCCGGTGATCGTGCTGGGTCCGCACTTCGTCGGGCTGGACGCCGGCGGCATCCGCCTGTCCCTCGACGTGCGCTGCGCCTCGATGTACGCCGCCCAGAAGAGCCGCCTGTTCACCGAGGTCATGACGCGGCAGCGCATGCGCTTCAACCGCGGCCTGCTGATCCTGCGCACCGAGGGGCTGCGTCCCGCGGTCAGGGCGCTGCGCGACGGCATCCCGTTCTATTTCCTGCCCGACATGGACCTGGGCGCGCGCGACGCGGTGTTCGTGCCGTTCTTCGGCGTGCCGGCCGCGACCGTCACGTCGGTGGCGCGGCTCGCGCGCATTACCGGCGCGGCAGTGGTGCCGCTGGTCACCACGATGACCGACACCGGCTACGTCGCGCGCTTCCATCCGGCCTGGGAGGATTTCCCCGGCGACGACGTGGTCGCCGCCACGCGGCGCATGAACGCCTTCATCGAGGCGCGCGTGCTCGAGGCGCCCGCCCAATATTTGTGGAGCCACAAGCGCTTCAAGACGCGCCCGCCCGGCGAGCCGAAGCCGTATCGGCGATAATCGCCGGATGAGACTGCGCTTCACGAAGATGCACGGCGCCGGCAACGATTTCGTCGTCATCGACGGCGTGCGCCAGCCGGTCCGGCTCTCGCCGGCCCAGTGGCGGTTCCTGGCCGATCGCCATCTCGGCATCGGCGCCGACCAGGTGCTGCTGGTCGAGCCCGCGCGCAGCCCCGGAGTCGATTTCCGCTACCGGATCTTCAATGCCGACGGCGGCGAGGTCGAGCAGTGCGGCAACGGCGCGCGCTGCTTCGTCCGCTTCGTGCGCGACCGCGGGCTGACCGACAAGCTCGCGATCCGGGTCGAGACGATGAGCGGCGTGATCGAGCCGCGCGTCGAGGCCGACGGCCGCGTCACGGTCGACATGGGCGCGCCGGTGTTCGATCCGCCGCAGGTGCCGTTCGACGCGAGCGGGCTCGTCCCGCGCCAGGCCGGCGACGACCGGCTCTGGCCGCTCGAGGTGGGCGGCGCGCTGCGCTGGATCTCGGTGGTCTCGATGGGCAACCCGCACGCGGTCCAGGTGGTCGACGACGTCGAGCACGCGCCGGTGCGCTCCGAGGGGCCACTGGTCGAGACCGCCGCACGCTTCCCGCGGCGGGTCAACGCCGGCTACATGCAGGTGCTCGCGCCGTCGCGGATCCGGCTGCGCGTCTGGGAGCGCGGCGCCGGCGAGACGCTGGCCTGCGGCACCGGCGCCTGCGCCGCCGTGGTGGCCGGCATCCGTCGCGGGCTGCTGCGCTCGCCGGTCGATGTCGAGACGCGCGGCGGCCTGCTCACGATCGGCTGGGACGGCGCCGCGGTGCGCATGACCGGCCCCGCCGAGCGCGTCTTCGACGGAGAGATCGACGTGCCGGACGATGCGTCGCCGGCGTACGGGGCGCCCGCCCCTTCCCTCACGGACCACGCATGACCGACAGCACCATCGGCGCCGACGAGGTGGCGCGCTATCTCCGGGACCACCCCGGCTTCTTCGAGATGCATGCCGAGCTGCTCGCCGGGATCACCGTGCCGCACCCGCACGGCGGCCGCGCGATCTCGCTGCAGGAGCGCCAACTCGAGGTGCTGCGCGAGAAGCTGCGCGCGCACGAGATGAAGCTCGCCGAGCTGTTGCGGATCGGCCAGGAGAACGACGCGATCGGCGAGAAGCTGCAGCGCTGGACCCGCCAGCTGCTGCTCGCTCCCGAGCCGGCGCGCCTGCCCGACATCGTCGTCGACGGCCTGCGCACCGTGTTCTCGGTGCCGCAGGTGGGGATGCGGCTGTGGGCGCTGCGCGAGCCGTATCTCGGGCTGGCGTGCGCGCAGCCGGTGCCGGTCGACGTCATCACGCTCGCCAACGGCATGAAGCTGCCGTTCTGCGGTCCCAACTCCGGCTTCCAGGCCGCGGGCTGGCTCGACGACGGCGGCGCGCAGACGCGCTCGATCGCGCTGCTGCCGCTGCGCAAGGGGGTCGATCCCAACGCGTTCGGCCTGGTCGTGCTGGGCTCGGCCGATCCCGACCGGTTCGCGGCCGGGATGGGCACGGCCTTCCTGGAGCGGATCGCCGAGCTGGCCAGCGCGGCGCTGTCGCGGCTGGCCGAGTGAGCGGGCGTGGCCGGCGGCGCGGTCGCGAGCTACCTCGAGCGGCTGCGCAGCGAGCGCGGCTGCTCGCCGCGCACGCTGGCCGCCTACCGGCTCGACCTCGCGTGCCTGGCGCGCCGCGCGCGTGACGACGATCCGGGCGCCGCGCCGGCGGCCGACCGGGGGGCGGATGACGGGCAGGCGCCGGCCGATGCGGCGCCCGGCACGCCGTCCGGCGATTCCGCCGCCGGCTCCGTCGCCGAGCCCGACTGGCCGGCGGTGACCGAGCACCGGGTGCGGCGCTGGGTGGCGGCCGACGCCCGGGCGGGCCTGTCGGCGCGCTCGATCGCGCGCCGGCTCTCGGCGTGGCGCGGCTTCTTCGATTGGCTCGCCGAGCGGGGCGAGGCGGGCACGAACCCGGCGCGTGGCGTGCGCGCGCCGCGACCGGCACGGCGCCTGCCCAAGGCGCTGGCACCCGACGTGGCGGTGCGCTTCGTCGGCACGGAGGCGGCGCCGGATTTCGAGGGCCTGCGCGACCAGGCGATGCTCGAGCTGCTCTATTCGTCGGGCCTGCGGCTGTCGGAACTGACCTCGCTCGACCTGCGCCACGTGGACGGGCCGGACGGCGCCTCGACCGGCTGGATCGACCTGGACGAGGCCGAGCTGACCGTGCGCGGCAAGGGCGGGCGTACGCGCACGGTGCCGATCGGCCGCGCCGCGATCGAGGCGCTGCGGCAATGGATCGCGGCGCGCGGCGACTGGTGTGCCCGGCATCCGGGCTGCGAGAGCCGGGCGCTGTTCATCGGTGCCCGCGGCCGGCGGCTGGCCAGCCGCACGGTGCAACTGCGCCTGAAGCGCCTGGCGATCGTCCGCGGGGTGCCGGCCGACGTGCATCCCCACGTGCTTCGTCATTCATTTGCCAGTCATCTGCTGCAATCCAGCGGCGATCTTCGCGCAGTCCAGGAATTGCTCGGACACGCCAGCATCGCCACCACCCAGGTCTACACGGCGCTCGATTTCCAGCGCCTCGCGGCGGTCTACGACGCCGCCCATCCCCGCGCCCGGCGGCGCGGCGCCTGACGACTTATTTCCTTCCCGGGCCGGCCCCGGGCCGCCAAGATCGCCCGACCGGCAGAGGGCCCGGCGCCGGGACGGCTTCGTCCCGGGGCGCCGTTGCTTCCGCCGGATGCCCTCGGGCCGCCCGTGCGCGGCCCGCCCCGACGGAACAGGCCATGAGCGCGACGATCAGTGCAACCCTCGACCCGGCGGCCGACGCCCGCGCCTCGCGTGCGCGGGCGCTGATCCGGCACGTCGGCGCGCGGATGACGGTGGCCCGGGTGCGGGTGCTGGCCACCCTCCTGGAAGCCGAGTCGGCGCTCACACACATCGAATTGCAGAAGCGGGTCGAGGCCGGGGCCGAGCCGATCGACCGGGTGACGCTATACCGGGTGCTGGAGTGGCTCGAGGAGAGCGGGCTGGTGCATCGCATCGCGGGGCCCGACCGGGTGTTCCATTTCTCGGCGCGGCCGATCCGGCGTCCGCACGGGCACTTCCGTTGCGTGCGATGCGCCCATATCTACTGTATCGACGAACCCGGGACGCTCGCGCGCCGGGTGCGGGCGTGGCTGCCGGCCGGCTTCTCGGGCGACGAGATCGACGTGACGGTGTCCGGGCGCTGCGCCCGCTGCGCAAGTCCGTAGAATGCGCGGTCCAGAGAGGGATTCCGATGGCGAACACGCAAGTTCCGGTGACCATCCTCACCGGCTTCCTGGGCAGCGGCAAGACGACGCTGCTCAACCGCATCCTGAAGGAGCAGCACGGCCACCGCATCGCCGTGATCGAGAACGAGTTCGGCGAGGAGGGGGTCGACAACGACCTGCTGCTGCAGGAGCGCGACGAGCAGATCGTCGAGATGAACAACGGCTGCATCTGCTGCACCGTGCGCGGCGACCTGATCCGCATCCTCGGCGACCTGCGCGACCGGCGCGACCGCGGCGAGATCGGTTTCGACCGGGTGGTCATCGAGACCACCGGGATGGCCGATCCGGGGCCGGTCGCGCAGACCTTCTTCATCGACGACGAGATCGCCGACTACTATCTGCTCGACGCGGTCGTGACGATCGTCGACGCGCACCACGGCGAGCGGCAGCTCGACGAGCACCGCGAGGCGCAGGAGCAGGTGGGCTTCGCCGACCGCATCCTGATGTCGAAGGTCGACCTGGTCGACGAGGCCGCCCGCGAGCGGCTCACCGCGCGGCTGCGGCGCATGAACCCGCGCGCGCCGGTGCGGCCGGTGCATTTCGGCGACGCGCCGATCGCGGAGATCCTCGACATCCGCGGCTTCAACCTGAACGCGGTGCTCGAGATCGACCCCGGCTTCCTGGAGAGCGACGACCATGCCCACGACGACGCGGTCCAGTCGTTCGTGTTCCGCTCCGCCAAGCCCTTCGATCCGGCCAAGCTGGAGGATTTCCTCTCGGGCCTGATCCAGGTTTACGGGCCGGACATGTTACGGTATAAAGGCGTGCTCTACATGAAGGGATCCGACCGGCAGACGGTGTTCCAGGGGGTCCACATGATGATGGGGGCCGACGCCGGACGCCGCTGGCAGCCGGCCGAGAAGCGCTCGAGCAGGATGGTCTTCATCGGGCGGAACCTGCCGAAAGACACGTTCATCAAGGGCCTGGAGCAATGTCTGGCATGATCCGGCGCTTGCCCCGGGCGTCGATCCGCTCCGACCCGGCATCTCCCTGAAGCGGCGCCCGCGGGCGCACAGGCACTGAGGGCACAGGTACTGACATGGCAGCGACGAAGGACAAGAAGCCCCTCACCGAGGCGGAACTGCTGAAGATGCCCGACTCGGACTACATGAACGAGGCGCAGCTGGCGTTCTTCCGCCAGCGCCTGCAGCAGATGGAGAAGGACCTCCTCGCCAACGCCGACGAGACCACCGAGCATCTGCGCGAGACGGTGATCGTCCCCGATCCGGCCGACCGCGCCACGATCGAGGAAGAGCACGCGCTCGAGCTGCGCACCCGCGATCGCGAGCGCAAGCTGCTGAAGAAGGTCCAGCAGGCGCTGGCCCGGATCGACAGCGGCGACTACGGCTACTGCGAGGAAACCGGCGAGCCGATCGGCGTGCCGCGGCTGCTCGCCAGGCCGACCGCGACGCTGTCGCTCGAGGCGCAGCAGCGCCGCGAACTGCGCCAGAAGCTCTACGGGGACTGACCTCCGATGACAGGCGGCTGACGGCCGACCCGCGGTCGTCGCCGGCCCGATCGACGCGAAATCCTGCGTGCTAGACTGGCCCGGCACCCGAAAGGTCGCCACGGAGGTCGCCAGGATGGTCCTGCGACCCGCACCCAGCGTCGCATCGAAAGGACCCGGTGGTCTTCTCCCTGTTCAACCGCAAGGATCGGCAAGAGTCGCGTCGCGCCCGCGAGGCGATGCTCGCCCGAACCGCGGATTCCCGTCCCGGTCCCAGCCCCGATACGCTGGCTGCCCAGCGTGAGGCGGCGCGCCGGACCGAGGAGAAGATCAACCAGATCGAGTCGGAGATGATCGCCGCGGCGGCCGTGGCGCGCGCCGGCAACGATCGTCCGCCGATGGGTCCCGCGACCGCGGCCCGCGCCGAGGCGCCCACGGTGCCGCAGGCCGCGCGGCCCGCGCCGCCGGTCGATGCGGCCACCGCGCTGCTGGGCGACCAGGCCGGGGCGATGGCGATCGACGTGAACGACTCGGCGCTGCCGAGCGTGCTCGAGGAAGCCGCGATCCTGTATTCGAACGGCCAGGCGCAGCCCGCCTCGCTCGCGCTGCGGCAGGCGCTTTCGGACACCGGCCTCGGCAACTACCAGTCGCTTGCCTGGCTGATGCTGCTCGACCTGCACCAGGCGCTCGGCGACCGGCCGGCCTTCGAGGCGCTGGCGCTCGAGTACGCGGCCCGGTTCGAGTCCTCGCCGCCGGGCTGGAACGAGCAGCTCGGCGCATCCCCGGCCGACGGCCCGCGCGCGACGCCGGCCGGCGTCGCCGCGACGGTGGAGTTCCCGGCCATCCTCGACGGCAGCATCGCCGCGCAGGCGGAAGCGATCATCGCCGCGTCGGCGCGCCGGCGCGAATCCGGCGTCGATTTCGCCCGGGTCGAGTCGGTCGACGCCGCGGCCGCCGATGCGCTGCTCGGGCTGTTCCGTCATTTCGAGAAGGCCGACGGCGCGCTGGTCGTGCGCGGCGCGGAGGCGCTGTTCGCCGCCGCGCGCAACGCCATCGAGCCCGGGCGCCGCGATCCGTCCGAGGCCGGCTGGATGCTCGCGCTCCAGGCGTTGCGGATCGCCGGGAACCAGCAGGCCTTCGAGGACCTGAGCATCGAGTACTGCGTCACCTACGAGGTGTCGCCCCCGTCGTGGGAGCCGGCCGCCGCCTCGATCCGCACCGGCGCCCCGCAGGCCGCCGCGCCGGCCGCCGCTGCGGCGGCGCCGCGCCGGGAGGCGAGCGCGTTCGCGATGCGCGGCGACGTGCTCGGCCGGATGCAGGGCGAGCTCCAGGCGCTGCGCGCCCATGCCGCGACCCGCGGCGAAGTGGTGGTCGACTGCCGCGGGCTGCGCCGCATGGAGTTCGTCGCCGCCGGCGACCTGCTGAACGAGGTGGTCACGATGCGCTCGGCCGGCAAGCAGGTGCTGTTCGTCGAGCCGAACTACCTGGTCTACGCGCTGATGCTCGTCATGGGCATCCAGGAGCTCGCCGAGATCCGCCGGCGTAAGATCTGATCTCGTGCGCCGGCGCGGCCTCCGGGACTCCGGGGCGTCGCGCGGGCGCGTCGCGGCGGGCAGGCGGCGGGCAGGCTTGTCCCGGCGCCATCCGTCCCCATATCGAAGCTCATGGAACAGTTCCACGGCACCACCATCGTCTCGGTGCGGCGTGGCGCCGACGTCGCCCTCGGCGGCGACGGCCAGGTCACGCTCGGCAACATCGTCATCAAGTCCGGCGCGCGCAAGGTGCGGCGCCTGTACAACGACCAGGTGCTGGCCGGCTTCGCCGGCGGCACCGCCGACGCATTCACGCTGTTCGAGCGCTTCGAGGCCAAGCTCGACAAGCACTCGGGGCACCTGGTGCGCGCCGCGGTCGAGCTGGCGAAGGACTGGCGCACCGACCGGATGTTGCGGCGGCTCGAAGCGATGCTCGCGGTCGCCGACCGCGACGCGTCGCTGGTGATCACCGGCAACGGCGACGTGCTCGAGCCCGAGCACGGCCTGATCGCGATCGGCAGCGGCGGCCCCTACGCGCAGTCGGCCGCGCGCGCGCTGCTCGAGAACACCGAGCTCGACGCCGAGGCGATCGTGCGCAAGTCGCTGGCGATCGCCGGCGAGATCTGCATCTACACCAACCAGCACCACACGATCGAGACGCTCGGCTGACGGCCGGGCGCAGCCGCCATGATCCCGATGACTCCCGAAGAGATCGTCTCCGAGCTCGACAAGCACATCGTCGGGCAGGAAGCCGCCAAGCGCGCGGTCGCGATCGCGCTGCGCAACCGCTGGCGCAGGCAGCAGGTGGCCGAGCCGCTGCGCCAGGAGATCACGCCGAAGAACATCCTGATGATCGGGCCCACCGGCGTCGGCAAGACCGAGATCGCGCGCCGCCTGGCGCGCCTGGCCAACGCGCCGTTCATCAAGGTCGAGGCGACCAAGTTCACCGAGGTCGGCTACGTCGGCCGCGACGTCGACACGATCATCCGCGACCTGGCCGAGACCGCGATCAAGCAGGTGCGCGAACAGGAGAAGAAGCGCGTCGAGCAGCGCGCGCTCGACGCCGCCGAGGACCGCGTGCTCGACGCGCTGCTGCCGCCGCCGCGCAACGTCGGCTTCACCGCCGGCGAGGGCGGCGAGGCGGCCGACTCGGCCACGCGCCAGAAGTTCCGCAAGAAGCTGCGCGAGGGCGAGCTCGACGACAAGGAGATCGAGATCGAATTGTCGATGGCGATGCCGGCGATGGAGCTGACGGGCCCGGCCGGCATGGAGGAGATGACGCAGCAGCTGCAGTCGCTGTTCGCCAACATGCCGGGACGGCGCAAGGCGCGCAAGCTGCGCATCCGCGACGCGATGAAGCTGCTCGCCGACGAGGAGGCCGCCAAGCTGGTCAACGACGACGAGATCAAGGCCCGGGCGCTCGGCGCGGTCGAGCAGAACGGCATCGTCTTCATCGACGAGATCGACAAGGTGGCCTCGCGCGGCGACCTGCACGGCGCCGACGTGTCGCGCCAGGGCGTGCAGCGCGACCTGCTGCCGCTGGTCGAGGGCACGGCGGTCAATACCCGCTACGGCGTGGTGCGCACCGACCATATCCTGTTCATCGCTTCGGGCGCGTTCCACCTGTCGCGCCCCTCCGACCTGATTCCCGAGCTGCAGGGGCGGCTGCCGATCCGCGTCGAGCTCGGCTCGCTCTCGGCCGACGACTTCGTGCGCATCCTGGTCGACACCGATGCCAGCCTCGCGCGCCAGTACGAGGCCCTGCTCGCCACCGAGGGGGTGCGCCTGGTGTTCACGCCCGAGGGCGTGCGCCGGATCGCCGAGATCGCCTCGGCGGTGAACGAGAAGACCGAGAACATCGGCGCGCGCCGGCTCTCCACCGTGATGGAGAAGCTGCTCGAGGACCTGTCCTTCGGCGCGGCGCGGCGCGGCGGCGAGACGGTGACCGTCGACGCGGTCTATGTCGACAGCCGGCTGGGCACGCTCGCGAAGAGCGAGGATCTGGCGCGCTACATCCTCTGACCCGTCGGTCACGGCGGGGTCCCCCGCGATTCGCGGCCGCCGTCCCGGTGCCGGCGGCGCCGCGGCCCGGCTGCGTCGCTCGGCGGCGCGGATCGGCGCGCCTGCCGGGATGGGATGGCCGCGTCCGGACTCCATAGAAATATCACTGAATCTCCAGTGGCGGACAAGTCATGGAGAGAATTTCCATTGACTTCATCGACTTGTCGGTTGACAGTGATATTTCAGAATCTGTAATATTTCACAAATGACCCCGACCCATCGGCCATGAACCCGGACCTCGTCCCGTCCTCCGGGATGCCCGCCCCGGCGCCCGCGCGCCGGACCCCGCTGAGCGAGCGCGCCTACGTGGCGATCAAGCAGCTGGTCCTGGACGGCGAGCTGAAGGCCGGGGAGCGGGTGACCGAGGCGCTGCTCTGCGAGCGCCTGTCGCTCGGCCGCAATCCGGTCCACATCGCGGTGCACCGCCTGCATCGCGAGGGCCTGGTGGAGATCGTCCCGCGCAAGAACATCGTGATCCGCGGCGAGACCATGGCGAGCTTCGTCGAGCTGTGGAACGCGCGGCTCCTGGTGGAGCCCCACCTGACCGAGCTCGCCGCCGCGCGCGCCGACGCGCCCCTGCTCGACGCACTGCACGAGCTGCTCGCCGTCGGGCGCAGGCGTCATCGCGCGGGCGACCGGCGCGGCTGCATGGAGATCGACCGCGCGGTGCACCAGCGCGTCTACGAGGCCTCGGGCAACCGCTTGCTGGCCGAGTTCGCCGGCCTCCTGCTCGATCGCTCGATGCGCCTGTGGTTCGCGCCCTTCGTCGGCCGCTACCAGGAAGACGACCGGACGATCGAAGAGCTGGCGGCGCTGGTCGAGGCGATCGAGCGCCGCGACCCCGCCGGGGCCCGGCGCCTGATGGCCGAGCACATCGGCTCGCTGCATCACCACTTCGCCCGGCTGCAGCGCGGCATCGGCGCCGCGCCGCCCGGCCTCGACCACCCCTGATTCCAGGAAGGAACCCACGATGAGACTCCTTGCCCTGTTCCTGGGCGCAGTCACCTGCGCCAGCCTGGCCGCGTCGCCCGCCGCCGCGCAGCCGTTTCCGTCGCAGTCGATCCGGTTCATCGTCCCCTACGCCCCCGGCGGCAGCGGCGACACGCTCGCGCGCACCCTGGGCGAGCACGTGTCCCGGCAGCTCGAGCAGCCGGTGGTGGTCGAGAACCGCGCCGGAGGCGGCACCCTGATCGGGTCGCAGGCCGCGCTCGGCGCGCCGGCCAACGGGCACACGATCCTGTTCGTCGCGGCCAGCTTCATCATCAACCCGCACCTGATCCAGAAGATGCCGTTCGACCCGGCGCGCGACTTCATGCCGGTCACCCTGATGGCTTCGAATCCGCACGTGCTGGTGGTGCATCCGTCGGTCCCGGCGACGAACCTGCGCGAGTTCATCGAGTGGGCGCGCGGCCGCAAGGGCGCGGCGACCTTCGCCTCGTTCGGCAACGGCTCGTCCGGGCATCTCGGCTTCGAGCTGCTGAAGAAGGCGGCGGGGTTCGACATGGTGCACGTGCCCTACAAGGGCGTCGCGCCGGCCACCACCGACCTGCTTGGCGGGCAGGTCGACGCGATGCTGACCGACCTGCCGCTGGCGCTCGCGCACGTGCAGTCGGGCAAGCTCAAGGCGATCGCGATCGCCAGCGAACGGCGCGCGCTGTCCCTGCCGGCCGTGTCCACTTTCGCCGAGGCCGGCCTGAGCGGTTTCCTGTCGAAGTCGTGGTACGGGCTGGTGGTGCGCGACGGCACGCCGGCGGAGGCGGTCGACAAGCTCAACGCCGCGTTCGTCGCCGCGCTGCGCGACCCCGCGGTCAAGGAGAAGCTGGCCGCGCTGGGCATGGACACGATCGGCTCCACGCCGGCCGAATTCGGGCGGCACATGAAGGACGAATCGGCGCGCTACGGCGAGGCAGTCCGCCTTTCCGGCGCCCGCACGGATTGACCCGGCTTTCGATCGACGATCGAGCGAACCCAAGGAGAACCGCAATGACCGCCAAGAAACAGCGCCACATCTCGCCCAACGTCGCCGAATACCCGCCCGGGCACTGGTCGAACTGCCTGCGCGTGGGCGACACGGTCTACGTGTCGGGCATGACCTCGCGCGCCAACGACCTGAAGACGATCGAGGGCGCCAACGCCTACGAGCAGACCAGGGTGATCTTCACCAAGATCCGGCACTGCCTGGAGGCCGCCGGCGCGAAGATGGACGACGTGGTGAAGATGGTGATCTACGTGACCGACATGAAGGACAACAAGGAGATCTGGCGCGCCCGCCAGGAGTTCTTCTCCGGCGACTTCCCGACCTCGACGCTGGTGCAGGTGGCGGCGCTCGCGAGCCCGGAGATCCGGCTCGAGATCGATACCGTCGCGCACGCCGGCTGCAGCGCCTGAGCGGACGGGTCCGGCGAAGATGAAGCTGGCCAGCTATTGCACCGCCACCGGCCCGAGCTTCGGGGCGGTGGACGGCGACCGGATCGTCGACCTGCGCGCCCGTCTCGGGCCGGCCTGCCCCGACCTCCGGTCGCTGCTCGCGGGTGATGCCCTGGAGGCGGCGCGGCGTGCGGTGCGCGGCGCGATCGCCGACTTCCGGGTCGACGAGGTCGTGTTCCTGCCGGTGGTGCCGAACCCCGGCAAGATCGTCTGCGCCGGCCTGAACTACGAGGCCCACCGGGTCGAGGGCAACCGGCCCCGGACCACCGATCCGGCGCTGTTCCTGCGCCTGCCGGAGTCGCAGACCGGCCACCGGCGGCCGCTGGTGCGGCCGGTCGAGTCGACGCAGTTCGACTTCGAGGGTGAGATCGCGCTGGTCGTGGGGCGACGCGGCCGGCGCATCCCCGAGGCGCACGCGCTCGAGCACGTCGCGGGCTATGCCTGCTACAACGACGGCTCGGTGCGCGACTGGCAGCTCTCGACCTCGCAGTGGACGCCGGGCAAGAACTTCCCGGCCACCGGCGCCTTCGGCCCGTGGCTCGCGCTGACCGACGAACTGCCCGCCGGCGCGCCGCTCGAGCTCGTCACCCGGCTGAACGGGCAGGAGGTCCAGCGCGCGACCACCGACATGATGATCTTCTCGATCCCGACCCTGATCGCCTTCATCTCGACCTTCACCACCCTGGAGCCGGGCGACGTGATCGTCACCGGCACGCCGGGCGGGGTCGGCATGCGGCGCGACCCGCCGCTGTTCATGAAGGAAGGCGACCTGGTCGAGGTCGAGGTGAGCGGGGTCGGCACCCTGGTGAACCCGGTCGTCTCCGGTTAGGGCCCGTCCGATCCTCCGATCCTCCGATCGTCCCCGCGCCGGGGGCCTGCCGGACCGCCGTGCGAGGCACCGGCGACCCTGGCCAGGGGGGGCGTTCGTGACTCTGTGATGTATCACTTGACGTATCAGATAAGATCTCAGTAGCATTCCCGCATTCTTCCGGAACCCGGCCCGTGCTCGAAGCGACCTCCGCCCCGAACCGCCCCGGACGACGCCCCCGCGCGTCGCCGCGCCCGGCATCGGTCTCGCTCGCCGACGACGCCTACCGGCTGCTCAAGTGGAAGATCCTGAGCATGGAGCTGGGGCCGGGGTCGTTCCTGAACGAACAGGAGCTCGCCGCGTCCACCGGCTTCGGCCGCACGCCGATCCACCAGGCGCTGCATCGCCTGAAGTACGACGGCCTGGTCGACATCCGTCCGCGCAAGGGCGTGCTGGTCCGCAGCTGGTCGCCCACCGACATCCGCCACCTGGTCGAGGCCCGCAAGCCGCTCGAGGAAGCGACGGTGCGGCTGGCGGCGGAGCGCGCCACCGAGGCCGAGATCGGCGCGGCGCGCGCGCTCCTGGCGAGCGGACCCGGCCTGATCGCGGTCTGGGACCGCGACGGCCTGCTCCGGCTCGACCAGGCGTTCCATCGGATGCTGGGCGCGATGGGCCGCAATCCGGTGCTCGCGGAGGTGGTCGAATCCCTGCACCAGCGATCGGCGCTGCTGTGGTTCATCCCGATCTCCGATCGCAGGGAGTACGAGGGCGTCCAGGCCCAGCACGAGACGATCCTGCGCGCCGTGGCCGCGCGCGACCCGGACGCCGCGGTCGCCGCGATGCGCGCGCATCTCGACGGCTTCATCAACGTCTGAGCCCGGCGGCGGGCAGGGCGGCAGCTACAGGAATCCGACCGATGGACTCGAGGAAGATCCACATCAATTCGCCGATGGGCGAAATCCTCGTCCGCATGGACGAGCTCGATCCCGAGCGCTGGATCACGTTCCCGACCACGCCGCTGCGGCAGTACTTCCTCTGGGCGCATCCGGAGACCGGCGCGAGCATCGCGCTGGTGGAGTTCCCGCAGGGCTCGGGCATCCCGGTCCGGCACACGCACGCCTCGAACCAGTTCATGTACTGCATCGAAGGCGAGTACGAGTACACCGACAGCCGCATCGTGCTCAGGCCGGGCGACTTCTACATGAACCCCAAGGACAATCCCCACGGGCCCACGCTCGCGCGCCAGGACAGCCTGCTGCTCGAGATCTACGACGGCCCGCACTACTACGAGAAGCCGGAATACCACTCGGACGAGACGATGATCGTCCCGGGCGCCGGCAAGCGCACATGAGCGCGGTCGCCGCGACGCGCGCGCCCGTGCCGGGCGCCGCCGGGCAGGCGCCGCGCCTGAAGGTGCAGGCGCGCAACATCGTCAAGCGCTTCGGCGGCACCGTTGCGGCCGACGACATCAGCCTCGACATCCGCGACGGCGAGTTCCTGACCCTGCTCGGCGAGAGCGGCTGCGGGAAGACCACGCTGATGCGCATCATCGCGGGCCTCGAGGGTGTCGACGCCGGCTCGGTGCTGATCGACGGGCGCGACGTCACCGGATTGCCGCCGCGGCAGCGCAACCTCGGCATGGTGTTCCAGCAGTACTCGCTGTTCCCGCACATGACGGTCGCGGAGAACATTGGCTACGGCCTGCGGGTCAAGCGCCGGCCCGCGTCCGAGATCCGCGCGGTGGTCGACCGGATGCTCGAGCTGGTGCGGTTGCCGGCGCTGCGCGAGCGCCGGCCGGCGCAGTTGTCCGGGGGGCAGCAGCAGCGCATCGCGCTGGCGCGGGCGCTCGCGACCGGCCCCGAGCTGCTGATGCTCGACGAGCCGCTGGGCGCGCTCGACCTGAAGCTGCGCCGGCAGCTTCAGGTCGAGCTCAAGCGCATCCACCGCGAGACCGGCACCACGTTCCTGTTCGTGACCCACGACCAGGACGAGGCGCTGTTCCTGTCCGACCGGGTCGCGGTGATGCGCGCCGGGCGCATCGAGCAGCTCGACGACCCGGTCCGGATCTATCACGAGCCGGTCAACGAGTTCGTGGCCGACTTCGTCGGCGACGTCACGCTGCTGCCCTGCGAACACGATCCGGGGCGCGGCGGCGTGGTGCTCGACGGCGGGCTCTTCCTGCCGCTGCTGCCGCCGCTGCCGCCCGATGCCGGGCGACGCCCGATCACCCTGGTCGTGCGACCCGAGCACGTCGGCCTCGCGCCGGACGCCGACGCGGCCGCCGGCGTGTCGTGCCGGATCGAGGACTGTGCCCACCAGGGCGGTTCGACGCTGTACGTCGCGCGCCTGCCGAACGGCGTCGCGCTCAAGGCGCGCAGCCTCGGTGCGCCGGCCGACGCCCTGCTGCCCGGCAACACGGTGCGGATCGCGCTGTCCGGCTGCCGGGTCGCGTTCGCGCGCTGAATCGCGATGGCGGACTCCACGATCGGTATCCGGCGCGGCTGGACCACCGCGCTGCTGTCGGGGCCGGGCCTCGTGCTGGTGCTGGTGCTGCTGGCGCTGCCGGTGCTCGAGATGGCGGCGATCAGCTTCCACCGCGAGGATTTCGGCCAGATCCTGCCGGGCCTCACGCTGTCGAACTACGCGTCGATCGCGCAGAGCGGCGTGTACGCGCAGATCTTCCTGCAGACCTTCGGCGCCGCGGCGCTGGTCACCGTGCTGTGCATCCTGCTCGGCTTCCCGGTCGCGGCGGCGATCGCCGCCGCGCCGTCGCGCTGGCGCGGGCTGCTCTATTTCCTGGTCGCGGCGCCGCTGCTGGTGAACACGGTGGTGCGCACCTACGGCTGGCTGCTGATCCTCGGCCGCAAGGGCCTGCTCAACGAGCTGCTGGTCGGCTGGGGCCTGATCGACGCCCCGCTGGCGCTGTCGGGCAACTACATCGGCCTGATCGTCGGCGGCACCCAGGTGTTCCTGCCGTTCATGATCCTCTCGATCACCACCTCGCTGGTGGCGATCGACCGCCGCCTGCTGGAATCCGGCGAGATCCTCGGCGCCGGGCCGCTGCGCGCGTTCCTCGACGTCACCTGGCCGCTCGCGATGCCGGGCGTGATCGCCGGATCGGTGCTGGTGTTCAGCCTGATGCTGGGCGCGTTCGTGACGCCGCTGATCCTGGGCGGCACCGCGGTGAAGTACCTGTCGGTGGCCATCTACACCGACGCGCTGGTGCTGTTCAACCTCCCGCGGGCGACGGCGCTGGCGATGGTCCTGCTGCTGGCGGTGCTGCTCGCCTACCTGCTGCAGAAGCGCGCGCTGCGGCGCTACGAGGGGCTCTCATGACCGGCGGCAACGGCCTGCGCGTCGCGCGGACGGTCGCCGCGGCGGCGGTCTACGTGTTCCTGATCCTGCCGCTGCTGGTGGTGGTGCTGTTCAGCTTCAGCGAGCGCTCCTACTTCACCTTCCCGCCCAGCGGCTTCTCGCTGCGCTGGTACGAGGCGGCCTGGGAGTCGGGCCGCTTCCTCGGCCCGGCCGTGCGCAGCCTGGTGCTCGCGGCGCTGGCGACCGCGATCGCGGCGGCGGTCTCGGTGCCGGCCGCGCTGGCCCTGCGCCGGATGGCGCCGGGACGGCTGCGCGCGATGCTCGAGTTCGTCTTCCTCAGCCCGCTGATCGTGCCGGCGCTGATCGTC
>JBDHRX010000162.1:0-5571 GCA_039807785.1 Burkholderiaceae bacterium
CGCATCGCCGCGCTCGCGGGCGGGCGCCATGCGCTCGCGCGTGCCGGCCGCGACCGCACGTGGTCCCCGGGGGCGCCGCGCATGCGATGATCGGCGTACGCGCAGGCCGGCGCGTACGCGCCTGCGCCGATGCTTCGAGAACGCCCCCGGAGGCCCCGTGTTCCCGCTCAGCGACGACAATCCGACCCTGCGCACGCCGCTCGTCACCTGGGCGCTGCTCGCCGCCATCGCCGCGGCCTGGGTCTGGGTGCAGGGCGCCGGCCTCGATGCCCCGGTGCTCGCGGCCAGCGTCTGCGACCTGGGGCTGGTGGCCGCCGAGCTCACGCGGGCGGCGCCGATCGGCACCGCCGTGCCGATCGGCGAGGGCATGGCCTGCGTCGTCGACGCGGAGCCGGTCAACCTGCTCACGCCGCTCACCTCGATGTTCCTGCACGGCGGCTGGATGCACCTGCTGGGCAACGCGCTGTTCCTCTGGGTGTTCGGCAACAACGTCGAGGACAGCATGGGGCGGCTGCGCTTCCTCGTCTTCTACCTGTTGTGCGGGATCGCAGCCGCCGCCGCGCAGGTGGCCGTCGACCCGGCGTCGCCGTACCCGATGGTGGGCGCCTCCGGCGCGATCTCGGGGGTGATGGGCGCGTACCTGCTGCTGTTCCCGACGGTGCGGGTGAAGATGCTCATCATCCTGGTCGTGCTCGTGCGCATCGTGCCGCTGCCGGCGTGGATCGTGATCCTGTACTGGTTCGGCCTGCAGGTGGTCTCGGCGCTGGCGCAACTGGCCGGCGCCCCGTCGCAGGCGGGCGCGACGGTGGCGTTCATGGCCCATATCGGCGGCTTCGTGGCGGGCGCCGCGCTGGTGCACCTGTTCGAGAATCCGCGCCTGGCGGCGCTGCGGATCGGCGGGCGCTGAGGGCGCGTCAGGCGCCGTCGCGCGCTCGCGCTCAGGGCAGCGCCAACCGGTCGGTGTAGTCGAGCCGGGCCAGCCGGAACAGGTCGCAGGGGCTGTCCTCGGAAGCATCGGCCACGACCTCGACGAAGGCGTTGGGCCGGGTGCGCCCGCGCCAGTCGAGCAGCGGCCGGGCCAGCTCGACCCGCTCGAGCGGCTGGCCGCGCAGGCTCGTCGAGACCCAGGCATCGGCCGCGTCATAGGGAAAATCCGGCCCGTGGGCGAAGCCGCTGGCCCGGTCCACCACGATCCCGCCCAGGTAGCGCCGCCGGTCCGGCGGCGGCGCCGCGTCGCGCTCGAACCAGAGCCATTGCTTGGCGCCGTGCGACAGCAGCCAGGGCCGCCACCGGGCGCTGCCGGCGCGCCCGCCCGGATACGCGCCCAGCCCGTCGATTCCCGGCCGCAGCCCGGGCCAGCGCAGCGCGCGCGGGCGTCCGTCGCGGGCCAGGGCGAGGCGGAAGATGCCGGCGGCCGCGAGCCGGCCGTCCGGGGCATACACCAGCTTCAGCCAGAGCGGGCCGGTGCGGCGCAGTTCCATCGCGTGCCCCGGGCACAGCGGCACCGACCAGGTCCGGCGCGCGGGGCCGAGTCGCGCCGCGACCGCGTCCGTGCCGGTGCCCAGGTCGATCGTGGCGTCTGCCGGGCGGGCGACGGCCGGCGACGCTGCCGCGCCGGCCAGGAGCAACGCCAGCCCGAGGCAGGCGGGCCGGAGAAGGGAGATGAGATCGAGGATCCGAACCGTCATGCCCGCGCGCTCCCTGCCGCGCGGGCCCGCGGCGCCGGTTCAGGCCGGCTCGGTGCCGGCCATCAGCGAGGCGTTGCCGCCCGCGGCGGCGGTGTTCACCGTGAAGGTCTGCTCGGTGGCGAAGCGTAGCAGGTAGTGCGGGCCGCCGGCCTTCGGTCCGGTGCCCGACAGGCCCTGTCCGCCGAACGGCTGCACGCCGACCACGGCGCCGATGATGTTGCGGTTCACGTAGACGTTGCCGACCCGGACGCGGCTGCGGATGTATTCCGCGCGCGACTCGATCCGGGTATGGATCCCGAGGGTGAGCCCGAAGCCGCAGCGATTGATCTCGTCGATGACCGCGTCCAGGTCCTCGGCGCGATAGCGGATCACGTGCAGGATCGGGCCGAACTTCTCGCCGCCGATCTGCTCGACGCGGTCGATCTCGAAGGCGCGCGGCGCGAAGAAGTGGCCCGGCGCGCGCGCGGTCAGGCGCTCGACCGTGAACAGCTCGCGCG
Source organism: Burkholderiaceae bacterium (assembly GCA_039807785.1). Classification (GTDB taxonomy): domain Bacteria; phylum Pseudomonadota; class Gammaproteobacteria; order Burkholderiales; family Burkholderiaceae_E; genus Zeimonas. The sequence continues at coordinate 2,186 of JBDHRX010000162.1, forward strand.
TCTCGGCGCGCATGCGCACGGCGTGCGCCTCCAGCCCTTCCCTGGCCGCCGCGTCGATCACCGGGCCCACGTCCGTGGCCGCGTCCGACGGATCGCCGACCGCGAGCTCCGCCGCGGCGCCGGCGATCATCTCGATCACCCGATCGGCGATGTCGGCCTGCAGGAACAGGATGCGCAGCGCGCTGCAGCGCTGCCCGGCCGAGCGGAAGGCGCTCGAGACCACCGCGTCGGTGACCTGCTCGGGCAGCGCGGTGGAATCGACGATCATCGCGTTCTGGCCGCCGGTCTCGGCGATCAGCGGCGCGATCGGCGCGTCGCGGCCCGCCAGCGCGCGATTGATCAGCCAGGCCGTCTCGGTGGAGCCCGTGAACGCGACGCCGGCGATGCCCGGGTGGCTCACCAGCGCCATGCCGACGTCGCGGCCGCCGCCGAACACCGTCTGCAGCACCGTGTCCGGGATCCCGGCCTCGTGCATCAGCCGGGTGGCCCGGTAGGCGACCAGCGGCGTCTGCGCGGCGGGCTTGGCGATCACGCTGTTGCCGGCGGCGAGCGCCGCGGCCACCTGCCCGATGAAGATGGCGAGCGGGAAATTCCAGGGGCTGATGCAGACGAACACGCCGCGCCCCTGGAGCGCGAGCGTGTTGGACTCGCCGGTGGGGCCGGGCAGCGGGATCGGCGCGCCGAAGCGTGCGCGCGCCTGCTCGGCGTAGTAGCGGCAGAAGTCGACCGCTTCGCGGAGTTCGGCCACCGCGTCGGGCAGCGTCTTGCCGGCCTCGGCGATGCACAGTCCGAGCAGTTCCGCGCGGTGCGCCTCCATGAGGTCGGCCGCGCGCTCGAGCAGGGCGGCGCGGGCGTCGGCCGTCGTGCGGCGCCAGGAATCGAATCCCTCCAGCGCCCGGTCGACCGCGTGCGGCACGACCGCGGCGCTGCAGTCGACCACGCTGCCGATGGTCTCGGCGGTGTCGGCGGGATTGACGCGCGGCCGGGCCGGCCGCATGACATCGGCGGCGAGCGCGTCGAGCCCGGCGACCAGCGGCACCGCATGCCACGAGCGGCCGCGGGCGGCGATGTCGGCCAGCAGCGGCTCGAGCACGGCCGGGTGCTGGATGTCGGGGCCGGCGGAGTTCCGGCGGGTGGGCGCGAACAGGTCCTCCGGCAGCGGGATCCGGGGGTTGTGCGTCGGCGCCGCCGCGCGCATCGTCGCCACCGGCGACACCACCAGCGTCCCGGCCGGGACCGCGCGATCGGCGATCCGGTTCACGAACGAGGAGTTGGCGCCGTTCTCCAGCAGGCGGCGCACCAGGTAGGCGAGCAGGTCGGGATGGTGCCCGACCGGCGCGTAGACCCGGCACCGGATCCCGCGCAGGGTCGGCTCGGCCGCCGCGGCGCGGTAGAGCGGCTCGCCCATCCCGTGCAGGCGCTGGAACTCGTAGCCGCGCTCGTCGCCGGCGAGCCGGCGCACCGCGGCGACCGAGTACGCGTTGTGGGTCGCGAACTGCGGGTACACGTCGGGCCGGGCGGCGAGCAGTTGCGCGGCGCAGGCGAGGTAGGACAGGTCGGTCCCGGCCTTCCGGGTGTACACCGGGTAGCCCGGCAGGCCCAGCTCCTGGGCGCGCTTGATCTCGCTGTCCCAGTAGGCGCCCTTGACCAGTCGCACCATGAGCCGCTTGCCGCAGGCGCGGGCGATTTCGATCACGCGCCGGATCGTGGCCGGCGCGCGCTTCTGGTAGGCCTGGATCGCGAGCCCGAGCCCGCTCCATCCGTCGAGCTCCGGAGATTCGGCCAGCCGCCGGAACACCTCGATCGAGAGCTCGAGCCGCTCCGATTCCTCGGCGTCGACGGTCAGGTTCATCCGGTACCGCGCCGCGAGGCGGCACAGGGCCGCGATGCGCGGCAGCACCTCCTGCATCACGCGGTCGCGCTGGAACTCCTCGTAGCGCGGGTGCAGCGCCGACAGCTTCACCGAGATTCCGTCGCTGTCCTCGGGCGCGAGCTCGGGCGCGACGGCGCCGATGGCATGGATCGCGGCCTGGTACGCCTCGAAGTAGCGCTGCGCGTCGCCGTCGGTGCGGGCGCCTTCGCCGAGCATGTCGTACGAGTGCAGCACGCCGTCGCGCCCCGCGGGCCGGGCGCGCGCCAGCGCTTCGTCGATGGTGTGGCCGAGCACGAACTGGTTGGCGAGGATCGAGATCGCGCGGTGGATCGCGCGCCGCACCACCGCGGCGCCGAGGCGGCCGACGGCGCCGCGCAGCGCCGCGTCGTCGGCGCTGCCCGCCAGCTTCCCGGCGAGCGACAGCGCCAGACCGGCGGCCTGGCTGGTCGCGTCGTTGCCGCCTTCGGCGCGCGCGCGCCAGGCGTGGCCGCCGAGCTTGTCGGCAATCAGCCGCGACGCGGTCTCGGGATCGGGGATGCGCAGCAGCGCCTCCGCGAGTTGCATCAGCGCGACGCCTTCCTCGCTCGACAGCGGGAATTCGGCGAGCAGGGTCTCGACCGAGAGCCGGTCGGGCTTCCCGGCGCGGATCCGCTCGACCAGGCGCAGCGCGTCCTGCGAGGCATGCGCCTGCTCGGCGTCGGGGAACGCCAGGTCGCGCAGCAGCGCGCCGATCGCGGCGTCCTCGGCGGCGCTGGGATCGCCGAGATCGGCTGCGCCGACCGGCCGGAGGGTCTTGACGGGTGACAACATGGCGCCGAATTCCTTGTCCGAAGATATGGCGATTATTGCCGACAAAATCTAGAATGTGCTTCGTATTGGAGGGTAATGAGTTGAAGAACATTCGAAATAATCTTGTTTCGTCGGATAATCTTCGGACGATGAATGGGCGCCTCGATCCGGTCGACCTGGACATCCTGGCCTGCCTCCAGGCCGACGGCCGATGCACCAACCAGGCGCTGGCGAAGGCGGTCGGCCTCAGTCCGTCGGGCTGTCACGAACGCGTCCGGCGCCTGACCGAGGAGGGCTACCTCCTCGGCTATCACGCCGAGCTGAACCCCAGGCTGCTGGGCGCCTCGCTGCTGGTGTTCATCGAGGTCCGGCTCGACCGGATGACGCCCGACGTGTTCGACACCTTCCGCGACGCGGTGGCGTCGATCCCCGAGGTGCTCGAGTGCCACATGATCGCCGGGGGGTTCGACTACCTGGTCAAGATGCGCGTGGCCGACATGGAGGGCTATCGCGAGTTCCTCGGCAAGACGCTGCTGCGGCTGCCCGGCGTGCGCGAGACGCATACTTATGCGGTGATGGAGGAGGTCAAGAACACGCGCAGCCTGGCGCTCGACAAGTTCCGTCGCTCGAGCGCCGTGCGGCGCTGATGCCGGAGCGTCGCGCGGGCCGTCGCGGCGGCGATCGAGGCGGCCGGTCGACGCGGCCGATCGAGGCGGCCGATCGA
>JBDHRX010000025.1:0-31457 GCA_039807785.1 Burkholderiaceae bacterium
TCGGCGCGCGCCTCGTCCACCAGCCCGGTCGCGAGGAACGTGCGCCCGCAGCACAGCGGCCGGCCCGGGCTCGGGTCGTCGCCGCGCGCCCGGGCGACGTGCACCCGGTAGCCGGCAGCCGCGAGCACGCGCCGCGCCGCGCGCAGGTTGTCCGGCTCGAAGTAGTTGTCGAAGGTATCGGCCCACAGCACGACGTCGCGACCGTCGTGCCGCGGGGCTCCGTCGGCCGCGGCGGCGACGTCGCCGTCGCGGGTGAACACGTCGCGGCGCCAGACCGGCAGGCTGCGGCGCGCGGACAGGCCGAGCAGGCGCTCGCCGAGCCGGGCCGCCCCCGGCAGCCGGTCGCGCAGGTTCGCCAGCCACGGCAGGCGCGCGAGCCAGGGCGCATAGCGCGGCAGGTACGCGACCAGCCGCTCGCGCAGCCGCAGCGCACGCCGCTTGCGGTACTGGTACAGGAACTCGGTCTTCATGCGCGCCATGTCGACGCCGGTCGGGCACTCGCGCTTGCACCCCTTGCAGCCGACGCACAGCGACAGCGTGTCGAACATCGCCGGCGACGCCAGCGCGTCCTCGCCGAGCTGCCCCGACAACGCCAGCCGGAGCGTGTTCGCGCGGCCGCGCGTGAGGTCCCGCTCGTTGCGCGTGACCCGGTAGCTCGGGCACATCGCGCCGGCGTCGAACTTGCGGCAATGGCCGTTGTTGTTGCACATCTCGACCGCCTTGGCGAAGCCCCGGGCGGGATCGCCGCCGGTCCCCGGCCCGGTCGTGCGCTCGGTCGCGGGATCGTTCCGGACGTCCCAGGCCGACCAGTCGAGCCCGGTCTCGATCGCCCGGGGCGCGTAGCCGGGCCGGAAGCGGAACAACGACGCATCGTCCATGCGCGGCGGACGCACGATCTTGCCCGGGTTCATCAGCCCGAGCGGGTCGAACAGGTCCTTGACCTCCTCGAAGGCGCGCGTGAGGCGCGGGCCGAACTGCCAGGCGACCCACTCGCTGCGCACCAGGCCGTCGCCGTGCTCGCCCGAGTAGGCGCCCTTGAAGCGCCGCACCAGCGCCGACGCTTCCTCGGCGATCGCGCGCATCTTCGCCGCCCCGCCCTCCGGGCCCTGCCGGCGCATGTCGAGGATCGGGCGCACGTGCAGCGTGCCCACCGACGCATGCGCGTACCAGGTGCCGCGCGTGCCGTGGCGCGCGAACACCTCGGTGAGCCGCGCGGTGTATTCGGCGAGGTGCTCGAGCGGCACCGCGCAGTCCTCGATGAAGCTCACCGGCTTGCCGTCGCCCTTCAGCGACATCATGATGTTCAGCCCGGCCTTGCGCACTTCCCACAGCGCCTTCTGCCGGCCCTCCTCGGGCATCTCGACGACCGTCCCCGGCAGGCCCAGGTCTCCCATCAGCTCCACCAGCCGCGCCAGCCGCTCGAGCAGCGCCGCGCGCTCCTCGCCGGCGAACTCGACCAGCAGGATCGCCTCGGGGCCTCGCCCGTCGCGCTCCAGCAGCGCGGCCTCGATCGTCGGACGGAACACCGGGTTGCCGCGCGCCAGGTCGATCATCGTGCGATCGACGAGCTCGACCGCCGAGGGCCCGAGCTTCACGATGTGCCGGGCGCTGTCCATCGCGGCATGGAAGGTCGGGAAGTTGACCACGCCGAGCACTTTCGCGGCGGGCAGCCGCGACAGCCCGAGCACCAGCCTGCGGAAGTACGCCAGCGTGCCCTCGGAACCCACCAGCAGATGCGACAGGTTGACCGAGCCGTCCCGCGTGTAGGGCCGCTCGGACCGGGGATGGAACACATCGAGGTTGTAGCCACCGACCCGGCGCAGCACCCGGGGCCAGCGGCGCTCGATCTCGTCGCGCTCGCGCGCGCCGATCGCGAACAGCCGCGAGACCAGCTCGGCGGTGCGCGCCGAGCCCATCGGGCGCCGCGCATCCGCGCCGAACGGGCCGAAGCGCTCGACGGTGCCGTCGGACAGCACCGCCTCGATCTCGAGCACGTTGTGCACCATGTTGCCGTAGGCGATCGAGCGCGACCCGCACGAGTTGTTGCCGGCCATGCCGCCGATCGTGGCCTGGGCGGACGTGGAGACGTCGACCGGGAACCACAGGCCGTGCGGCCTGAGCCAAGCATTGAGCGCATCGAGGACGATCCCCGGCTGCACCTCGACGGTGAGCGCGTCGGGATCGAAGGCGATCACCCGGTTCAGGCTGCGGCTGTTGTCGATCACCAGCGCCTCGCCCACCGCCTGCCCGCACTGGCTGGTCCCGCCGCCGCGCGCGAGGATCGGCACGCGCGACTCGCGCGCGAGATCGATCGCCGCGATCGCGTCGGCCTCGTCGGCGGGCACGACGACCCCGACCGGATCCACCTGGTAGATCGACGCGTCGGTCGCATAGCGGCCACGCGAGAACGCGTCGAACAGGACCTCGCCCCTGAGCACCCGGCGCAGGCGCTGGGCGAGGCGGCTGCGCTCGGGCAGCGCGGCGCGCGGCGCGGCGGGCGCGTTCATGCTCCGCGGTCGCCGGCGAGGCGTCGCTCAGGCCGCCGTGCGCTCATCGGATCCGGCCCACTGCTCGAGCACCGCATCGCGCTTGTGGCGCAGATGCGCCTCGAGCATCCGGCGCAACGCCGGGCCGTCGCCCGCCTCGAGCGCCGCGAGCATCGCATGATGCTCGCGCACCGCGGCATCCCATTTCTCCCGGTTGAAGTTCGAGCGGAAACGCTGGTTCTGGATTCGGGTGTTGATGCTGTCATAGGTCTCGGTCAGCGCGGCGTTGCGCGCGCAACGATTGATCGCGCGATGGATCCGGCGGTTCAGCGCATAGTAGGCGGACAGGTCGCGGCGCGCATGCGCCGCGAGCATCTCGAAATGCAGGGCGCGGATCTCGTCGAGCTCGGCCTCGGTGCGACGCGCCGCCGCGAGCTCGCCCGACAGCGCCTCGAGCGCGCCCATCAGCTCGAACAGGCCCTCGACGTCAGAGCGCGACAGCGCAACCACGCTCGCGCCGCGGTTCGGGCTCAGCTCGACCAGGCGCTCGGCGGCCAGCATCCTGAAGGCCTCGCGCAGCGGCGTACGCGAGACGCCGAGCCGCTCGCACAGGACGCGCTCGTTCAGCCGCGCGCCCGGGGCGAGCTCGCCCTCGGTGATCAGCCCGCGCAGCCGCTCCGCCACCTCCTCGTGCAGCGGACGGCGCTCCACCGGTATCGCGATTTCAGCCTGGTTTTGCATACAATCAACAGGAAGCGCTGAGGATCAATAGGAAATTCCGGGCTTGCATACCTGTAATTTTGCATACAAAATGCTCCGAGGCAAGTTCTTCCGGGCCACCGGCCCCGATCCGAGGCATCCGATGACACGCTCCAACGGTCTGTCGCTCAACAGCCATCCGGCCGGCCGGCACTTCCTCCAGATCCCGGGTCCCACCAACGTGCCCGACCGCATCCTGCGCGCGATCGACGCGCCCACGATCGACCATCGCGGCCCCGAGTTCCAGCGTCTCGGCCGCGCGGTGCTCGAGGGGATGCGCGGCATCTTCAAGACCGAGGGGCCGGTGGTGATCTACCCGGCGTCCGGGACCGGCGCCTGGGAAGCCGCCCTGGTGAACACGCTGTCGCCCGGCGACGCGGTGCTGATGTGCGAGACCGGTCACTTCGCATCGCTGTGGAAGCGCATGGCCGAGCGACTCGGCATCGAGGTCGAGTTCATCCCCGGCGACTGGCGTCACGGCGTCGATCCGGCCACGGTCGAGGCGCGCCTCTCGGCCGATGCCGCGCACCGCTATCGCGCGGTCTGCGTCGTGCACAATGAGACCTCGACCGGCGTGACCAGCCGCGTCGACGCGGTGCGCCGTGCGATCGACCGGGCGAGACACCCGGCGCTGCTGCTCGTCGACACCATCTCCTCGCTCGGATCGATCGACTACCGGCACGACGAGTGGGGCGTCGACGTGACCGTCGCCGGCTCGCAGAAGGGGCTGATGCTGCCGCCCGGGCTGTCGTTCAACGCGATCAGCGCCAAGGCGCTCGAGGCATCGAAGCGGGCCCGCCTGCCGCGCTCGTACTGGGACTGGTCAGAGATGCTCGGCCCCAACGCGAACGGGTTCTTTCCGTACACGCCGTCGACCAACCTGCTCTACGGTCTGCACGAGGCGATCGCGATGCTGCAGGAGGAGGGCCTGCCCGAGGTCTTCGCCCGCCACCGGCGCCATGCCGAGGCGGCGCGCGCAGCGGTGCGGGGATGGGAGCTCGAGATCCTCTGCCTCGACCCGGACGGGCACAGCGCCGCCCTGACGGCAGTGCTCATGCCGGAAGGCCACAGCGCCGACGCGTTGCGCCGCACGGCGCTCGAGCACTTCAACCTGTCGCTCGGCCAGGGGCTCGGCCGGCTCGCCGATCGCGTGTTCCGGATCGGCCACCTCGGCGACTTCAACGACCTGACCCTGCTCGGCACGCTGGCCGGCGTCGAGATGGCGCTCGGCCTGGCCGGCATCCCGCACCGCAAGGGCGGCGTGCAGGCCGCGATGGACGAGCTCGCGGCATCGGCGCGCAAGGGCCCACGGCGGCACGCCAGCGCGGCCGGCTAGAATCGCCGGGATGGACATCCGCTATCCGCTGGCGCAGCGCACCGCGCAAATCGATCCGTTCCACGTCATGGAGCTGGCCAAGCGGGCAGCCGCCCTCGAGGCGGCCGGCCATCCGGTCATCCACCTGAACATCGGCGAGCCCGACTTCACCGCCCCCGAGCCGGTAGTCGCCGCGCTCGAGCGCGCGGCACGAGCGGGGCATTCCCGATACACCGCCGCCACCGGCCTCACGCCGCTGCGTGCGGCGATCGCGCGCGACTACGGCGAGCGCTACGGACTCGACATCGCGCCGTCCAGGATCGTGGTCACCGCCGGCGCCTCGGGCGCCCTCTCGCTCGCCTGCTGCGCGCTGGTCGACCCGGGAACCTCGGTGCTGATGGCGGACCCCGGCTATCCGTGCAACCGGCACTTCGTGAGCGCCTTCGACGGCATCGCGCAACTGGTCGGCGTCGGCCCCGACACCCGCTTCCAGCTCACGCGCGCGCTCGTCGAGTCGCACTGGCGAGCCGAGACCCGCGGCACGCTCGTCGCGTCGCCGGCGAACCCGACCGGCACCTCGATTCCGTTCGACGAGCTCGGCGGCATCGTCGACGCGGCACGCGAGCGCGGCGGCTTCACGATCGTCGACGAGATCTATCTCGGCCTCTCGTACGATGCGGCGCCGCGCTCGGCGCTCGCCTGGGGCGACGACCTGCTGGTGACCAACAGCTTCTCGAAGTACTTCCACATGACCGGATGGCGCCTCGGCTGGCTGGTCGTCCCGGAAGCGCTGGCGCCGACGATCGAGAAGCTCGCCCAGAACCTGCACATCTGCGCCTCGTCGCTGGCGCAGCACGCCGCGCTCGCCTGCTTCGATCCGGAGTCGCTCGCGCAGTACGAGTCGCGGCGCGACGAGTTCCGGCGCCGGCGCAACTACATCGTGCCCGCGCTGCGCGAGACGGGGCTGCCGGTACCGGTCACCCCGGACGGCGCGTTCTACGCCTATGTCGACTGCAGCCGGCACAGCGACGACAGTGCCGCGTTCGCGCTCGAGCTGCTCGAGCGCATCCATGTCTCGGTGGTGCCGGGCAAGGACTTCGGGCGCAACGCGCCGGAACGCTACCTGCGGCTGTCCTATGCGAACTCGATGGAGCGCCTGCAGGAAGCGATCGCGCGACTGGAACGCTACCTGCCGACGCGCGAGCGGCCGCGCGCCTGAACGGGGCGCGGCGCCGCCGGATTCCGGTCAGAGCGCCGTGAATCCGGGGCCGCCGACGGCATGCGGATCGACCGCGGCCGAAGCGGCGGGCACGGGCGGCGCATCGGGCGGAGGCAGCCCGATCGGTATCGCGCGCGGCGCGACCGGCGCGACGCCCGCCTCGGCCGCGGCGCTCCCGGACGGCGCGGGCTGCGCGACCGCCTCCTGGAGCCCTTCCCGAACCTCGACCGCGGGCTTGGGCGGCAGCACCGGCACCCGGCCGGCGGCTGCGGCGGCGATGCGCTCGCGCTCCGACAGCACCTTGTAGCCGTAGCCGGAATCGTGGTCTTGCAGCGCGGCCCCCACGTAGGACTTCAGCGCCCCCTCGACCGAGCCCTCGCGCACCAGGTATTCCTTCAGGATCCGCGAACCGACGCTGATGTTGGCGACCGGATCGAACGCGGCGGCGGTCCCGCCGAACGGCGCGAACTTGTCGACATGCACGCGCGTGAGCACCTGCATCAGCCCCTGCGCTCCGGCGGGGCTGCGCGCATTCGGGTTGAAGCTCGACTCGATCGACATCACCGCCAGCACCAGATAGGGATCGAGGCGGAACTCCTTGGCCGCGCGGTATGCGTGCGCGACGAGGTGCTGCACGTCGTCGACCGCGATGCGGTACTTCTTCGCGACGAACTGCGCGACCTTCTGCTGCTCGGGCGTGAGCTTGAGCACCGGGCGCGCGGGCGCGGCGGGCTTCGATCCGGCGACCGGCGCCGGCTGCGTCTCCCAGGGGAACGAAAGCATCGGCAAGGCCAGCCTCGGCACCGCCAGGCTCGCGACCGGGCCCAGCCCGTGATCCCGGGCCTCGACGGCGGCCGCGACCGCCTGCCCGGCGACGACGTCCGCTGCGCCCTCGTCGTGCGCTGCGATCAGCGCAGCCGCCGCCAGCGCCGCCAGCGGCACGACGATCGCCATGGCGCGCGCCGCCCCGCCGGCGCGAATGCCCGCATCCAACGATGTTCCGACCTGACGCTGCTTGAGCATCGAGCCTCCTTCCGGCTTGCGCCGTACGGTTCGCCGACCACGCGATCGGTCCTTGCCCTGCCCGCCGGTACCAGGGGATGCGGGCCTCTTCTCTCTCGCGCAGGCGATGCTTCGTCGCCTGCTGATGGATGATCGAATGCGGCTCGTGCCGCATGATCCCGATCTGCGCCGGGATCCGGGGTATCGACCGCAGCAGGTCGCATGACCGCGCACCGAAACCCGGCGCGATTCTAGGGTTGCAACCGCCCGAGGTCAAATCCCTGCATCCCATGATACGCAATGATTTCGGTGCGACAATCCACATCGCGAAATCGCCGTGACATACGCCCGTGAAATACAAAGATCTGCGTGACTTCGTTCAGCAACTCGACGCAATCGGCGAGTTGAAGCGGATCTCCGTTCCGGTATCGCCGCATCTCGAGATGACCGAGATTTCGGACCGCGTGCTGCGCGCCGGCGGGCCGGCACTGCTGTTCGAGGCGCCCCGCGATGCAACCCGGACCTTTCCGGTTCCGGTGCTCGCGAATCTCTTCGGCACGCCGAAGCGGGTGGCGCTCGCGATGGGCGCCGAATCCGTCGACGCGCTGCGCGAGGTCGGCGAACTGCTCGCCTACCTCAAGGAGCCCGAGCCGCCCAAGGGCCTGCGCGATGCCTGGGACAAATGGCCGGTGCTGCGCCAGGTCATGCACATGTCGCCGCGCGAGACCGGTGACGCCGCGTGCCGCCAGTCGATCGAGGAAGGCGACGCGGTCGACCTGGCGCGCCTGCCGGTGCAGACCTGCTGGCCGGGCGACGCCGCGCCGCTGATCACCTGGGGGCTGGTGGTGACGCGCGGCCCCGACGCGTCGCGCCAGAACCTCGGCATCTACCGGCAGCAGGTCATCGGCCGCAACCGCACCATCCTGCGCTGGCTCGCGCACCGCGGCGGCGCGCTCGACTTTCGCGCGCACGCGGCACGCCACCCGGGCGAGCCGTTCCCGGTCGCGGTCGTCCTCGGCGCGGACCCCGCGACGACGCTGGCCGCGGTCACGCCGATCCCGGATACCCTCTCCGAGTATCAGTTCGCCGGACTGCTGCGCGGCGCGCGGACCGAGCTCACGGCATGCCTCGGCAGCACGCTGCGCGTGCCGGCCAGCGCCGAGATCGTGCTCGAGGGATCGATCCGCCCCGATCCCGACGCGAGCGCGACCCTGGCCAACGCGCGCGCGCTCGGCTGGCCGCGGGAGCTTCCGTCCGCGGCGCGCACCGGCTGGGAGATGGCGATCGAGGGACCGTTCGGCGACCACACCGGCTACTACAACGAGCAGGACTGGTTTCCCGTCTTCACGATCGACCGGATCACGACGCGCCGCGACCCGATCTACCATTCGACCTACACCGGCAAGCCGCCCGACGAACCGGCGGTGCTGGGCGTCGCGCTCAACGAGCTGTTCGTGCCGATCCTGCGCAAGCAGTTTCCGGAGATCGTCGACTTCTACCTGCCGCCCGAGGGCTGCTCGTACCGGATGGCGGTGGTCTCGATGCGCAAGCAGTATCCGGGGCACGCCAAGCGCGTGATGTTCGGCATCTGGAGCTTCCTGCGCCAGTTCATGTACACGAAGTTCATCGTCGTCACCGACGACGACATCGACGTGCGCGACTGGAAGGAGGTCGTCTGGGCGATCACCACGCGCGTCGATCCGGTACGCGACACCACGCTGGTCGAGCGTACGCCGATCGACTATCTCGACTTCGCCTCCCCGGTGTCGGGGCTGGGCTCGAAGATGGGCATCGACGCCACCGGAAAGTGGCCGGGCGAGACGACGCGCGAATGGGGGCGCGCGATCTCGATGGACGCGGCCGTCAGGCGGCGGGTCGACGCGATGTGGGAGCAGCTCGGGCTGTAGCCCGCCTCATCCGCCGGACCGGTCGCGGGCGCGCCGGGGCCGCGCCGGACGGCGGCGCACCGCCCAGCGCCCAGGCGACCATGAAGCCGAGGAGCATGACCAGCGGCGCCGACGTGTCCGGGCTGCGGCCGGGTATCCAGCCCTGCGCGATCTCGGTCAGCAGCAACACCCCGGCCGTCGCCGCGGGCCAGGCGACGCGACGACGCGAGACGTCCGCGCCGCGCTGCGCGAGCGCGCGCAGCGAAAGCGACAGCGCGGCGCCGAGCCAGCCGAACAACAGGGCCAGCTCGAGCGCGCCGAGCAGCCCGCCCCGGCCGATCCGGGGCCACCACGAGAACGTGTCCGGCGCCGGCACGCCGGGCTGCGGCGCGAGCTGGTACGCGAGCACCGAGAGCAGCGCGAACGCCGCGGGCAGTCGCGGGCCCGCTCCGTTCGCGCCCGCCAGGGCCGTCGCCGCCAGCGCCAGCGCCATGCCCGCGAGTTCCTCGAACGACAGCGACGGAACGGCGAGCAGCACCTGCCCGAGCACGGCTGCCGCGACCAGCAGCGCCAGCAGGCGCAGCGCATCCGCGACGGCGAGGCCGGACGCGCGCAGCGCGAAGCCGATCGCCATCCAGCCGAATCCGTAGCGCAGCGCGCGCCACGGCTCGAACCCCGCGACGGCATCGGCCGCATGCTTCAGGAAGGCGAGGTTTCCGCGCAGCGTGCCCACGTCGAGCGTGAAGCGCCACGGCGCGAGCACCAGCAGCAGCCAGGCCCCCACGCACAACGCCGCCGGCCAGCCCAGCGGCGCCTCCATCGCCGCCGCGCATCCGGGCCGCGTGCGCAACGCGCGCGCCAGCCGGGCCGCCGCCGGCAGCGCCACCGCTCCGAGCAGCCCTCCGGCCGAATTCGTGACCCAGTCGTACCACGACGACACCCGCCCCGGCAGGCATGCCTGGAGCAGCTCCATCGACAGCGAGCACATCGACGCCAGCGAGAACGCGATGCCGAACGCGAGCCCGCGGTTGCGCATCGACGCCAGCCGGGCCGCCGCGAGCAGGCCCAGCGGCACGTACGCGACCAGGTTGGCCAGGCCGTCGCCGCGCGACAGGCGCGAGCCCTGCTGGAGAAGCGGCGTGACGCAGGCGCCGGGCGCGGCGCCCGCCAGCGATTGGTAGGCCACGAAGGCCAGGTAGCCGACGAGCGCGGCGACCAGCCCGGTGCGCGACCGATCCACGCGAGCCACGCGCCCGATGGCGGGAAGGGCCGGCTCAGGCGAAGCGCGGCGGGCGCTTCTCGATGAACGCGGTCACGGCCTCCCGGTGATCCGCGGTCTTGTGGGCGATCGCCTGGTAGCCGGCGGACAGCTCGAGCACGGACTCGAGCGAGCCGTGCACGCCCTCGCGCAGCAGCCGCTTGGTCATGCGCAGCACCGCGCCCGGATTGGCGGCGATCCTCGCGGCCAGCGCGCGCGCCGTCTCCATCAGCCGCGCGGCCGGCACCACCCGCGATACCAGGCCGCAGCCGAGGGCATCGCGCGCATCGATCGCATCGCCGGTGAAAGCCATCTCGCTCGCCTTCGCCATGCCGACCGCGCGCGGCAGCAGCCAGGCGCCGCCGTCGCCGGGGACGATGCCCACGCGCACGAAGCTCTCGGCGAAGGTCGCGTTCTCCGACGCGATCCGGATGTCGCACATGCACACCAGGTCGAGGCCCGCGCCGATCGCGGGACCGTTGACGGCGCAGACCACCGGAACGTCCAGGTGGTAGAGCGCGCGCGGAATGCGCTGGATCCCCTGCAGGTACTCCTCTCGGATCGCGTCGCCGGTGAGCGCGTCGTCGAAGAAGCGGCGCATGTCCTTGACGTTCCCGCCCGAGCTGAACACGGGCCCCTGGGCGGTGAGGATCGCGGCCTTGATCGCCGGGTCGCGCCGGATCGATTCGCAGACCTGGACGAACTCGTCGACGGCGGTGTTGCCGGTCAGCGCATTGCGCGTCTCGGGCTGGTTCATGGTGAGCGTGACGACGGCGCCGTCGCGCTGGATGTCGAGGAAGGGCATGGCGGTTCTCGCGATGGCTAGGCAGGCAGGTCCGTCGTCGCGCGCAGCAGATCCAGCGTCGGGCCGGAATGATCGTCGACCAGGCGGGCGCCGGCCACATCATGCCAGTAGGACTCGGATCCCGCCGCCTGCCGCCAGGCATGCATTCGACGGGTGAACAACTGGAGATCGAACTCTTCGGTGAATCCGATCGCCCCGTGAATGGCGTGGCCGGCGTCGGCCACGGCCAGCGCGGCCTGGCTCGTCCGGGCCTTGGCCACGGCCACGCGCAGGCGGTCGGGCAGCCACCGCTCGCCGCTGCAGCCCAGCCGGGCCGCCATGCGCGCCGCGAACACGTGTTCGCTCATCACCGCCAGTTGGTGCTGGATCGCCTGGAACTTGCCGATCGGCCGGCCGAACTGCCGGCGCTCGTTGGCGAACTGCAGCGTGCGCTGGAACACTTCCCGCAATGCACCGCTCAGCTGCGCCGCGAGCGCGCACGCGCGCAGGGTGCGGAGATCGAGCCCCGCGGGCAACGCAACCGGCAGGCGCGGCGCCCGTGCGCTCTGCGCGGCGTCCCAGCTCAGGCCGGCGTCGAGCCGGACGACGGCCGGAGCCGCCTCGGCCCGCGCGACGGGCAGCAACTGCCAGCCGGCCTCGTGCCGGACCAGCACTGCGTCGGCCGCGCGCCCCATGCGAACGACGGCGCAGCGCACGCCGCCCGCGTCGTCGAGCCGGGCCTGCGCCAGCGCGATGCTCCCGCGGGGCCGATCCGCGCCTGCGGCGGCCAGCAGCGCGCGCGCGATCATCGTCTCGGCCAGCGGCACCGGCAACACATGGGCGCCGCAGAGCGCCCAGACCTCGAACACCTCGCGCAGCGCGAGCCCCGCGCCGCCCTGCGCCTGCGGAACGAGCGCGTCGGCGAAGCCCGCGTCCTCCAGCTGCCCCCACAAGGCCTGCGGCGAGCCGCCCGCCTCGATCTCGCGCACGTCCCGGGGCGTGCAGCAGTCGCGCAGCAGCGCGCGCGCCGCGTCGGAAAACAGATCGTCGTCCATCCTCGCCTCCCTCCTCAGCGCAACCCCAGACCGCGAGCAATCATGCCGCGCAGGATGTCCCGCGTGCCGCCGCGCAGCGAGAACGACGGCGCGGCGGCCGTCACGTAGTCGAGCGTGTGCAGCAGCTCCAGCGGCACGGCGGACGCGTCGCGCGAGAAGAGGTCGTCGGCGATCGCGGCCGGAATCGACTGTTCCAGCATCGTGCCAAGCTCCTTGACCAGGGCGGCCTCGATCACCGGGCTCGCGCCGCGCGCGAGCCGCTCCTGCACCGCGATCGACAGCGCGCGCAGCGGCGCCAGCTCGGTGAACACGCGGCCTGCCAGGCGCAGTGCGGCGTCGCTGCGTCCCGATGGCGTGCGGGTCCACGCCAGCCATTCGTCGAACAGGACGATGCTGGAAAACAGGCGTTCCGGGCCGCTGCGCTCGAACGCCAGCTCGGCGGTCACCTGCTCCCAGCCCTGTCCCTCCCGGCCGATCAGCGCGTCGGCGTCCAGCCGCACATCCTCGAAGAACACCTCGCAGAAATGGCGGTCGCCGGAAAGGTCGGTGATCGGCCGCACCGTCACGCCCGGCAGCGACAAGTCCACGATCACCTGGGACAGGCCCTCGTTCCGGTCCGCCGGTTCGCCCGAGGTCCGCACCAGCGCGATCATGTAGTGGCACTGGTGAGCGCCGGTGGTCCAGATCTTCTGCCCGTTCAGCACGAAGCCCCGATCGGTCGCGCGGGCGCGCGTCTTGACGCTCGCCAGGTCCGAGCCCGCGTCCGGCTCGCTCATCCCGATGCAGAAGAAGGCCTCGCCCCGGCAGATGCGCGGCAGGTAGAACTGCCGCTGCGCTTCGGTGCCGTATTTCAGGATCAGCGGCCCGCTCTGGCGATCCGCGATCCAGTGCGCACCCACCGGCGCGCCGACGTTCAGGCATTCCTCGACCAGCACGTAGCGCGCGAAGGGGCTGCGTCCGCCGCCGCCGTAGCGCGTCGGGAACGTGATCCCGAGCCAGCCGCGCCGCCCGAGCGCGCGACTGAACTCCGCGTCGTGCCCGCTCCACGAGCGCGCGCGCCGGTGCGCGGGCAGGTTCCGCGTGGCTTCGGCCAGGAAGGCGCGCACCTCGTCCCGCAGCGCCTCGTCCTCGGCGGGAATGCGGGTGAGGGTCAGGCTGTCGAAAGCGCTCATTCCCGAATCTCCGGTCACTTCCGGGCGGACTTTATGCAACAACCTCGATGACGTCCAATATATTGTATAATCTTGAATCGATATCCTTTGAGTATCGAATGAATCTGCGGCAACTGCATCAGTTCGTGACCCTCGCCGAGACCGGCAACTTCCATCGCGCCGCCCGGCAACTCCGGATCGCACAGCCGCCGCTGTCGGTCTCGATCCGCAAGCTGGAAACGGAGCTCGGCTGCGCGCTGTTCCGCCGCACGCCGACGGGCGCCAGCCTGACGGAGGAAGGGCAGGCGATGCTGGCCGACGCCCGGCTGGCGCTTCTGCACGCCGAGCAGTGCCGGCAGGCGGTGGACGAGGCGCGACAAGGGCTGAGTGGCGTACTGCGCCTGGGCATCATCGGTTCGTCGACGTACGCGCTGCTGCCGCGCTGGATCCCGGCCCTGCGCGCGCAGTTCCCGAAGGTCAGGCTGGAGCTGACCGAGACCACGACATCCGAGATCCTCGCCGGGCTCGGGACGCGCCGCTTCGACGCGGGACTGGTGCGCCATCCGGTGCTCGACCCGCGCGAGTTCGAGCTGCTGCCGCTGGATCGCGACGACTTCGTGCTCGCGGTGTCGGAGCGCAGCCCGCTGGCCGGGCGCGACCCGATCGCCCTGTCCGAAGCCGCCGGCGAACCGTTCATCATGTATCCGCGCAGCGGCGTGCCCGGGCTGGCCGCGCTCGCGATGGTACGGTGCCAGTACTCGGGCTTCACGCCGCGCATCGAGCAGGAGGCGATGCAGGTCCAGACCATCCTGAGCCTGGTCGAGTCGGGGCTCGGCGTGGCGCTGGTGGCCGGTTCGGCGCGGCTCATGGTTCCGCGCGGCGTGCGTTGCCTGACGCTGTCCGACAATCCGCCGGGGCTGCATCTCGGCATCGCGCTCGCCTGGCGCAAGGGAGACGGCAGCCGGCTCCTGGAGCGCGTGACCGGCTTCACCGCGCGGTTCGCCGGCGCCGCGCAGCGCGCCTGACGAAGCTTCCGCGCGAGCGCGGCTCAGCCGTGCAGGTAGACCCAGCGCAGGAAGCGGTCCTGCAGCGTCCGGCTGGCGCCCGCGCCCGGGCCGTTCACGATCATCGCCACCGCGTAGCGCCGTCCCGACGCCGCCTCGACGTAGCCGGCGATCGAGCGCACGCCCTCCAGGCTGCCGGTCTTGATCCAGGCGTAGCCCGCGATCGGCTCGCCGGCCAGGCGCGTCCGCATCGTGCCGTCGACGCCCGCCACCGGCAGCGACTCGCGGACCAGGTCGGCGAACGGGCCGGCGGCCGCGTGCCGCAGCAGCCGCGCGAGCTGCGCCGCGCTGGCGCGTGCCTCGCGCGACAGCCCCGCGCCGTTGTCCAGCACCAGGCCCGCCGGCGACAGGCCCTGCCTCTCGAGCCAGGCGTCGATCGCGCGCCGGCCGTCGGCGACGGTCGCGGGCCGCGCGCCGGATTCGACGCCGAGCTGGAGCATCAGCTGGCGCGTCATCACGTTGTTGCTGAACTTGTTGATGTCGCGCACCACGTCGGCGAGCGTACGCGGCGACACCCAGTCGAGCCAGGGCTCGCCGGTGTCGGCGGCGCCGCGCTCGATGCGCGTGCGGCCGTTCCAGCGCCCGCCGGCCGATTGCCAGGCGGCCTTGAACAGCGCATGGATGAACCGGCGATGATCGAGCAGCGCCGCGAAGAGGCCCTGCTCGCCGCAGGCGCGCGAATAACTGCCCGCGACCCGCACCACCGGCGTTTCGCCGCGCATCTCGTCGCTCACCTGCAGCCCCCCGGCGCCGAGCCGGCAGGGGCCGCCCACCAGCCGGACCCGGTTGTCCAGGGCGACCTCCGCGAGCGCGGGATCGAACGCCAGCCCGGCGCCGCGCGCATCGGGACGCACGACGATGCGCGCCGCCTTGAAGTTCATCAGCGCCGCGAACGGGCGCACGTTGTATGGCTGGGACGGCTCGCCGTCGAAGTCCTCGACGCTGTCCGGCCCGACCTCGAACGACCCGTCGTCGAGCACCAGGTCGCCGTCGATCGCCTCGAGACCCGCCCGGCGCATCTGCGCGACGAACTCGGTCAGGTCCTCGATCACCAGCTTGGGGTCGCCGCCGCCGCGCAGCACCAGATCGCCATGCAGCACGCCGCTTCGCAACGCCCCCCGCAGGCGGGCCTCGGTGCGCCAGCGGTAGTCGGCGCCGAGCAGGCCGAGCCCGGCATAGGTCGTGAACAGCTTGATCGCGGAGGCCGGATTGAGCGGCTGCCCAGCCCGGTGCGCCAGCAGCGCCGGGCCGCCATCGAGCGGCAGCGCGACGGCTCCGACCTGGTCCGCGGCAAGCCGCGACTCGCGCAGCCAGGTGGCGATCGGAGCGTCGGCGGCCGCGTCCGGCGCGATGCCGGTGCCGGGCGCCTGCGCGCGCGCCGCCCCCGGGCCGCCTGCCGGGAGCGCGGCGAAGAGCACGACGAAGAGCACGACGAGGAGCGCGGCGAGGGCCGCGGCGGCGATCGCGGCCGCCGCCGCGGGACGTCGTGGGATCCGCCAGCGCAGCATCGTCGGCACATTATCCCATCGGCGCCACCGACCGGCGCTCGCACCGGCCCCGAGGCATCCCTCCCCGGATGTCGGCTTTGCGTCCCGATTAGACGCTCGCTGCCGCGAATGCGAGAATGGCCGCCAGCATTCGCGCACCGAACCCGGGTACACCGACCGCCATGGGCGTCCAGGCCAGCGAGCCGCCGATCATCGACGAGGACCTGCTGCGCCGCTTCGGCGGCCGCGGGCCGCGCTATACCTCCTACCCCACCGCCGACCGCTTCGACGAGCGGGTGGGCGCCGAGCGTTACGCGCAGGCGCTGGCGGCACGCACCGGGCGGGGCGGCGAGCCGCTGGGCCTGTACGTCCACATCCCGTTCTGTCGATCGATCTGTTACTACTGCGGGTGCAACAAGATCGGTACCCGCCACGTCGAGCAGTGCACGCCGTACCTGGCCGCGCTCGAACGCGAGGTGGCGCTGGTCACCGCCCTCGCCGGCCACGGCCAGCGGATCAGCCATCTGCACTTCGGCGGCGGCACGCCGACGTTCATGCCCGACGCCGAGCTCGGCGCGCTGATCGACATGCTGCGCCGCGCGTTCGACTTCAGCGACGACGGCGAGTATTCGATCGAGATCGACCCGCGCACCGTCAGTCCGCAGCGAGTGCGCGCGCTGCGCTCGATGGGGCTGAACCGGGTGAGCCTCGGCGTCCAGGATTTCGACCCGGTGGTGCAGGCGGCGGTCAACCGCATCCAGCCGTACGAACCGACGCTCGAGCTGATCGAGGCCGCCCGCGACGCCGGGTTCGGCTCGATCAATGTCGACCTGATCTACGGGCTGCCGAAGCAGCACCACGCCGGCTTCGAGGAGACGCTGCGCAAGACGATCGCGGCGGCGCCGGGCCGCATCGCGCTCTATCACTACGCGCACCTGCCCGCACTGTTCAAGCCGCAGCGCCGCATCGCCGAGGCCGACCTGCCGTCGTCCGAGGAAAAGGCGCGGATGTTCCAGACCGCGGTCGCGATGTTCGCGCGCGCCGGCTACCGGCACCTGGGCCTCGATCACTTCGCCCGCGAGGACGACGAGCTGTCGGTCGCCCAGCGCGAGGGCCGGCTGCACCGCAATTTCCAGGGCTACTGCTCGCACGACGCCGGCGACCTGATCGCGCTGGGAGTCTCGTCGATCTCGTCGATCGGCGACGTCTACGCGCAGAACGACAAGCTGCTCGACGGCTACTACCGCCGCATCGAACGCGGCGAGCTGCCGGCGGTGCGCGGCATCGCCCTCGACGCCGACGACTTCGTGCGCCGCGACGCGATCAACGCGTTGATGTGCGACTTCCGGATCGACTGGTCCGCGCTCGACGCGCGCCGCGGCATCGACAGCCGCCGCTGGCTCGCGGAATCGATCGAGGCGCTGACGCCGCTGGCCGACGCGGGCGCCGTGCGCATCGACGACCGCGGCGTCGAGGTCACCCCCCGCGGCCGGCTGCTGGTGCGCGCGGTCGCGATGGCCTTCGATCGCCACCTGGCCCGTTCCTCCAGCGGCGCCTCGTACTCCCGGATCGCCTGACCCGGACCCGCCGGCCCGGGTCCGTGCCACCTCTCACATCCCGCCCACGGAGCCCTCGATGCCCCGCGTCCCCTACGTTCCCGCCGACCTGGCGGAACCGGAGGCGATCGTCGCCGCGGTGCGCGCGCGCCGCGGCGGCACGCTGCTGAACCTCGATCGCATGCTGCTGCACAGCCCGGAAATGACGGCGGGCTGGAACGCCTACCTCGGCGCGATCCGCACCCGGCTGCAACTGTCGCCCAAGCTGCGCGAGCTCGCGATGTGCGTGGTGGCGCTGCTGAACCGCGCCGACTACGAGTTCCGCCATCACGCGCCCGAGTTCCTGAAGGCGGGCGGCACCGAAGCCCAGCTCGAGGCGCTGCGCGACCCGCGGCGCGCGCAGTCGGACCACGCGCTGTTCGACGACGCCGAGCGAGCGGCGCTCGCGGTGGCGGTGGAGATGACCTGCTCGGTGAACGTCTCCGACGCGAGCTTCGAGGCGCTGGCCCGGGCCCTGCCGGCGCGCGACCTGGTCGAGTTCGTCGGTACGGTGGCGGCCTACAACATGGTGTCGCGCTTCCTGGTGGCCCTGGCGGTCGAGCCCGAATGACGCGGACGCCGGGCGCGGGAGGCCGGATGCACGGCCCCGTGCCGCCGCCGACGGAAATCGCTCGACAAAGCCGCCCCGATCGGTTACTGTGCGCCGGCATTCAGTTCAAGTAGATCATCTTTGCGTGTCAAGCCGGCCTGCCCCACGGGCAGCGTGTCTCGAATACCTGGTTGTGCCTCTTGATTCGTCTGCCGCCGCGACGGGGTCGTCTGCGGTGTATTCGTCAATGCGTATCGTAGGGAGCGCACCATGAGCAATCGAGTGACCGGCGTGGTCAAGTGGTTCAACGAGTCCAAGGGTTTCGGCTTCATCGCCCCCGATGACGGCAGCGCGGACCTGTTCGCGCACTTCTCCGAGATCCAGGGCAGCGGGTTCAAGACGCTGCAGGAAGCCCAGCGCGTCGAGTTCGCCGTCAAGCAGGGCCCGAAAGGCCTGCAGGCCTCGGCGATCCGCCCGCTGTAAGGCGGTTCGCGGCGCCGGCACCCCCTTGCGGGCTGCCGGCGCCCGACGGGACGGCCGCCTCCGGGCGGCCGTTTCGCATCTTTCCGGCACCCCCGCCACCCGGTCCGGGCCCGCCCGTCCTGGGTGACGATCGGTTCCGCGGCCCCGGCCCACTTGAAATCCTGCCCCCGAGTTCCTACAATCAGCACTCTCCAGCGGTGAGTGCTAACAAAACTCGGCCAGATCGGGCCGGGGGTGGCGCACCCGCCCGCCGGATCCCGGAGCCCGGCCCCCGGTCTCCTGATTTTTCAAGCTTTTTCAAATATTTGGGAGCTATTCCGCATGAAACTCCGTCCGCTGCATGATCGCGTGATCATCAAACGCCTGGACAACGAGCGCAAGACTGCGTCGGGCATCGTGATCCCCGACAACGTCGCCGAGAAGCCCGACCAGGGCGAAGTGCTCGCCGTGGGCAACGGCAAGGTCGGCGACGACGGCAAGGTGCGCCCCCTCGGCGTGAAAGTCGGCGACAAGGTGCTCTTCGGCAAGTACAGCGGCCAGACCGTCAAGGTCGACGGCGACGAGCTGCTGGTGATGCGCGAAGAAGACATCATGGCCGTGGTCGAGTAAGCGCAGCGAATACAACAGGTTCCAGGAGAACAAGCAGATGGCAGCCAAGCAGGTTTTCTTTTCCGACGATGCCCGCAGCCGGATGGTGAACGGGATCAATCTCCTCGCCAACGCGGTCCGCGTGACGCTGGGCCCGAAGGGCCGCAACGTGGTGCTCGAGCGTTCGTTCGGCGCCCCGACCGTCACCAAGGACGGCGTCTCGGTGGCCAAGGAGATCGAGCTGAAGGACAAGTTCGAGAACATGGGCGCGCAGATGGTCAAGGAAGTCGCTTCCAAGACCTCCGACGCCGCGGGTGACGGCACGACGACCGCCACCGTGCTGGCGCAGGCGATCGTGCGCGAAGGCATGAAGTACGTCGCCGCCGGCATGAACCCGATGGACCTGAAGCGCGGCATCGACAAGGCCGTCGGCGCGCTGACCGAAGAGCTGAAGAAGATCAGCAAGCCGTGCACGACCACCAAGGAGATCGCCCAGGTCGGCTCGATCTCGGCGAACTCCGACGAGGAGATCGGCCGGATCATCTCCGAGGCGATGGAGAAGGTCGGCAAGGAAGGCGTGATCACGGTCGAGGACGGCAAGTCGCTCGAGAACGAGCTCGACATCGTCGAGGGGATGCAGTTCGACCGCGGCTACCTGTCGCCGTACTTCATCAACAACCCGGACAAGCAGGTCGCCGTCCTCGACGACCCGTTCGTGCTGCTGCACGACAAGAAGGTCAGCAACATCCGTGAGCTGCTGCCGGTGCTCGAGCAGGTCGCCAAGGCCGGCAAGCCGCTGCTGATCATCGCCGAGGAAGTCGAGGGCGAGGCGCTCGCGACGCTGGTGGTCAACAACATCCGCGGCATCCTGAAGACCGTCGCGGTCAAGGCGCCGGGCTTCGGCGACCGCCGCAAGGCGATGCTCGAGGACATGGCGATCCTCACCGGCGGCACCGTGATCTCGGAAGAGACCGGCATGTCGCTCGAGAAGGCGACGCTGCAGGATCTCGGCCGCGCCAAGCGGATCGAGGTCGCCAAGGAGAACACCACGATCATCGACGGCGCCGGCGACACCAAGACCATCGAGGCTCGCGTCAAGGCGATCCGCGCCCAGATCGAGGAAGCCACCAGCGACTACGACCGCGAGAAGCTGCAGGAGCGCGTCGCGAAGCTGGCCGGCGGTGTCGCGGTCATCCGCGTCGGCGCCGCGACCGAGGTCGAGATGAAGGAGAAGAAGGCCCGCGTCGAGGACGCGCTGCACGCCACGCGCGCCGCGGTCGAGGAAGGCATCGTCGCCGGCGGCGGCGTCGCGCTGCTGCGCGCGCGCGCCAGCATCAAGGTCAAGGGCGACAACGGCGACCAGGAAGCCGGCGTCAAGATCGTGCTGCGCGCGATCGAGGAGCCGCTGCGCCAGATCGTCAACAACGCCGGCGACGAGCCGAGCGTGGTGGTCGCGAAGGTGCTGGAAGGCAAGGGCAACTTCGGCTACAACGCGTCCAACGCCACCTACGGCGACATGCTCGACATGGGCGTGGTCGATCCGACCAAGGTCACGCGCACCGCGCTGCAGAACGCGGCTTCGGTCGCCGGCCTGATGCTGACCACCGAGGCCATGATCGCCGAGGCGCCGGAAGACAAGCCGGCCCCGGGCGGGATGCCCCCCGGAATGGGCGGCATGGGTGGCATGGGCGGGATGGACATGTAAGCCCCGACGCGGCGGCCCGCCCGGGCCGCCCGTCCGCAGGAACGGAAAAGGCCCGCTTCGGCGGGCCTTTTTCTCGTCGGCGTCCGGCGCCGCCTCAGCGCGGCGCCGCCTCGGCGACGTAGATCTCGACGCGACGGTTCTTCGCCCGGCCGGCGGTGCTGCCGTTGTCGGCGATCGGCTCGCGCGATCCGCGGCCGTCGATCCCGATCCGCGCCGGATCGACGCCGCGCGTCGACAGGTACTGCCGGGTGTTCGCCGCGCGATTCACCGACAGCGGCTGGTTGATCGCGTCGGAGCCGGTGCTGTCGGTATGCCCGACGATGCGCACGGTCGTGCCCGGATTCGCGTTCAGCGTCTGCGCGAAGCGATCCAGGATCGGCTGGAAGTTCGACTTGATGTCGGCGCGCCCGGTGTCGAACGAGATGTCGCTCGGGATCTCGAGCTTCAGCTGGTTGTCGGCCGTCTGCGAAACGCCGACCCCGGTGCCGGCGGTCGCCTGCTCCATCGCGCGCTTCTGGTCCTCCATGCGCTTGGACCAGACGTAGGTGCCGATGCCGCCGGCCGCCGCGCCGAGCGCGGCGCCGGTGCGCGTCGCGCCGCCGCTGCCGCCGACGGCGCTGCCCAGCGCCGCGCCCACCACGGCGCCGATCCCGGTGCCGACCGCGGTACGCTGCTGGGTCTCGTCCATGCCGGCGCAGCCCGCCAGGGCGACGGACACGACCGCGCAGGCCAGGAGAGTTTTCTTGCTTGCCATGTTCTTACCTCGCTTTCGAGTGCGTCGGGAGAATCTCGGGGTGCCGCGCCCGGAGGCTCGCCGCGGGCGGCCGGCTTCCGATCGACGCTATCCTAACGGACATCCCGGCCGGACCGCAGCCGCGATGCCGCCCGCCATCGTGCCCGCCGGCGCGCCGGCGGGCACCGGACGGACCGCCGGTCGGCCCGCCCGGTGCGCGATGCCCCCGGGCACCGCGTGGTCCGCGGCGCATCGCGATGCCGCGCCGCTACAATGCCTCGCGAGAGGAACATGATGAACGTCGTCCACACGCCCGGGCTGCCCGAAGTGACGTCCGGATCCCCCGGGCTCGATCCGTATCTCGCGCCCACCTGGTTCCTCGACTTCGCGGCGCCGACCGTCCGTCGGTTCGTCGCCGAGGCCATCGGCGACGCCCAGGAGCCGCGCACGCGCGCGATCCGCCTGTTCTACGCGATCCGCGACCGGATCCGGTACGACCCCTACCGCATCAGCTACGAATCCGCCTCGTATCGCGCCAGCCAGGTGATCGAGGACGGCCACGGCTGGTGCATCTCCAAGGCCGGCCTGCTCGCGGCCTGCGCGCGCTCGGTGGGCATCGCCTCGGCGATCGGGCTGGCCGACGTGGTCAACCACCTGAACACCGAGAAGCTGCGCGCGCGGATGGGCGGCGTCGACGTGTTCTACGACCACGGCTACGCGGCGCTGCTGATCGAGGGGCGCTGGGTGAAGGCCGTGCCGGCCTTCAACCTCGGGCTGTGCGAGCGTTTCGGGGTGCGCCCGACCGAGTTCGACGGGCGCGCCGACGCGCTCTACCAGGAACACGACACCCAGGGCCGGCTGCACATGCAGTACCTGACCGACCACGGCACCTGGTCCGATCTGCCGCTGCAGCGCGTGCGCGACGACATGCTGCGCCATTACCCGGGCACGTCGTTCTCCGCGGGCGCCGACACCGCCGATGCGGGCGCCGCGGCGGTCGCGGCCGTCACGCCCGGGGAACGCTTCGAGGACGATTCGCCGCTCGGCGGCTGAGGCTCGCCACGCCATTGCGCGAGCAGCCGGGCCTGGCGCAGCCGCGCCTCCTGCAGGTGCCGCTGCTTCACCGGCCCGTATCCGCGGATGTGCTCGGGCACGGCGGCCAGCTCGACCGCCAGCCCCAGGTTGGACCGGTTCAACCGCTCGGCGATCTCCCCGATCAGCGCTTCGTAGGCCGGCACCAGCGCGCGCTCGGTGCGACGCTCGGCCGTGCGCCCGAACGGATCGAGCGGCGTGCCGCGCAGGAACTTCAGCTTCGCCAGGACGCGGAACACGCCGGACATCCAGGGGCCGAAGCTGATCTTGCGCGGCCGCCCCGTGCGCGGATCGACGCGGGCCAGCAACGGCGGAGCCAGGTGGAACCGCAACCGCCAGTCGCCCTCGAAGCGCGCGGCGATGCCGGCGCGGAACGCCGGATCGCCGTGCAGCCGCGCGACCTCGTACTCGTCCTTGTACGCCATGAGCTTGAAGAAGTAGCGCGCCACCGCCTCGGTGAGCTCGAAGCCGGCCTCGGCGCCGACGCGCTCGGCCTCGACCGCCCGGACCCGGTCGACGAGGCGGCGGTAGCGCTGCGCGTAGCCGCGGTCCTGGTAGGCGACCAGCTCCCGCTCCCGGCGCTCGACCAGGGCGTCGAGCGCCGCCGCGACCGCGGCCGGATTCGGGCGCGCGCCCACGCCTTCGCCCGGCGCGGACGTGCGCCGGACCTCGACGACGCGCGGGGCCCGGGCCGGCGCCAGCCAGCGGTGCACGGCCTCGGGCTCGTGCGCCATGCGCCGCCCCCAGTCGAAGGCCCGGCGGTTGGCCGCCACCTGCACCGCGTTGAGCTCGATCGCACGCTCGATCGCGCGGCGCTCCAGGGGCAGCCAGCCCTTCTGCCAGGCATAGCCGACCAGCAGCGGATTCGTGTAGATCGCGTCCCCGAGCAGCGCCTCGGCCAGCGCGCCCGCCGCCACGAACTCGATGTCGCGCCCGCCCGCGGCGTCGAGAATGTTGCGGCGCAAGGCCGCGCCGGGCAGGCGCCAGTCGGAGTCGCGCAGGAAGTCGGAAGTGGGCATCACGTCGGCATTGACCACCGCGCGCGTGACGCCGGCGCGCATCTTGCCCAGCGCCTCGTTGCCGGCCGCGACGACCAGGTCGCAGCCGATGACCAGATCGGCCTCGCCGGTCGCGATCCGGGTGGCGAACAGGTGCTCGGGCGCCCGCGCGATCTGCACGTGCGAGTACACCGCCCCGCCCTTCTGAGCGAGCCCGGCCATGTCGAGCACCGAGACTCCCCGGCCCTCGAGATGCGCGGCCATGCCGAGCAGCTGGCCCACCGTGACGACCCCGGTACCGCCGACCCCCGTCACCAGGATGCCGTAGCTGCGGTTACCGGAGGCCTCGATCGACAGCCGCTGCGGCTCGGGGAGTTCGGCGGTCCGGGGATCGGGATCGCGTCCGGGCGCTGCTCCGGCCACCCCGGCCACCCCGGCCACCCCGGCCGCCCCAGCGGTCGCGCCGCGCCGCAACGCTCCACCTTCCACCGTCACGAAGCTGGGGCAGAAGCCCTTCAGGCACGAGTAGTCCTTGTTGCACGATGACTGGTTGATGCGCCGCTTGCGGCCGAACTCGGTCTCGACCGGCTCGACCGACACGCACGCGCTCTGCACGCTGCAATCGCCGCAGCCCTCGCAGACCGCCTCGTTGATGACCACCCGCCGCGCCGGGTCGGGGTAGCCTGGCTTGCCGTCGACGATCCGCTTGCGGCGGCGCCGCTTCTCGGTCGCGCAGGTCTGGTCGTAGACGAGGATCGTGCAGCCCGGCGTCTCGCGCAGCCGGCGCTGCACCCAGTCGAGATGGTCGCGATGGCGGATCTCGACGCGCGTCAGCGCGGGCGAGGCCTGGATCGACGCGTACTTCTCGGGTTCGTCGGTGACGATGACGATCTTGCGCGCGCCCTCCGCATCGAGCTGAGCGACGATCTGCGGCACGGAGAGGGTCCCGTCGATCGGCTGGCCGCCGGTCATCGCGACCGCGTCGTTGTAGAGGATCTTGTAGGTGATGTTGACCCCGGCGGCGATCGCCGCGCGGATCGCCAGGATCCCCGAATGGAAGTAGGTCCCGTCGCCGAGGTTCGCGAAGACATGCGGCTCGTCGGTGAACGGCGCCTGCCCGATCCACGGCGTTCCCTCGCCGCCCATCTGGGTGAAGGTGCCGGTGCGCCGCTCGGGCATCCAGTTCGCCATGTAGTGGCAGCCGATGCCGGCCAGCGCCCGCGACCCCTCGGGCACGTGGGTCGAGGTATTGTGCGGACAGCCCGAGCAGAACGTCGGCACGCGGTCGACGACGGCGTGCGGCGCCGCCAACGCGCGCTCCTTCGCGTCGATGATCGCCAGGCGCGCCTCGATCTGCGCGCGCCGGTCGCTCGCCAGCTCGAAGCGCGATCCGGACTTGCCCGGATCGAGCAGCCGCGCGGCGATCGCCTTCGCGATCAGGGCCGGCGACAGCTCGGCATGCGCCGGCAGGAGCCAGCGTCCGCGCGGCATCGCCCATTCGCCGCCGCGGTCGTCCTTCTCGTCGAACTTGCCGTAGACGCGCGGGCGCACGTCGTCGCGCCAGTTGTAGAGCTCTTCCTTGAGCGCGTACTCGATGATCTGGCGCTTCTCCTCGACCACCAGAATCTCGTCGAGCCCGGTGGCGAACTCGCGCACCGTCTGCGCTTCCAGCGGCCAGACCACGCCGCACTTGAACAGGCGCAGCCCGATGCGCGCGCACGCGGCCTCGTCGAGACCCAGGTCCTCGAGCGCCTGCCGCGTGTCCAGGTAGGCCTTGCCGCCGGTGACGATGCCGAACCAGGCATGCGGCGAATCGATCACCGTATGGTTCAAGCGGTTGGCGCGCACGTAGGCGAGCGACGCGTACCACTTGTAGTCGAACAGCCGCGCCTCCTGGGCCAGCGCCGTATCCGGCCAGCGGATGTTCAGGCCGCCGGGAGGCAGCTCGAAATCGGCCGGGAGCACGATGTCGACCCGGTCGGGATCGACCTCGACCGATGCCGAGGCCTCGACGACCTCGGTGACCGCCTTCATCGCGACCCACAGGCCCGACCAGCGCGACATCGCCCAGCCGTGCAGGCCGAAGTCGAGGTATTCCTGGACCGTGGCCGGGTAGAACACCGGCAACCCGCAGGCCTTGAAGATGTGGTCCGACTGGTGCGGCAGGGTCGACGACTTGGCGCCGTGATCGTCGCCGGCCAGCACCAGCACCCCGCCATGGCGGCTGGAGCCGGCGGCGTTCGCGTGCTTGAACACGTCGCCGCAGCGATCCACGCCCGGCCCCTTGCCGTACCACATCGCGAACACGCCGGCGACGCGCGCCTTCGGCGACAGATTGACCTGCTGCGTGCCCCAGATGCTGGTGGCGGCCAGGTCTTCGTTCAGCCCGGGCTGGAACACGACCTGGTGCGCGGCGAGGTGCTCGCGCGCCTTCCACAGCGACTGGTCGAGCCCGCCGAGCGGGGATCCGCGATAGCCGGAGATGAAGCCCGCGGTGTCCAGGCCGGCGCGACGATCGCGCTCGCGCTGCAGCATCGGCAGCCGCACCAGCGCCTGCGTGCCCGACATGAACGCGCGTCCGCGCTCCAGCGTGTACTTGTCGTCGAGCGTGACCTGCGCGAGCGCGCGCTCGAGCGCCTGTGAAACCGAACGCGCGAGAGGAGCGTTCATCGTGGGCGGCCTCCGGACGGGGTGGATGTCCTTGCGACGAGACCCGCGCTGCGGTTCGCGACGCGGGCACGCACGGCGCGCTTGTGGCACGCCTGGGGACGATTATCCGACAGATCGGGCCTGCACGTCGCCTCCGGTGCCATTAGAATCAGCGCCGAATTCCAAGTCCGGGAGAGCAGCAGTGGATTTCGTGTCGTCCTTGCAGACTGCATGGAAGCGATCCGGCTCGATGCTGTGCGTCGGGCTCGATCCGGACCCCGCGCGCATGCCGGCGCACCTGTCCGGACGACCCGATGCGATCCTCGCGTTCTGCCGCGAGATCGTCGACGCCACCGCGGAGTTCGCCTGCGCGTTCAAGCCCCAGGTCGCCTACTTCGCGGCGGCGCGCGCCGAGGACCAGCTCGAGGAGCTCCTCGCGCACGTCCGGCGCGCGCATCCGGGCACGCCGGTGATCCTCGACGCCAAGCGCGGGGACATCGGGGCGACCGCC
This sequence comes from Burkholderiaceae bacterium, assembly GCA_039807785.1. Taxonomy (GTDB): domain Bacteria; phylum Pseudomonadota; class Gammaproteobacteria; order Burkholderiales; family Burkholderiaceae_E; genus Zeimonas. Next base: position 26,371 of record JBDHRX010000025.1, read on the forward strand.
GAACAGTACGCGCGCGAAGCGTTCGAGCGTTACGGCGCCGACGCGGTCACCGTGAATCCGTACATGGGGTTCGACTCGCTCGAACCCTGGCTTGCCTGGCGCGACCGGGGCGTGATCCTCCTGTGTCGGACCTCGAACGCCGGCGGCAGCGACCTGCAGGCCCTCGACGTCGGCGGGGAGAAACTGTTCGAACGAGTCGCGCGCCTGGCCGCCGGGCCGTGGAACACCAGCGGCCAGGTCGGGCTGGTGGTCGGCGCCACCTTCCCGGCCGAGCTCGCGCGGGTGCGCGCTATCGCCGGCGACCTGCCGCTGCTGGTGCCCGGCATCGGCGCGCAGGGCGGCGACATCGAGGCGACGGTCCGGGCAGGCGGGGCGCGGATGATGGTCAATTCCTCGCGCGCGATCCTGTACGCGGGCCGCGGCGAGGACTTCGCCACGGCCGCCGCCGCCGCGGCGAGGACGACGCGGGACGCGCTGCGCGAGGCGCTCGCGCGCGGCTGAGCCGGAGCGCTACACTTGCGCACAGGTCCGCCGGTCCAGGCGGCGACGGCAAACCGATGCGCATCCTCCTCGCGGAAGACGATCATGTCATGGCCGACGGGCTGTCGCGCTCGCTCCGGAGCAACGGCTACGCGGTCGATCACGTGGCCTCCGGCAGCGAAGCGGACACCGCGCTGTCGCTCCACGTCTACGACCTCCTGATCCTCGACCTGGGCCTGCCGGCCCTGCCGGGGCTCGATGTGCTCAAGCGACTGCGCTCGCGCAACGGCACCGTCCCGGTCCTGATCCTGACCGCCGCCGACTCGGTCGAGCAGCGGGTTCGCGGCCTCGACCTCGGAGCCGACGACTTCATGGCCAAGCCGTTCGCGCTGTCCGAGCTCGAGGCACGCGTGCGCGCCCTGGTTCGTCGCAGCATGGGCAGCAGCAGCAGCCGGCTGCGCTGCGGATCGCTCTCGTTCGACCAGGTGAGCCGCACCGCCTTCCTGGACGATCATCCGCTGGAGCTCTCGGCGCGGGAAGTCGGCCTGCTGGAGATCCTGCTGCAGCGCATCGGCCGGCTGGTCAGCAAGGAGCAGATCGTCGACCACCTCTGCGAATGGGGGGACGAGCTCAGCCTGAACGCCATCGAGGTCTACGTGCACCGTTTGCGCCGCAAGCTCGAAGGCGGATCGATCCGCATCGCCACGGTGCGCGGCCTCGGCTACTGCCTCGAGCGCCCGCCCGACCCCGCGGTACCGGGATGAAGCCGGTCGATCCGTCGCAATCGGTGCTCGGCGACCTGCTCGCCACGCGCGAGACGCCGAACCGCCCCGCCCTCGCGGACCGCCGCACCCGCGCCCGGCCCGGCAAGTACGAGCCGGTGGAGTTCGGGGAGCAGCGCTCGCTGTTCGGCGAGATCCTCGACTGGATGTTCGCCCCGCTGCTGCTGCTCTGGCCGCTGTCGGTGGCGATCACCTTCCTCGTGGCCCGGTCGCTGGCCGACGCTCCGTTCGACCGCTCGCTCGCCGATCGGACGCTGGTCCTGGCCGAGCACGTGCGGACCTACACGCACGCTCCGGCCAAGGAGTCCCTGGCGGTGACCGCCAATCACCTGCTGCAGGACAACGAGGACAGGATCTACTTCCAGGTGCTCGACCTGAACGGCGAGCTGCTGGCGGGAGACCCCGACTTCCCGCGCCCCCGGCTGTACGACTTCGCGGAGGTCGAGCGCGTGAAGCTGCGCAACGCGACGATCCGCGAGGTGGAGATCCGGACCGCGTACTCGCACGTCCTCGGGCCATCGGCCGACGGCAACGCCAACGGCCGCTGGATGCTGATACAGGTCGGCGAGACGCTCGAGCGGCGCGGCAGGCTGGCCAACGAGATCATCAAGGGCGTGATCTTCCCCCAGTTCCTGATCCTCCCGATCGCGCTCGGCCTGGTCTGGTTCGGGTTGTCGCGCGGGCTCGCGCCGCTGAAGTCGATGCAGCACCGCATCCGTACGCGGCGCCCGGACGACCTGTCGCCGATCGATCCGCACGGCGCTCCCGAGGAGCTCGAGCCGCTGGTCGACGCCTTCAACGACCTGCTGGCCCGGCAGGCGCTGAGCCTGAGCGCGCAGAAGCGATTCATCGCCGACGCGGCGCACCAGATGAAAACCCCGCTCGCGGGGCTGCGCACGCAGGCCGAGCTGGCGATGCGCGAGACCGATCCGAAGCAGCTCCAGCGCAGCCTGGCGCAACTGGTTCGCAGCGCTTCGCGGACCGCCCACATGATCAGCCAGCTGCTCTCGCTCGCCCGGACCGAGAACCTGCGCGACGCGACCGCGCTGGACCCGCTGGACCTGTATCCGCTGGTGCGCGCACTCGCCTCGGAATGGGCCGACGAGGCGCTGAAGCGGCGGATCGATTTCGGCATCGAGCACGATGCCGGGCCGGCCCGGATCAGCGGCCAGCCGATCCTGCTGCGCGAGATGGTCGGCAACCTGATCGACAATGCGCTGCGCTATACGCCCGAGCGGGGGATGGTGACGGTGCGCATCCGCGTCACGGCCGACGAGATCGTTCTCCAAGTCGAGGACGACGGCAGCGGGATCCCGCTCGCCGAACGAAGCATGGTCTTCGAGCGCTTCTACCGGATGCCCGGCACGCCGGGCGACGGCAGCGGCCTGGGGCTGTCGATCGTGCGCGAGATCGCCGCCCAGCACGGCGCCAGGATCGAGGTCGACGACGGGATTCCCTGGCCCGCCGCGCGAGGGCGCGGCGCCGGGACGCGGATTTCCGTGTGCTTTCCCCGGATCGGCGCCCCGGAATCGTGATCGCGTCGGGTAATCGCTTTGACAGCCGGACCCCGGATTCCCTAGAATCACGGGTTCACTGGCGCATTAGCTCAGTTGGTTAGAGCGACGGAATCATAATCCGCAGGTCCGGGGTTCGAGTCCCTGATGCGCCACCACCTTCGAAAAGCCGACCCGAACCGGTCGGCTTTTCTCTTTCCTCAGCCTTCTTTTCTCAGCCGCGCGACGCAGGATTGCAGTCGCCGTGCAGTCGCGCCAGCAGGTCGATCAGGCAGCGCCGCTCCTCGGCGGTGAGCACCCGGGTGAACGCCTCCTCGTGCCGCAGCATCAGCGCCTGCATCCGCTCCAGTGCCACGCGCCCCTCCTCGGTGAGCCGCAGACAATGGCTGCGCTTGTCGTGCGGCGAAGGCTCGCGCACGATCAGGCGGCGCCGCTCCAGCTGATCGACCACCTTGACGATGGTCGAGCGATCGACCTCCATCGCCTCGGCCAACCGGCTCTGGCCCAGCCCGGGATTCGCGGCGATGACCTGGAGCATGCCCAGCAGGCCGGGCGTGATGTCTTCCTCCGCGGCCACGGTGCGGGAAAAGTGACGGAAGATCGCCACCTGGGTGCGACGCAGGTGATAGCCGAGCACCTGCGGCAGCCGCCCGTACGACAGCTCCCGTCCCGGTCCGTGGCCCTGAAGCGTCGCCGGGGGGACAGCTTGGGAGGCAGCCTGGGGAATAGCCTGGGGAATGGCCGCCCCCGCCGCCGTATCCTCTGCTTTCGGACCCCTCGCCACTACGCGGTCACCTCCCGTCCCAGAGTGTATCCATCAACCGGCGCATCATGCCCTGCACCGCCCGCCGCCGGTACTTCGGCGCCGTGATCGTGGTGCGCAGCAGGTTGGCCGTCTTGCGCAGCGACAGCGCGAGGACCGCGGCGGCCTCGTCGTTCCAGGCCCGCCCGATCAGCGCCTCGGTGTCGACCGCCAGCGGCGCCGAGTTGGTGCCGGTGATCGCCACCCCGAGCGCGCCGATCGCGTCGCCGTCGCGCCTGAGCGCCACCGCCACGCCGGCCAGCGGGAAGTCGACCGCGTCGCGCACGCGCGCCTTGGCATAGGCGGCGCGCCGTCCGTCCGGCGGCGGCAGCACCACCGCGGCCAGCACCTCGTCGGGACCCAGCGTCAGGTGCTCGGCGCCGCTTTCGCGATACAGCCGGGCCAGCGCGATGCGACGCACCCCGGACGAGCCCGCCAGCACCGCTTCGGCGTCGAGCACCATCAACACCGGCGCCACGTCGCCGTGGTAGGTGGCATAGCAGCGGTCGCTCTTGACGACGACATGGCACTTGTCGCCGAGGTATTTCAGGCACCAGCCGTTGCCTTCGCGCCACCACTCGCTCTGGTTGTAGAACACGCAGCGCGTGTCCTGGCACAGGTTGCCGCCCAGCGTGGCCGCCGCGCGGTGGGTCGGGCCGGCCACCGCCAGCGCCGCGTCGGCCACGGCCGGATAGGCGGCGCGGACTTCGGGATCGCGGGCCAGGTCGGCCAGCGTGACCCCGGCCCCCACCCACAGCGCGCCGTCGTGGCGACGAATGGCCGAGAGGTCGGCGACGGCGGTGAGGTCGATCAGGTCGGTCGGCTCGCCCAGGCCGCGCCGCAAGTTCACCAGCAGGTCGGTGCCGCCGCCCACGAAGCGCGCGCGCGCCGAGGCCGCCTTCAGCCGGACCGCCTCCTCGAGCGTGGCCGGGCGGTGGCAGCGGAAATCGGGCATCAGGTTCATGACTGCACTCCGTCACGGGCGTCGAGCAGGTCACCGATGCGCTCGGGGCTCAGCGGCAGCGCATAGGGGCGCACGCCGGTCGCCTCGTGCACCGCCTCCATCACCGCCGGCAGGAAGCCGGCCAGCATGCCCTCGCTGGCCTCCTTGGCGCCGAACGGTCCGTTGGGGTCGATGCTCTCGACGATGATCACCTCGATGTCCGGGCTCTCGACCATCGTCGGCACGCGGTAGTCGAGCATGTTCCCGTGCAGCATGCGGCCGTCGTCGAAGCGCGTCTCCTCGGACATCGCCTGTCCCATGCCCATCCACACGCCGCCCTGCACCTGGCCTTCGACCGACAGCGGATTGAGCGCGCGCCCGACGTCCACCGCCACCCAGACCTTGTGGGCGGTGACCTTGCCGGTGACCTCGTCGACCGAGCATTCCACCACCTGGGCGGCATAGCAGAAGCCCATCGTGGCGCCGATAGCGCTGCCCCTGACCTTCTTGTCGCCCATGAATTCGGTCGGGCTGGTGAAGGTGCCCTTGACGGTGATCGGGCCGGT
>JBDHRX010000163.1:0-5519 GCA_039807785.1 Burkholderiaceae bacterium
AACTGCATCACCGAGCTCGCGACCGAGATGCCGCGCTGCTTCTCGATCTCCATCCAGTCGGAGGTCGCGTGGCGGCTTGCCTTGCGCGCCTTGACGCTGCCGGCGATCTGGATCGCCCCCGAGAACAGCAGCAGCTTCTCGGTCAGCGTCGTCTTGCCGGCGTCGGGGTGGGAGATGATGGCGAACGTGCGTCGACGCCTGACCTCATCGGAGATTCTCTCGTCCGCCATCGCTCATCGGTCCCGTTTCGTACACACCCATGTGCATGTTCGAAGAAGTGCCCATAGCCTGTGTACAACCCGCGCTTCGAGCCGGCGCCAGGCACGGAGGCCTGCCGCCTGCAGGCGATTTTACCCCGGCCGACGGGGGCGCCCGCGGGATGCCCGGGCCCCGCCTTCCGGGCCGCGCCGGCCGCCGCCGGGCCGGCCGGCCCGGCACGCGCCTCCGTCTTCCGGTTGCATCGGCGTCCGAAAGGCGGACAATACTGGTTTTCACCCGATGCCCCGCGCCCCTGCGGCTGCGGCGGCTCATCCAACGGCCCCATATTTGAGCACCACCTTCGATTCCTTCGGCTTCGCCGAACCCATCCTGCGGGCAGTCACCGAACTCGGCTACCGGGAACCCACTCCGATCCAGGCGCAGGCGATCCCCATCGTGATGCAGGGGCGCGACGTCATGGGGGCCGCCCAGACCGGCACCGGCAAGACCGCCGGCTTCGCGCTGCCGATCCTCCAGCGGCTGATGCCGGTGGCCAACACCAGCGCCTCGCCGGCGCGGCACCCGGTGCGGGCCCTGATCCTCGCCCCGACCCGCGAGCTGGCCGACCAGATCTACGAGAACGTCCGCCAGTACGCGAAGCACACCGGGCTGAAATCGGCGGTGGTGTTCGGGGGCGTCGACATCAAGCCCCAGATCGCCGCGCTGCGCCAGGGCTGCGAGGTCCTGATCGCCACGCCGGGCCGGCTGCTCGACCACATGGGCCAGAAGACGGTCTCGCTGGCCCAGGCCGAGCTGCTGGTGCTCGACGAGGCGGACCGGATGCTCGACATGGGCTTCCTGCCCGACATCCAGCGCATCATCCACGCGCTGCCGGCGCGGCGCCAGAACCTGATGTTCTCGGCGACGTTCTCGACCGAGATCCGCAAGCTGGCCGAGAGCTTCCTGAACGATCCGGTGCTGATCGAGGTGGCCCGCCGCAACGCCACCGCCGAGAACGTCGAGCAACTGGTGTACCGGCTGCCCGACCTCGAGGCCAAGCGCGCCGCGGTCGCGAAGCTGGTGCGCGAGCGCCAGCTGTCGCAGGTGATCGTCTTCACCAACACCAAGATCGGCGCGAGCCGCCTGGCGCGGCAGCTCGAGCGCGACGGCCTCAACGCCTCGGCGATCCACGGCGACAAGACGCAGCAGGAGCGTCTCGCCACGCTCGAGGCGTTCAAGAAGGGCGAGATCGTGGTGCTCGTGGCCACCGACGTGGCCGCGCGCGGGCTCGACATCGTCGAACTGCCCGCCGTGATCAACTACGACCTCCCGTACAACGCCGAGGACTACGTGCACCGCATCGGCCGCACCGGCCGGGCGGGGGCGAGCGGCTTCGCGCTGTCGCTGATGATCGGCGAGGACGAGCGCCTGCTGGCCGACATCGAGAAGCTGATCAAGCGCAAGCTCGACGTCGGGTCGCTCGAGGTCGGGCCGACCGAGGCGCGGCCGCGCCGCGCGCGCGAGCCGGGCGACCGGGAGCGGGGTGAGCGGGGCGATCGAGGGGAGCGGGGCGAGCGGGGCAGCCGGAGCGATGCGGCGCCCGCGCGCCGTCGCCGCGCGGAGGCCGATCCGCGCCAGCCGCGTCCCGCCGGCTATTCCACCGATCCGTTCTTCTACACGCCGTACGAACCTCATGCCGAGGCCGCGCCCGAGGCGGCGGCCGAGACCGAAGCGGGCAACGAGACGGCCCGCCGGTCGGCTCCGCGCAAGTCGAGCCGCCCGGTGGCGGCGCTGCTCGGCGGCGGCCGCAAGGGCTGACCGGAGCCGGGACGGGCCGGCCGCGGAATCGGCGGCCGGTCGCGGGATCGACGCCCGGTTGCGGAATCGACGCCTGTTCGCGCTACGCCCGCGGGCCCATCCACGGCGAACGCGCCCAGCGCGCGATCGCCTCGGGCCAGAACCCGGCGGGCTCGCCGGCGTCGACGGTGCCCAGTCCCAGGAAGGCCAGCGCGTCGTTCAGCGCCGCGGTGCCCGCGCGCGCATCCACCGGCGCCGCGCCGGTCTGCTTCGACAGCTTGTCGCCCGTCGGGGCGGCCACCAGCGGCAGGTGGAGATAGCGCGGCGTGGGCAGGCCGAGCAGCCGCTGCAGGTGGACCTGGCGCGCGGTCGAGTCGCGCAGATCGGCGCCGCGGACCACGTCGGTGACGCCCTGGGCCGCATCGTCGACCACGACCGCGAGCTGGTACGCCCACAGGCCGTCGGCGCGTCGCAGCACGAAATCGCCCACCGATTCGTCCAGGCGCTCGATCGTTTCCCCGGCCCGGCGGTCGTGCCAGGCGATCGCCGTGGCGCCGACGCGTACCCGCCAGGCGCGCGCGGCGCGCCCCGGGGGCATGCCGGCGCGGCAGATGCCGGGGTAGACGAGCTCGGCGTTGCGCGGCCGCTCGCGCGCGACGCGCAGCGCCGAGTCGGCGACTTCCCGGCGTGTGCAGGCGCAGGGGTAGACCTGCCCGAGCGCGGCGAGGCGTTCGAAGGCGGCCCGGTAGGCGTCGTCGCGCGCGCTCTGCCGCAGGATCTCGCCGTCGTGCGCGAAACCGAGCCGCGCGAGCGTCTCGACGATGCCCGCGGCGGCGCCGGGCATCTCGCGCGGCGGATCGAGGTCCTCGATCCGCAGCAGCCATCGTCCGCCGTGCGCGCGCGCGTCGAGACAGCTCGCCAGCGCGGCGACCAGCGAGCCCGCGTGCAGCGGGCCGGTCGGCGAGGGCGCGAAGCGCCCGGTGTAGGCCCGCGGCCGCGTCAACGACGCGCCAGCCAGGCGTCGAGATCGGCGAGCACCGCGGTACGTTCCGCCGGAGTCTCGTTGAGGATCTCGTGCCACAGCCCGGGGTACTCGCGGGCGGTCAGCAGCGCGCCCGGCGCGCGCCGCGCGAACCGCCGGCTGCCTTCGGGGTCGACCAGCCGGTCGTCGCCGGCGTAGATCAGCAGGGTCGGCACCGCCAGCGTCGGCGCAAGCTCGACCGCCTCGCGGGAGCGGTCGGCGATGAAGCGGCCGAGGCGCGCCGAGATCCGGTCGTGGACCAGCGGATCGTCCAGGTACGCGCGCACCGTGGCGGCGTCGTGCGAGATCTTCGAAGGATCGAGGCCGTTGCCCACCGCCAGGTCGGGCGCGAGGCGCGACATCACCGCGACCAGCGCCTTCTGCAGCGCCGACAGGCCCGGGTCGAGCGCGGGCGACGACAGCACCAGCCCCGCGATGCGTTCCGGGTGCCGCAGGGCATAGGTGGCCGCAACCAGCCCGCCGAGGCTGTGTCCCATCAGCAGTGGCGGCGCCGAGCCGGCGCCGTCCAGCGCCTCGATGCCCGCCCCGAGGTCGTCGACCAGGTCGTCGGCGGCCGACAGCGTGCCGCGCGCGCCGGTCGAGCGGCCGTGGCCGCGATGGTCGTGGCCGCGCAGCGTCCAGCCGCGCGCATTGAACCATTCGGCGAGCGCCGCGTAGCGGCCGACGTGCTCGCCGAGCCCGTGCACCAGCACGACGGTCCGGGCCGGCGCGGGCGGCGCGCCGGGCGGGCGCCAGCACCATCCGCGCAGCTCGACGCCGCCGGGGCGCGCGAGCGTGAAGGATTCGGATCGGGTCATGGCCGGGCGCGCAGTGCCGCGATGCGGAGAAGGGTCAGTGTAGCCCGGTCGGCCCCGCGGCGGCCGGCGCGGCCCGGCGCGTCGACAGCGCATTGCCGGCCAGCGCCGCCAGCACCAGCAGCCCGCCCTGGATCGTCGCCGCGGGGATCGCCTCGCCGGCGCCCAGCCAGGCCCAGACCGGGCCGAACACGACCTCGAGCAGGGCGATCAGCGCGACCTCGTGCGGCGCGAGGTGGCGTACCGCGCGGATCATCAGGAAGCACGGGATGCCGAGCTGGACGGTGCCCAGCAGCGCGAGCAGCGCCAGGTCGTGGGCGCTGGTCGCGGCGAACGGCCAGGCCAGCGGCGCGGTGGCCGCGCAGGAGAGCAGCGCGCCGATCAGCACGGCCGGCGCGAGATCGACCCCGGCCCCGTTGCGCTTCAGGGTGACGATGTTGATCGCCGCGGCCAGCGGCACCGCCAGCGCGATCGCCATGCCGTCGAAGCCGTCGGCGCTGGCGTCGTCGCGGACCATCCACGCGATCCCGGCCCCGGCGACCAGGATCGCGAGCAGAGTCGTCGCCGGGATGCGCGTGCCGAGCACGATCCGGCCGAGCAGCGCCGCCAGCAGCGGCGAGACGCTCATCACCAGCAGCGTGTTGGCGACGCTGGTGCGTGTGAGCGCGAGCATGAAGCAGGTGAACATCACGCCCCACATCGCGCCCGAGAACAGCCCCGGCCAGCCCATCGCGCGCACCGACGCGAACGCGCGGCCGCGCCGCTGCCAGCCGAGGATCGCCAGCACCGCGAGCGCGCAGAACAGCGACCGCCAGAACGTGACCTCGAAGCCGTCGGCGCGGTCCAGATGGCGCGTGACCACGCCCGCGATGCTCCAGAGGAGCGCGCAGAACGCGAGCAGGAATGCGGCGCGTCGATGCGCGGCGTGCGGGGTCGGGAACATGGGTAGAATTTGCCGGTGAGATTCTACCCATGAGCGCCGCCCGCTTCATCCACCTCCGGGTCCATTCGGAGTACTCGATCAGCGACTCGATCGTCCGCCTCGATTCCTTGATCGAGGCCGCGATCGCCGACGGGCAGCCGGCGGCGGCGGTCACCGACCTCGCCAACCTCTACGGCTGGGTCAAGTTCTACAAGAGCGCGCGCGCCCGCGGCCTGAAGCCGGTCTGCGGCGTCGATGCCTGGCTCACCAACGACGCCGATCGCGACCGGCCGATGCGGCTGCTCCTGCTCGCGCGGAATCGCGCCGGCTACCTGCGGCTGTGCGAGCTGGTGAGCCGCGCCTGGCTCGAGAACGAGTACCGGGGGCGCGGCGAGATGCGCGCCGAATGGTTCGACGCGGCCGGCGCCGACGGGACGCCGGCCGGCGCCGGCCTGATCGCGCTGTCGGGCGCCCAGCACGGCGACGTCGGGCAGGCGCTGCTCGCCGGCAGCCTCGAGTCGGCCGAGGCGCTCGCGCGGGCCTGGGCGCAGCGCTTCCCAGGCGCCTACTTCCTCGAGGTCCAGCGCACCGGAGGCAGCGAGGCCGAGCTCCAGACGCGCGCCGCGGCCCAGCTCGCGGCGCGCCTCGGCCTGCCGATCGTCGCCACGCACCCGGTCCAGTTCGTCGGCCGCGACGAGTACCGCGCGCACGAGGCCCGGGTGTGCATCGCCGAAGGCGAGATCCTGGCCAACCCGCGGCGCCTGCG
>JBDHRX010000164.1:0-5435 GCA_039807785.1 Burkholderiaceae bacterium
ACGCCGGCCAGGGCGGCCCCGGCCAGCGCGGTCGCCCGCGATGCCCGCGATGCCCGCGATGCCTGCGCGACCGCGCCCGCGCGGCCGCGCGCCGGCGGCGGCTCGCGACCCGGCCGCGCGGGCCGGCCCTCAGCCATCGGCGGCGGCGCGGGCGGCAGCGGCCTCACGCACATCAGCGGCAGCAGCGGTCTCGCGGGCAGCAGCCGTCTCGCGGGCAGCGGCGGCGATCAGCCGGGCGTAGCCCAATGCCTCGTCGATGCGGTCGTAGTCGAAGATCCGCAGCAGCCGCCCGTGCCGGTCGACCACCAGCAGCGCCGCGTTGTGCTCGAAGCCGCCCAATCCGTCCGGGATCACCACGACCCGGAAGGCGCGCAGCAGCGCTTCGAGCCGCCGCGCGTCGGCGACGGTGGCGAAGCGCCAGACGTCGGCCTGCGCGTTCATCGCGCGCGCGTACCGCGCGAGCGCGACGACGTCGTCGCGCGCCGGATCGAAGCTGATCGAAAGCAGCCGCAGCGGCGCCGCGCCGCCGGCCCGCGCCTCGGCGCCGATGCGCGCCTGCAGTTGCTGGAACGCGGTGCCCAGCGCGGTGCAGACCGAGCGGCACTCGGTATAGAAGAAGTCGACCAGCGTCACCGCGCCGTCGGCGGCCAGCAGTTGCGGCAGCGGATGCGCGCCCTGGCCGGGCACGAGCATGTCGACCGCCGGCGCCGGCACCGGCTCGCGCGTCACCTCGAGGCGGCGCGCGTCCTCCTCGGTCCAGGTCCGGAAGCCGTGCGTCAGCCACATGGCCGACGCCAGCGCCAGCAGCGCCGCGATCGCGCTCGCGAGGGCCGTGCGCGCCATCACACGGCCCGCGCGCTCAGGCGACCCGCGCCTTGCCCATCCGCGTCAGGGGCCGTTCGCGGATGCCGCCCGCGTCGCTGCCGCTGGTGGGCGGCACGATGTCGGCGAGCGTGTAGGCATCGAAGCTGCGCAGGAAACTGTGCAGCGCCTCGTCGACGATCGCGGTGAGGCGACAGCTGCCGGTGAGCAGGCACTGATTGCCGCTGCCGAAGCACTCGGTCAGCTGGAAGTCGGACTCCATGCTGCGCACCACGGCGCCCAGATTGATCTTCTCGGGCGGATGCGCGAGCCGCATCCCGCCGCCCTTGCCGCGCACCGTCTCGATCCAGCCGTTCAGGCCGAGCTGGTGCGTGACCTTCATCAGGTGCGCCTCGGAGACGTCGTAGGCGCGCGCGACCTCGGCGATGGTGCACAGGCGATCGGGACGCTGCGCCACGTACATCAGCAGCCGCATCGCGTAGTCGGTCATCAGGGTCAGGCGCATCTCGGATCCTCTGTCGCGCCGAACCGGTCAGCGCGACTGCGCGGCCAGCGCCTTCAGCTCGGCGCCGCCGTCGAACGGCGTGGTGCGCGTGCCGGCCTTTCGCTCGCGCTCGAAGGTCGCGGCGTCGATCGGCGACGCCCGGTTCGACCACTGGCCGCGGATCCAGGTGGCGACCGCCGCCAGTTCCGCATCGCCGAGCTTGCCGAACCCGGGCATCGCTCCCCGGTACGTCGCGCCCGCCACCTGGATTGCTCCGGTGACACCATGCAACAGGATATTCGAAACGACGCGCACATCGCCATTGACCCATTCCGAACCGTCCAGCGGCGGAAACACGCCCGGGAGCCCCTTGCCGCCGGGCTGGTGGCAGGCCGCGCAGTGCGCGGCGTACAGCGCCCTGCCGTCGGCCGCCGCGCCGGGGGCCGGCCGGGCGGCGGCGAGGTCGGCGACGGTGCGCCGGTCGCCCAGCTCGGCGTCGCCGAGCGGCTCGGAGGTCAGCAGGTAGCCGACGCCGAACAGGACCATCGCCAGCGTCACCGCTGCCGCCGCCATGGGGATCGGGCGGATGCGCTCGGTGGGCTCGACCTGCTCGCGCTGCTGGGCGCCGGTCGGCGCGCCCGGATCGTTCAACATAGCGGACTCACTGTTTCGCGTCCGGCGTCACGGTCGAGCCGGGGCCGGGGCCGGGGCCGGTGCGGGTACGGGTGCGGCCGGCAGCGCCGGGTAGCTGCGATCGAGCGACTGCAGGTACCGGACCAGGTCGATCGCCTCCCGGGTCGCCACGGTGACCTTGCCGGGCATCGCATGCCCGGGCGGGAGGTCGACCACCCGGTCGCCTGCCTCGGCCGCCTCCTTGTGGACGAACAGGTAGCGATAGGCCGGCATGTTCGATCCCTGCACGTAGGCCCGGGGCTGGTACAGGTGGCCGAGATGCCAGTCCTCGCTCGGTTGGCGGGCGCCGATGTTGAGCAGGTCGGGACCGGTGCGCATCGTGCCCAGCAGGTGCGGATCGTCGTGGTAGTAGTCGGCCGGCACCGAGGCGCGCCCCCAGCCGCGCTCGAAGTCGGGGCCGTAGTTGCGGTCGCGCGGCTGCTGGCTGTGGCAGTAGACGCAGCCGTTGGCGATGTAGACCTGCCGGCCCCGCAACTGCTGCTCGGTGTAGGGCTTCAGGCCCGGCGCCGGCTCGAGGTCGCGGACCTGCACGTACGGCAGCACCACCAAGGCTGCGGTCGCGATGCCCAGCGAGACGACCGCGCCGGCCCCCAGCTTCAGCTCATTTTCCATGGACCGCCCCTGCGTCGGACGGCGTCCAGAACAGCGCGGCGCCCGCCCGGTGCGGCCCGAAGCGCAGGGCCATCGCGAAGAAGTGCCCGACGAACACCAGGTGCCCGAGCGTCAGCATCGCGCCGGCGATGCTGCGCCACTCGAGGTACGGGATCGTCACCGTGACCGAGTCGATGAACGGCCGCGATGCGTCGAGCATCGCCAGGCCCTGGAGCCAGCCGCCGATCGACAGCGGGATCGCGTAGAGCAGCCCGCCGGCCACCGCCAGCCAGAAGTGCAGCGTGATCAGCTTCGGATACGGCCATTCCCAGGCCAGCACGCGCGGCAGCATGAAGTAGATCGCGCCGAACATGACCATGGTCACGAACGAGTAGGCGCCCAGGTGCGCGTGCGCGACGGTGAAGTGCGTGAAGTGCGCCACCCGGTTGACGCTGCGCAGCGCCTCGATCGAGCCCTCGACCGAGGACGCGAAGTACATGAGCCCGCCGAACATCATGAAGCGCAGCGTCGGCGAGTAGATCGCCACGCGCATCCGGCCCCAGAGGGTCCCGCCCTGGTTGATGCTGAACGCGACCACCGGGATCACCATCATCACGCTCTGCACGATCGACAGCGTGGTGAGCCATCCGGGCACCGGGCCGCCGATCAGGTGGTGCCCGCCGACCTGGGGATAGAAGAACGCCAGCGTCCAGAAGCCGAGCAGCGACAGGTTGTACGAGACCACCGGGCGCCCCAGCACCTTGGGCAGGAAGTAGTAGATCGCGCCGACGCTCACCGGGGTGAACCACAGGCCGAGCACGTTGTGCCCGAACCACCAGTTGGTCGTCGCCTGCTGCACGCCCACGTGCACGCCGGGCAGGTTCGCCACCAGGAACAGCAGCGCCACCCACAGCAGCCCCGCGACGAAGTACCAGACGCTCACGTACAGGTGCTCGACCTTGCGGTCGGCCAGCGTGTAGAGCGCCGGCAGGATCACCAGCGCCACGCCGCCGAAGATGAACACGTCGATCTGCCACGGGATCTCGAGGAACTCCATGCCGTCGGACCAGCCCGACGCGATCGCCCCGATCCCGGCCGCGACCCCCGCGTTCAGCAGGCTGCCGCCGAGCATCGCCCAGCCGGCACCGGCCAGCCGGGTGCGCAGCAGGCGCGGCAGCAGCCACAGGATGACCGCGATGCAGGCGTTCGACACCCAGCCGTAGAACACCGCGTTGGTGTGCACGGCGCGCAGGCGGCCGAAGCTCAGCCAGCCGTGGTCGACCAGCCAGTCCGGCGCGTGCAGCTTGATCGACGCGGTCAGCCCCGCGGTCGACCCGACCAGCAGCCACAGGCAGGCGAAGGCGATGAACATGAAGACCGGGAACGCGCTGGAGCGATCGGCCTCGATGCGGTCGTGCAGCTCGCCGGCATCCACGGCCTGTTCCGCGCCGCCCGCGGACTCGGGCGCCGCGGCCGCCCGCTGCAGCGAGCGCAGTTCGGGGTCGGCGAGCGCGGGGTCGTCGAGGCGGCCGATCTCGCCGCGCGCGAAGATCACGCCGGCGCCGCGCGGGTTCTCGACCAGCAGGCCCTTGCGCAGCGACCAGATGAACGCGAACAGGCCGAGGATCGACAGCAGGAAGGCGCCGAGCAGGCTCAGGAGCGCGCCGTCCATCACGCGTCTCCCCGGGGACGGCACGGCGGCGGCCGGTCACGCATCGTCTTCTCCCCGGCGATCGAGCAGCGCCTTCTTGTCCTCGACCTGCGCCCACTCGGCGGCATCGGGCAGCGCGGACCGGGTCCGGGTGATCACCGGCCAGCGACGGGCCAGCTCGGCATTGAGCGCGATGTACTCGAGTTGCGACTGCGGCACGTCTTCCTCGGTGGTGATCGCATCGACCGGGCATTCGGGAATGCAGACCCCGCAGTCGATGCATTCGTCCGGATCGATGACCAGCATGTTCTTGCCTTCGCGGAACGCATCGACCGGGCAGACGTCGACGCAGTCCGTGAACTTGCACTTGATGCAGGCCTCGCCGACGACATGGGTCATGGCTTCGGGTCCGGAATCCTGGAACGGGGCTCGGGCACGGCGTTGCGGAACGGGGACGGGTGGGACTTCTTGAAGATCGATACTATATCGATCTTAAACCCGGGGCGATGGGCCGTCAAACCCGGTCCCCGGGGCCCGCCCCCCGGGCCGCCGGGCGCGCCCGGCGATCGGGCGCGGCTCCGGACGCGGATCGGGCGCAGCCCCCGACGTACACTTTCGCCGTATCCGGGAGGCAGGCCCATGTTCGGACCCATCACGATCCCCTTCGGCGCGAAGATGCTCCTCAACGTCATCAAGCTCAGGCCCGGCGTGTCGTTCGACGACGTCGAGCTGGCCCTCGGCGAGATGTGCAACGTCGTGAAGGAGACCTACGGCGGCGACCGTGGCGGCTTCCTCGCCGGCCAGGTGTTCCGCTTCTCGGGCTTCGCCTCGGAAGAGGGCTCGCTCGGCGGCGCCCGCGACGCCGACCACGATGTCGCGATCGTCACCTACTGGCGCTCGTTCGACGAGCACGAGCGCTCGCACGCCGACGCGACCTTCAAGGCCCGGTTCGCCGCCCTGGGCGCGCTGTGCAGCGACAGCCGCGAGCTCGGCTACGAAATGCTGTGGCAGGGGGAACCCGAGCCCCCGGGCACGGCGGGCTGAGCGCCCCGGCGGCGCGGCGCGGCGCCGAGCCGGACCGAGCCGGACCGAGCCGGACCGAGCCGGACCGGGCCGGACCGGGCCGGGCCGGGCAGGACCGGACCAGGCCCCGGGCCGGGCCGCAACCGGGTCGAAGCCGGGTCAGGACCGGCC
>JBDHRX010000165.1:0-5431 GCA_039807785.1 Burkholderiaceae bacterium
CATGGCCGAGGCGGAACGGATCGCGACGATCCTGGCGCGCCATGCCGTGCCGGCCACGTTCTTCCTCGCGAACGAGCGCACGCCGCGCGGCGATCATGCCCTCGATCCGGGCTGGGCGCGATTCTGGGCCGCGCGCGCTGCCGAGGGGCATGCCTTCGGCTCGCACACTTTCGACCACGTCTACCTGCGCGGCGCCGACCGGGGGCCGGACGGCGGCGTCCGCTTCGTCGTGCGTCCGCAGTTCGGTCCCTCGGCCGGCCGCACGCTGCGCTGGCGCGAGGCCGAGCTCTGCGCCGAGCTGCGTCGCGTGGACGAGCGCTTGCGCGTGCTGGCCGGTCGCGGCCTCGATCCGTTCTGGCGCGCGCCCGGCGGCCGGGCGCCGCGGGCGGCGATCGCGGCTGCGGCGCGCTGCGGCTATGCCCACGTGGGCTGGACGGCCGCCGGGTTCCTGGGCGACGAGCTGCCCTCGGACACGCATCCGAACGAGCGCCTGCTCGCGGGATCGCTGGCGCGGATCGGCGACGGCGACATCCTGCTCGCGCACCTGGGCATCTGGTCGCGTCGCGATCCGTATGCCCCGACGCTCGATCCGCTGATCGCCGGCCTGAAGGCGCGGGGCCTCGCGTTCGCGACGATCGACCGCCATCCGTCCTATCGCGCCGCGCCCGCCGCAGCGCCGGCCGCCGGGGCGCGCTGATGCCGGCCGGGTTCGATCCGCTGGCGCGCCTGCAGCAATGGCTGTTCGAGGCCGTGGTGCAGCCGCTGTTGTTCCGGACCGGCTGGATGGGCTACGAGGAGCAGGCTTTCGATGCCCTCGAATGGCTGCCGCTCGGCGTGCTCGAGGTGCTGTGCATCGGCCTGGTGCTGGGCGCGCTGCAGCGGCGCTGGCCGGTCGAGGCGCTCGTCGACCGCGCGGCGGTGCGCACCGACATCGTCTACACGCTGCTGCACCGGCTGGGCCTGTTCCCGCTGGCGGCGTTCGCGATGCTGACGCCGGTCTTCGACGCGCTCGAGGCGCACCTGCGCTGGCTCGGCGTGTCGCGGCTGGCGCTCGAGCGCTGGCTGCCGGAGGCGATCGGCGCGCCGGCGGTGGTGTTCGTCGTCTGCCTGGTGGCGCTCGATGCGGTCGACTACCTGATCCACCGCGCGCAGCATCGCTGGCGCTGGTGGTGGGCGCTGCACGCGGTGCATCACAGCCAGCGCCAGATGACGATGTGGAGCGACAGCCGCAACCACCTGCTCGACGACCTGATCCGCGACGCGCTGATCGCGCTGGTCGCGATCGCCATCGGCGTGCCGCCCCAGCAGTTCGTGCTGCTGGTGATCGTCACGCGGCTGCTCCAGAACCTCCAGCACGCCAACCTGCGCTGGCGCTTCGGGCGCATCGGCGAGCGGCTGCTGGTGAGCCCGTCGTTCCACCGGCGCCATCACGCGATCGGCAGCGGACACGAAGGTCCGGCGAGGGGCTGCAACTTCGGCGTGCTGTTCCCATGGTGGGACATGCTCGGCGGCACCGCCGACTTCGCGCCGGGCACCGGGCCGACCGGCATCCGCGACCAGCTCGAGGGCCGCGACTACGGCCGCGGCTTCTGGGCGCAGCAGTGGCGCGCGCTGCTGCGGCTCGCCGGCAGGGCCTGAGCCGGCGACGGGTCCGGCCGCCCGGTATGATGGCGCCATGCAAAGGGTTCTCGCCGCCTTCGGCCGCGCTGTCGTGAGCCAGCTGCATCCGAAGATGCTCGCGCTGCTCGTGGTGCCGTTCGTGCTCGCGATCGTTTTCTGGATCCTGACCGCATGGCTGGTCTGGACGCCGCTGACCGGCTGGCTCCAGGGCTGGATGTTCAGCGGCGGCTTCATGACGCGGATCGACGGCTGGGCCGCCGGCTACGGCCTGTCCGGGCTGCGCGACTGGCTCCCGGCGCTGGCGGCGCTGCTGGTCGTGGTGCCGGTGATGTTCGCCACCGCCGTGGTGCTGATCGCGGTCTTCGCGATGCCGCTGGTGGTGCGCCACCTCGGCGGCGGCCCCTACCAGGATGTCGAGCGACTGGGATCGATGGCGCTGGCCGCCAGCCTCTGGAACGCGCTGTCCTCGGTGCTGCTGTTCCTCGCCGTCTACGCGGTCGCGTTGCCGCTGTGGCTGATCCCGCCGCTGGCGCTGGTCGTGCCCTGGCTGTGCTGGAGCTGGCTCACCGCCCGCGTGATGCGCTTCGACAGCCTGGTCGAGCATGCCGGCTCGGCCGAGCGGCGCGCGGCGATCCGGACGCGCCGCCGCGAGTACTACCTGCTGGCGCTGCTCGTCACGGCGCTGAACTACGTGCCGCCGCTGTTCCTGGTGACGCCGGTGCTGTCGGCGCTGGCGTTCTGCCACTACTCGCTCGCGCTGCTGCGCGAGCAGCGCGGCGCACGGCCGGTGGTGGCCCACGCATGAACTTCGGCCTGGTGATCATCGGCGACGAGATCCTGTCGGGCAGGCGCCAGGACAAGCATTTCGCGCGGGTGCTCGAGATGCTCGGCGGGCGCGGACTGCGGCTGTCCTGGGCGCGCTACCTGGGCGACGACCGCGCGCAGCTCACCGCCGAGCTGGTTCGCAGCTTCGCCTCGGGCGACGCGGTGTTCTGCTGCGGCGGCATCGGCGCGACCCCCGACGACCACACCCGCCAGGCGGCGGCCCAGGCGCTCGGCGTCGGGCTCGCGCTGCATCCCGAGGCCGAGCGGCTGATCGCCGAGCGCACCGCCGAGATGGCGCGCGAGGGGCGGGGCAGTCCCGACATGTCGCTGCCCGAGAACCGGTTGCGCCTGAGGATGGGCGAGTTCCCGGTCGGCGCCGAGATCGTGCCCAATCCCTTCAACCGGATTCCCGGGTTCGCGATCCGCAACCACTTCTTCGTGCCCGGCTTCCCGGTCATGGCCTGGCCGATGATCGAGTCGGTGCTCGATACGCGCTTCGCGCACCTGTTCCACCGCGATCGGCAGGTCGAGCGCTCGTTCCTCGTCTACGAGCTGGCCGAGTCGACCGCGACGCCGCTGATGGAGGAGATCGAGCTGCGCTTCCCCGGCGTCCGGGTGTTCAGCCTGCCGTCGATGGGCGAGGACGGGGTGCGCCGGCACATCGAGCTCGGGGTCAAGGGGCCGGCGGCGCAGGTCGACGCGGCCTACGCCCGGCTCGAGGCGGGCGCGCTCGCGTTGGGCGGTGAGATCCGTTGAGGCGGCGCGGTCCGCGTCGCATGCCTGGGAGTCCACGATGAACGTTCCGGCCGCGCCGGCCCTCCGCGACGTGTCCCTGGACGACCGCTACGACGCGGTCGACGGGCTCGTCTACCTGACCGGCACGCAGGCGCTGGTCCGCCTGCCGCTGATGCAGCGCCAGCGCGACCTGGCGGCCGGGCTGAACACCGCGGGCTACATCTCGGGCTACCGCGGCTCGCCGGTGGGCGGCTACGACCAGGCGCTGGTGAAGGCGCGGCGCCGGCTCGAGGCGCACCATGTCCGGTTCGTCCCCGGGCTCAACGAGGACCTGGCGGCGACCGCGATCTGGGGCACGCAGCAGCTGGCCGAGTTCCCCGGCGCGCGCTACGACGGCGTGTTCGGCATCTGGTACGGCAAGGGGCCGGGCGTCGACCGCAGCGGCGACGCGCTGCGCCACGCGAACCAGGCCGGCAGCGCGCGGCACGGCGGCGTGCTCGCGGTGGCCGGCGACGACCACGGGGCCAAGTCGTCGACGATGGCGGCCCAGACCGACTTCGTCTTCCAGGCGGTGGGCATCCCGCTGCTCGCGCCGGCCACGGTACAGGATTACCTCGACTACGGCCTGCACGGGTTCGCGATGTCGCGCTTCAGCGGGCTGTGGGTCGGGTTGAAGGCGGTGACCGACACCATCGAGACCGGCGGCATCGTCGACGTCTCGCCGCGGCGCGTGGCGGTCGTGCAGCCCGAGGGCGTACCGATGCCGCCGGGCGGGCTGAACCTGCGCTGGCCGGAAGGGTCGTTCCTGCAGCTCGAGGAGCGGCTCGCGCGCTGGAAGATCCCGGCCGCGCTGGCGTACGCGCGCGCCAACCGTCTCGATCACCATGCCTTCGGGCGCCGCGACGGCGAGCCGGCGCGGCTGGGCATCGTCAGCACCGGCAAGGGCTGGCTCGACGTGATGCAGGCGTTGGCCGACCTCGGCATCGACGAGGACGCGGCGCGCGTCGCCGGCATCAAGGTCTGGCGCGTGGCGATGCCCTGGCCGCTCGAGCCCTCGGGCCTGCGCGGGTTCGCCGCGGGCTGCGAGGAACTGCTGGTGGTCGAGGAGAAGCGCGCGCTGATCGAGACCCAGTTGAAGGAGGCGCTCTACCCGCTGGCCGAGCGGCCGCGCGTGGTCGGCAAGGCCGACGAGCACGGCGCGCCGCTGGTGCCCGACTTCGGCGAGATCTCGCCGGCGCTGTGCGCGCGCCTGATCGCGGCGCGCCTGGAGCGCTGGGCCGGGCGGCCCGACGACGCGCGCGGCGCGCGGCCGGACGGGCTGCCGGGGCGGATCGCGGCGCGGCTCGCCCGCCTCGACGCGAAGGAGGCCGCCGCCCGTCCGCCGACCGGCATCGAGCGCATCCCCTATTTCTGCTCGGGCTGTCCGCACAACACCTCCACCCGCGTGCCCGAGGGGTCGCGCGCGCTGGCCGGCATCGGCTGCCACACGATGGCGATGTGGATGGACCGCTCGACCGCCACCTTCACCCACATGGGCGGGGAGGGCATGACCTGGGTCGGGCAGGCGCCGTTCAGCGCTACCCGGCACGTGTTCCAGAACCTCGGCGACGGCACCTGGTTCCACTCGGGCTCGCTGGCGATCCGTCACGCGGTCGCGACGAAGACGCCGATCACCTACAAGATCCTGTTCAACGATGCGGTCGCGATGACCGGCGGCCAGCCGCACGACGGCGCGCTCACGCCACGGATGATCGCGCAGCAGGTGCGCGCCGAAGGCGTGGGCAAGGTGGTCGTGGTCACCGACGAGCCCGGGAAGTACCCGCCGGGCTACTTCGACCCCGAGGTCGCGGTGCGTCACCGCAACCGGCTCGACGAGGTGCAGCGCGAGCTGCGCGAATATCCCGACGTGTCGGTGCTGATCTACGACCAGACCTGCGCGGCCGAGAAGCGACGGCGGCGCAAGCGCAGCGAGTTCCCCGATCCGCCGCGGCGCGCGTTCATCAACGAAGCGGTGTGCGAAGGCTGCGGCGACTGCGGCGTGCAGTCGAACTGCGTCTCGATCGAGCCGGTCGAGACCGAGTTCGGCCGCAAGCGCGCGATCAACCAGTCGTCCTGCAACAAGGACTTCTCCTGCGTCGACGGCTTCTGTCCGAGCTTCGTCACGGTGCACGGCGGGCGGTTGCGACGCCGGGCGGCGCTCGCGCCGGGCGGCGCGGGTGGGCCGCCGGGCGACGCCAGCGGGTTACCGGCC
>JBDHRX010000166.1:0-5381 GCA_039807785.1 Burkholderiaceae bacterium
GCGGTGGCGCCGCCGCGCGCGCCGGTGCCCGAGCCGGCGCCGCCGACGCCCGCGACGGCGGCGGGCGACTTCATCTGGCCGGCGCCCGGCGCGGTGCTCCAGGGCTTCGCCGAGCCGCGCAACATGGGCATCACCATCGCGGGCAAGCCCGGCGACCCGATCGTCGCGGCCGCCGACGGCCGCGTCATCTACAGCGGGCTGGGCCCGCGCGGCTACGGCAACCTCGTGATCCTGAAGCATGCCGGCGAGACGCTGTCGGTCTACGGTCACAACCGGACGCTGCTGGTGAAGCAGGGGCAGACGGTCAAGCGCGGCCAGCGCATCGCCGAGCTGGGCAGCTCCGGCGCCGACAGCCCGCAACTGCGCTTCGAGATCCGCAAGGACGGCAAGCCGGTCGATCCGCGCAAGTACCTGCCGCCGCGCTGACGGTACCGGAGGCGCCCGATGGTTCCCGTGCTCGCGTTCGATATCGAGACCGTCCCGGACGTGGCCGGCTTGCGCGCGATCCTCGGGGTGGACGACGCGCTCGACGATGCCGCGGTCGCCGAGCTCGCCTTCGCGCGCCGGCGCGAGCGCACCGGCAGCGATTTCCTGCCGCTGCACCTGCACCGCGTGGTGGCGATCGGCGTGCTGTTGCGCGACGACGGCGGCCTGCAGGTGCGCTGCCTGGGCCAGCCGGAGGATCCCGAGTCGAAGCTGGTGCAGATGTTCTACCGCTTCATCGACCGCTATACCCCGCAGCTGGTGTCCTGGAACGGCGGCGGCTTCGACCTGCAGGTGCTGCACTACCGGGGCCTGGTGCACGGCGTGCAGGCCGCGCGCTACTGGGAGCAGGGCGACGACGACCGCGAGTTCAAGTGGAACAACTACCTGGGCCGCTACCACTCGCGCCATCTCGACCTGATGGACGTGCTCGCCTGCTACACGCCGCGCGCCAACGCGCCGCTGGACGAGCTGGCCCGGCTGTGCGGCTTCCCCGGCAAGCAGGGCATGGACGGTTCGCAGGTGTGGCCGGCCTATCGCGAGGGTCGGCTCGCCGAGATCCGCGCCTATTGCGAGACCGACGTGGCGAACACCTACCTGATGTTCTGCCGCTTCCAGCTGATGCGCGGGGTCTGGACCCCCGAGCACTACGCGCGCGAGACCGGCCTGTTGCGCGAGGCGCTGCAGGCGCAGGCCGGGCAGGCGACGCACTGGCGCGAGTTCCTGCAGGCATGGCCCGAGGCCTAGGCGCGGCGCAGGCGCCGCTCACGCTCGAGGTCGGCTCGCTCGATCTCGAGGCCAACGGGGTCGCGCATCACGACGGCAAGGTGGTGTTCGTCCGCGGCGCGCTGCCCGGCGAGCGGGTGCGCGCGGCGCTGGTGCGCAGCAAGCCGCGCTTCGACGTGGCGCAGACCGTCGAGGTGCTGCGCGAATCGTCGTCCCGGGTCGTGCCGCGCTGCCCGCATTTCGGCGTCTGCGGCGGCTGTTCGATGCAGCACCTCGATCCGGGCGCGCAGCTGGCGATCAAGCAGCGCGCCCTCGAGGACCAGCTGCGGCACATCGGCAAGCTGCGGCCGGGCACCGTCCTGCGCCCGCTGGCCGGGCCGGCATGGGGCTACCGCTATCGCGCGCGGCTGTCGGTGCGCCACGTGCCGAAGAAGGGCGGCGTCCTGGTAGGCTTTCACGAGCGCGCATCCAGCTATGTCGCCGACATGCGCGAGTGCCACGTGCTGCCGCCGCCCGTTTCGGCGCTGCTGCTGCCGTTGCGCGAGCTGGTGGCAAGCCTCGCGCTGCGCGAGCGGCTGCCGCAGATCGAGGTCGCGGTGGGCGAGGGTGCGTCCGGTGGCGACCTGCTGGTCGCGCTGGTGCTGCGGGTGCTCGATCCGCCCGAGGCCGCCGATCGCGCGCGCCTGCTGGCGTTCGCGGCCGCCCGGGGCGTCGAGCTCTGGCTGCAGCCCAAGGGGCCGGATTCGATCTCGCTGCTATGCGGGACGGACGGGCGGCCGGCGGCCGGCGACCATGTGTCGCAGCTGCGCTACCGGCTGCGCGAGTTCGACATCGAGATGCCGTTCCGCCCGACCGATTTCACGCAGGTGAACCACCGGATCAACGAGGTGCTGGTGTCGCGCGCGGTACGCCTGCTCGATCCGCAGCCCGACGAGCGCGTGGCCGACCTGTTCTGCGGCCTGGGCAACTTCTCGCTGCCGCTGGCGCGTCGGGCGCGCGAGGTGGTGGGGATCGAGGGCAGCCCGGTGCTGAGCCGGCGCGCGCAGGACAACGCGGCCCTCAACGGACTGGGCGACCGGACGGTGTTTCGCGCCGCCAACCTGTTCGTCGAGGGCGCGCCCGAGTTCCGCGCGCTCGGCCGCTTCGACCGGGTGCTGATCGATCCCCCGCGCGAGGGGGCGCTCGAGGTCGCGAAGCTGCTCGCCACCGGCGAGCACCGGCCGCATCGCCTGGTCTACGTGTCCTGCAATCCGGCGACCCTGGCCCGCGATGCGGCGATCCTGGTGCACCAGGGCGGCTACCGGCTGGCGGCGGCCGGGGCGATCGACATGTTCCCCCAGACCTCGCACGTCGAGTCGATGGCCGTGTTCGAGGCGCCCGTCTAGCCGGGTCTTCCGGGCCGGGCGGAAGGACGCAGACCCGGGCGGAAGGACGCAGGGCCGCCCGAAGGCGGCCCTGCGCGCCGGGGAGGGGGCGGGCTCAGTCGCGGTCGCCGCCCAGCACGCCGAGCAGCACCAGCAGGTTGCTGAAGACGTTGTAGATGCTCAGGTAGACCGCCAGCGTGGCGGTGACGTAGTTGGTTTCCCCGCCGTTCACGACACGCTGCAGGTCGTACAGGATGAATGCCGAGAAGATCAGCACGGCGAGCGTCGAGACCGTGAGCGTGAGGGCCGGCATCTGCAGCCAGATGTTGGCGATCGCCGCGACGAACACCACCATGAAGCCGATGAACAGCCACTTGCCCATGCCGCTGAAGTCGCGCTTCGAGACCGTGGCGATGGTGGCCATCACGGCGAAGATCGCCGCGGTGCCGCCGAACGCGGTCATGACCAGGCTCGCTCCGTTCGAGAAGCCGAGCACCGCGCCGATCAGGCGCGACAGCATCAGCCCCATGAAGAAGGTGAAGCCGAGCAGCAGGACCACGCCGATGCCGCTGTTCTTGAAGCGCTCGATGGCGAAGAAGAACCCGAACGCCACGCCCAGGAACACCATCAGGCCGACGAACGGCGAGCCGGCGAAGAAGCTGAAGCCGGTCTGCACGCCGATCCAGGCGCCCAGGACCGTCGGGACCATCGACAGCGCCAGCAGCCAGTAGGTGTTGCGCAGCACCCGGTTGCGGGTGGCGGTCCCGAGGACACCGCCCGCCGGGCCGAACCCGCGGGGTGCCAGTCGATCTTGTTCGTATGCCATGCGTCCATGCCTCCAGAAAATCGGCCGTCGGCGGCCGGTAAGCCTCGACCGGATATGCGGACGAAGTGCTCGCCTCGCAACGTCCGGCATCATGCCAGCGGGCGCTTGCCCGGTACAGCGTTTTTGTCACCTGGCTATGCTAAACTTACAGATTGGCCGACTCATAAGAAACCGGCATCATTAAGTGGCGCAAGTCACTCATTTTGCTGGATATTCTTGCTGGATATTCCGCGAAGCCCTGATCGGCTGCCCGGATCCCGCCGAGCGCTTCGGGCCCGTCCGCGGGCGCGCCGGGACCGATGCCCGGGTTGCGGGCGCGCTGTCAACGGCTGGCTTCGTTTTCATCATCATCATCACTTCCGACCTCGGGAAAGCACATGGCTGTCGAACGGACCCTCTCCATCATCAAGCCGGATGCCGTCGCCAAGAACGTCATCGGCCAGATCTATTCGCGCTTCGAAGGCGCCGGCCTGAAAGTCATCGCCGCGCGGATGATGCATTTGTCCCGCGAGCAGGCCGGGGCTTTCTACGCGGTCCACAGGGAGCGTCCGTTCTTCGGCGACCTGGTCGCGTTCATGACCTCCGGGCCGGTCATGATCCAGGTGCTCGAGGGCGAGGGCGCGATCCAGAAGAACCGTGACCTGATGGGCGCCACCGACCCCAGGAAGGCGGCCCCCGGCACCATCCGCGCCGACTTCGCCGACAGCATCGACGCCAACGCGGTGCACGGTTCCGACGGCGCCGAGACCGCGCAGGCCGAGGTGGCGTTCTTCTTTGCCGCGCTGGACGTGCATTCGCGTTAAGCTGGCGGGCGCCTGTTGCGGCGCCCATGACGAGCGAGACCGCGAGCAAGACCGGATGAGCGAGATCGTCGAGTTGCTGGGCCTCGATGCCGACGGGCTGGCGCGCCGATGCGCCGACTGGGGGCAGAAGCCGTTTCGTGCCCGCCAGCTGATGCGCTGGATCCATCAGCGCGGCGCGCACGATTTCGATGCGATGACCGACCTGGCGCGGGCGTTCCGCGAGCAGCTGGGCGGCGTGGCCCGGGTGGCCGCGCCGCGGGTCGTCGCGGACAACCGCTCGGACGACGGCACCCGCAAGTGGCTGCTCGACGTCGGCGCGGGCAACGCGATCGAGACGGTCTACATCCCGGAAGCCGATCGCGGCACGCTGTGCATCTCGACCCAGGCCGGGTGCGCGGTCAACTGCCTGTTCTGCTCGACCGGCAAGCAGGGCTTCGCGCGCAACCTCGAGACGCACGAGATCGTCGGCCAGCTCTGGCATGCGCAGCGCGCGCTCGGCGCCGGCGATCCGGTCCGGCGCGCCCGTGGCGAGCGCCCGATCACCAACGTGGTGTTCATGGGCATGGGCGAGCCGCTGCAGAACTATGCCGCCACGCTCACGGCGCTGCGCATCCTGCTCGACGACGATGCCTACGGCCTGTCGCGACGCCGCGTGACCGTCTCGACGTCCGGGGTCGTCCCGATGATCGACCGGCTGCGCGACGACTGCCCGGTGGCCCTGGCGGTGTCGCTGCACGCGCCCGACGACCTGCTGCGCGACCGGCTGGTGCCGCTGAACCGCAAGTATCCGCTGGCCGAGCTGATGGACGCGTGCCGGCGCTACCTCGAGCGCGCTCCGCGCGACTTCATCACCTTCGAGTACGTCATGCTCGACGGCGTCAACGACGGCGATCGCCATGCCGAGCAGCTGCTGGCGCTGGTGCGCGACGTGCCGTGCAAGTTCAACCTGATTCCGTTCAATCCGTTCCCGCATGCCGGCCTGCGGCGTTCGCCGCCGGAGCGGATCCGGCGCTTCGCGCAGCGACTGGCCGATGCGGGCATCGTCACGACCGTGCGGCGCACGCGTGGCGACGACATCGACGCGGCCTGCGGCCAGCTGGCCGGCGAGGTGCGGGACCGTACCCGGCTGGCCGAGCGCGCCGCCCGCGAGGCGGTGCCCGGCGCCGCGCCGGTCGCGCG
>JBDHRX010000167.1:0-5281 GCA_039807785.1 Burkholderiaceae bacterium
GTCGGCGGACGCGCCGGCCGCGTCACCGGGGGCCGGCGCGCCGGCCATGTCGCCGGGGACGGACAGGCCGGCCGCATCGCCAGGGGTGGAATCATGCAGACCGGAATGCGCATCGCGCGCGGGGGCCGCGGCGTTCGCGGCCGCTTGCGCCATGCGCGCGTGACCCGGCGCGCAGGACAGCATCGCGACGGCGGCCAGGCCCTGGGCGGGCAGCGCCAGCGCGAGCAGCCAGGCCACCGCGATCCGGATCATGGTCTTCACGCGCGGCAGTCTAGCGCAGCGGCGCCGCGACACCCGCGCGGGCACGGCGGCCGGCCGGCAGCGGGAAGTTCGGTGCGGATATAATTCCGAGCTTCGCTTCCCAACCGGCTGCGCCAGCATGAGCGACGAACACCAGGCATTCATCAAGACCCCCCGGCAACTGATCACCGTGGTCGTGCTCGCCTTCGTCGTCCCGATCCTGGTCATCGTGCTCTTCGTGAAGCTGGTCGGCACCAGCACGCGCACCGGCGCGGGCACCGACGCCATGGCGCCGGAAGCGATCGAGGCGCGCATCCAGCCGGTGGCCGGGTTCGAGCTGCGCGAGGCCGGCGCCGGCGGCGCGCTGAAATCCGGCGAGGCGGTCTACCAGGCGCAGTGCACGGCCTGTCATGCCTCGGGCGTCGCGGGCGCGCCCAAGCTGGGCGACACCGCCGCCTGGAGCGCGCGCATCAAGACCGGCCTGCAGGCGCTGACCGACGCGGCGCTCAAGGGCAAGGGCGCGATGGCCCCGCAGGGCGGCGGCGACTTCAGCGATACCGAGATCAAGCGGGCCGTGGTCTACATGGCGAACCAGGCGGGCGGCAAGTTCGAGGAGCCGAAGGCGGCGAAGGACGCCGCGGCGAAGCCGGCCGAGGCGGCGGCTCCGGCTGCGGCCGCGACGGCCCCCGCTCCGGCTCCGGCCGCGGCAACGCCCCCCGCCGCGGCGCCGGCCGCTGCCGCGCCGGCACCGACCGCCTCGGCCTCCGCCGCCGAAGGCAAGAAGGTCTACGACACCGCCTGCATGGTCTGTCACGCCACCGGCGTGGCCGGCGCGCCGAAGACGGGCGACAAGGCCGGATGGGCGGCGCGCGTCGCCGCCGGCGAGGACACCCTGGTCAAGCATGCGATCGAGGGCCTGCGCGCCATGCCGCCGCGCGGCGGCCACGGCAACCTGAGCGACGCGCAGGTGCGCGCCGCGGTCGAGCACATGCTCGCGGCGCTGAAGTAGCCGCGCAGCCGAAGACCACGCAGCCGAAGACCACGCAGCCGAAGACCGCGCAGCCGAAGACCGCGCAGCCGAAGGAAGGGCCGGGGGTCAGGCCGGCGCGCGATCGAGCGCGAACGACAGCATCCCGATCGAGCCCAGCTCGATGCCCTCGGTGAGGATCGCGGCCCGGTCGTCCGGCCGGCGCGCGCCGAGCACCACCAGCATCGGCAGGTAGTGCTCGGGGGTCGGCACCGAGGCCCGGGCCGGCGCGCCGAACCGGTGGTAGTCGACCAGTGGTTCCGGCTCGTCGCGCAGCACGGCATCGCGCACCCGCGCCTCGAACTCGAGTGCCCAGGCGTGGGGCGGCGCGTCCGGATGGCGCGCCAGCCGCCCGAGGTGATGCACCGCGTTGCCGCTGCCCACGATCCGCACCCCTTCGTCGCGCAGCGCCGCCAGGCCGCGGCCGAGCGCATGGTGGAACGCCGCGTCGCGGCGCGCGTCGAGGCTCAGCTGCACCACCGGCACGTCGGCCTCCGGGTAGACGTGCGCGAGGACCGACCAGGTGCCGTGGTCGAGCCCCCAGCCGTCCGGGTCGGCCCGCACCGGAAGCGGCGCCAGCAGCGCCCGGATCCGCTCGGCCAGCGCGGGATCGCCGGGCGCCGGATAGTCGAACGCGTGCAGCGCCGGCGGAAAGCCGTGGAAATCGTGGATCGTCCGCGGGCGGGCCATCGCGGTCACCGCGGTTTCCTCGACGTACCAGTGCGCCGAGATCGCGAGGATCGCGCGCGGCCGCGGCCCGAGCGCGGCGCTGCGACGCCAGGCCTCGGTGTGCCGGTTCGACTCCAGCGTGTTCATCGGGCTGCCGTGCCCGTAGAAGAGCGCCGGCTGGGGGGCGGTGACGGCCATCTGCATCCTCGCTGTCCGGGACGCGCGCCTGCGCGCCTCCCGGCACCCTGCCAGCGTAGCAGACGGCGGGACGGCGGTACCGGCGGGCGAGGCTCCGGGCATGCACGGGTTCCGGACGCGCGTGCGCTGCGCGATACTCGGCCTCGCGGGGGCACGCCCGCGCCCGCTCCGGATCCGGAGCGCCCGGAGACCGTCGATCCCCGCCACCGCAGCCGAGCCACCATGTCCCGCGACGACACCACGCTTTCCGACGCCGGCGCTCCCGCCGAGCCCGCCTACAAGGCCCTGACCCGCCACCTGCCCGCGCCGCGCTTCGTGCCGCTGCCCGACTACGTGCGCGCCGACGCGCCGCAGATGCTGGCGCGCGCCGAAGCCTTCTATCGCACGATGGCGCGCCGGCGCACCACCCGGCATTTCGCCACCGACCCGGTGCCGCGCCGGCTGATCGAGCTGGCGATCCTCACCGCGGGCACGGCGCCGTCGGGCGCGCACCGCCAGCCGTGGCGCTTCGTCGCGATCGACGATCCCGCGCTGAAGGCCCGGGTCCGCGAGGCCGCCGAGGTGGAAGAGCTGAAGACCTACACCGAACGCATGACCGACGAGTGGCGCGAGGCGCTGCATCCGCTCGGCACCGATCACGTGAAGACGCACCTCACCGACGCGCCGTGGCTGGTGGTGCTGTTCGCCGAGAAGTACGGCCTGCGGCCCGACGGCTCGCACCGCAAGAACTACTACGTCGACGAGAGCGTGGGCATCGCCGCCGGCCTGTTCGTCGCGGCGATCCACATGATGGGGCTGGTGACACTCACGCACACGCCGAACCCGATGGGCTTCCTGCGCGAGACGCTGGGGCGCGGACCGAACGAGAAGGCGGTGCTGGTGATGCCGGTGGGCTATCCGCGCCTCGATGCGCAGGTGCCCGACCTGGAGCGGCTGCCGCTGGACGCGATCGTGCAGTGGAACGCGTGAACCGCGCCGGCGGGCCGGCGCCCGAACGGGCCGGCGCGCTGCGCGCGGCCGCCGTCAGTCGCGGGCGAGGTCGCGCACCAGCACCAGCGCCTCGCCGTCGACCAGCAATGCCCCGCTGACGTCGCGCACGGCGCTGCGCAGGTTCACCAGCTGCTTGCCGGGCCGCACGCGCACGACCTCGACCATCGCCTGCAACACCTGGCCGGGATGGGCCGGCCTCAGGAAGCGCAGCGACTGCTTCATCCAGCCGGTCCCGCGTCCCGGCAGCTTGGTGCCGAGCAGGTCCGAGAACATGCCCGCGAGCAGGGGCGCGGGCACCACGCGCGCCGGCAGCCCCGCGCGCTGCGCCGCCCGCGTCTCGACGACCAGCGGGTTCGCGTCGCCGCACAGGTCGGCGTACGCGTCGAGGTCGCCGGCCTCGAAGCGGCGCGTCGCCTTGGCTCGCTGGCCGAGCTCGAGGCCGAACGCCGGCGCGCCGGGATCACGCCGCCCCGGCAGAGGCAGGGTATCCGGCCCGGTGCCCAGCGGGAGCGTGTCCGGCGCATCGTCCGGCGCCGGGCCGCCGACCGGATCCATCCGGCGCAGCAGCGCCTCGCCGATCGCGGTGTCGACCGCGCGCCCTCCGCGCTCGACCGCGACACCGACGTCGAACGCCTGCGGGTTCTCGCGCGCGCTCGCGCGGATCTCGACGGCGTCGCCGGCGAAGGTCGGCGCCGGGAACATCAGCGTCTGCGCGACCGGCAGCCAGGGCGCGCCCAGGCGCCGAGTCAACGCGGCGCAGATCAGCCCGTAGAGGAACATCCCGTGCGCGACGGTCGCGCCGAAATGCGTGCCGCGCGCGAACGCCGGATCGCAGTGGATCGGATTGTCGTCGAGCGACAGCGCCGCGAAGCGGTCGAAGTCGCGCTGGGTCACGATGCGCTTCGGCTCCACGTCCGTGCCGGTGCCGGCGCCCATCCCGGTGCCCTTGCCGGTGCCCTTGCCGGTGCCCATTCCGCCGCTCATCCCGCCCCCCGTCCCGCCGCTCACGCCGCGCCTCCGTAGCGCCGCCGCAGCGCCGGTTTCTCGACCTTGCCCGCCGGCGTGCGCGGCAGCGCGTCGGCGAAGCGGACATGGCGCGGCACCTTGTAGCCCGCGAGCCGCTCGCGGCAGTACGCCTGCACCGAGGCCTCGTCGAGCCACGCGCCCGGCTCGAGCACGATCACCGCGAGCCCGACCTCGACCCACTTCGGGTCCGGGACGCCGACCACCGCCGCCTCGGCGACGCCCGGCATCCGGTAGAGCAGGTTCTCGACCTCGGCCGGATAGACGTTCTCGCCGCCCGAGATGAACATGTCCTTCAGCCGGTCGACGATCCAGTAGTCGCCGTCGGCATCGACGTAGGCGACGTCACCGGTGTGCAGCCAGCCGTCGCGGATCGCCGCCTGCGTGGCCGGCGCGTCGTTCCAGTAGCCGGGGGTCACGCCCGGCCCCTTCACCAGCAGCTCGCCGCGCTGGTCCGGCGCGCAGTCGCGCCCCTGCGGGTCGACCACCCGCGTGAGCATCGTGCCGACCGGCTTGCCGACGCTGCCCGGCTTGGCCCGGGCGGTCGCCGCGTCGGGGATGAACACGGTGGGGCCGGTCTCGGTCATGCCGAAACCGAAGCAGATGGTCACGCCCTTCCCGGCCCAGGTCTCCAGCAGCGCCAGCGGCATCGGCGAGCCGCCGGCCGACCAGTGGCGCATCCGGGCGAAGCGCGCCTCGGCGAAGCGCGGATGCTGCGCGATGAACAGGTACACCGCCGGCACGCCGAGGAACTGCGTGACCCGGGTCTCCAGCCAGCGCAGCGCCTCGCCGGCATCGAACTGGCGCATCACGACCACCGTTCCGCCGGCGAACAGGATCGGGTTGGCGTAGAGGTTCAGCCCGCCGGTGTGGAAGAACGGCAGCGCGGCCAGCAGCACGTCGTCGCCCGAGAGCCGGGTCGCGAGCATCGCGTGCACGGCGTTGAAGAACGCCATCCCGTAGGTCTGGATCACGCCCTTCGGCCGCCCGGTGGTGCCCGAGGTGTAGAGCAGGTACCAGGCCTCGTCCATCGAGCGGCACGGCATCTCGCGCACGCGCCCGCTGCAGGCCGCGAGCGCGGTCTCGTAGTCGGGCCAGCCGGCCAGGGCACGCTGCCCGCCGGCCGGCGTGCCG
>JBDHRX010000026.1:0-30144 GCA_039807785.1 Burkholderiaceae bacterium
CTGCCCGCCGGCCGGCGTGCCGGGCGCCGGCCGCACCGGCAGCGCGCCCGGGGTGCCGCGCAGGACCAGCCCCGGCAGGGCCGGGCGGCCCGCGAGCAGCGCCGCGGCGACCGCCAGGAACTCCTCCGCGCAGACGAAGGCCGACGGCCCGGCGTCGTCGACGATCGGCCCGAGCTCGCCGGCCGGCAGCCGCCAGTTCAGGCACACCATGACCATGCCCGCCTTGGCGCAGCCGTAGAGCATCTCCAGGTAGTCGGGCGAGTTGCCGGCCAGCACGGCGACGCGCGCGCCGGGCGCGAGGTTCCAGCGCGCGGTCAGCAGCTCCGCGAAGCGGCTCGCGCGCGCGTCGACCTCGCGATAGCTGCGCGCCGCGCCGCTGGCGCTGTCGACCAGCGCCGGCTTGTCGGGGTGGAGCAGCGCCTGCTTGTGCAGCCAGTCGACGACGTACATGGCCCGCTCGCTGCTCGCCCCTGGCGCTCAGGCGCGCTGCGCCGGCGCCTCGTCGGGATAGCCGGTGAAAGTGCGCAGGAAGCGCGCGACGCCGTCGCGGGCCTCGGCGCCGCCGATCGCCGCGACGAACTGCTGGCGCTCGGCCTCGAGCGCGCGCTCGACGGCGTCGAGATCGCCGGACAGCAGCCGCTTGCCCGCGCGCATGGTCACCGCGGGCGAGGCGGCGATGCGCTGCGCGACCGCGCGCGCCTGCGCCGCCACCTGCTCGCGCGGCGCGAGCTGCGTGACCAGTCCCCAGGCATGCGCCTCCGGCGCGCCGAGCGTGCGGTTCAGCAGCACGCAGTCGGCGGCGCGGCGCCGGCCCACCAGCGCGGGCAGCAGCGCGGTCCAGCCGCCGTCGGGCGTGAAGCCGGCGCTCGCGTAGTGCGCCTTGAAGGCGGCGTCGTCGGCCGCCACCACGACGTCGCTCGCCAGCATCAGGCCGAACGAGCCGCCGGTCACCAGGCCGTTCACCGCGGCGACCACCGGCTGGGGCAGCCTCAGCAGCGAGAGGATCGACTGGTTCAGCAGGCCGACCAGCTCGGCCGAGTAGGTCTCGAGCGCGCGCCCCTGCATCTCGAGCGCGAAGCGGCGCATGTCGCCGCCGATCGAGAACGCGTCGCCGTCGGCGGCGAGGACCACCGCGCGCGTCTCGCCGCGGCGGCCGACCTCCTCGAGCGCCACGCACAGGTCGAGCAGCAGGTCGGGCACCAGCGCGTTGCGCATCGCGGGCCGCGCGAGCGTCAGCGTGGCGACGGCGCCCGCGTGCGACAGGCGCACCAGGGGCGGACGCGCGTTCACGGCCGCCCCCGCGCGAGCGCCCGCGCCCGCAGCCGGCCGACCACGCCGGTCGGGAAGTAGTAGACCGACAGCACGAACAGCACGCCGAGCCAGAGCAGCCAACGGTCGGGCGAGAACAGCGCGGCCGCGAGCGGGACCGCCGACAGGCCGCCGGAGATCCAGCCCATCAGGTCCTGCAGGTAGCTCTGCGCGAACACGAACAGCGCGCTGCCGATCACCGCGCCGTACATCGTGCCCATGCCCCCGATCACCACGATCAGCAGCGTGTCGAGCATGATCTCGAACGACAGCGTGGTGTCGGGGCCGTTGTAGCGCAGCCAGATCGCGAGCAGCGCGCCCGCGACGGTCGCGAACACCGCGGCGAGCACCGTCGAGAGCGTCCGGAACACCACGGTGCGGTAGCCCAGCGCCTCGGCGCGGAAGTCGTTCTCGCGGATCGCCTGCAGCACGCGCCCGAACGGCGAGTTGACGATGCGCAGCAGCACCAGGAACAGCGCCAGGACCACGAAGAACAGCAGGTAGTAGGTCAGCAGGCGCCCGTCGATCGACACGCCGAGCACGGTGTCCTCGAGCAGCTCGAACGACGGCTGCAGCACCTCGGGCGCCTTGAAGGTGAGGCCGTCCTCGCCGCCGGTGAGCCCGGAGAGCTGCGAGGCCAGCGTCTGGAACGCCGCCGCCACCGCGAGCGTGATCATCGCGAAGAAGATCGCCTTCACGCGCAGGCTGAACAGGCCGATCACCAGCGCCAGGACCGCCGAGAGCGCCATCGCGCCGAGCAGCCCGACCGCCACCGCGTCCCAGCCCGGCCCCATGCGCGTGCTCGCGATCGCGATGCCGTAGGCGCCGATGCCGAAGAACATCGTGTGCGCGAACGAGACGATGCCGGTATAGCCGAGCAGCAGGTCGTAGCTGGCCACGAGCAGGATGAACACCAGCACCTTGGCCGCCACCGCGAGCGAGCGGGCGCCGGGGAAGAGGAACGGCGCCAGGGCCAGCGCGACCAGGATCGCCAGCAGCAGCGCCGCCACCAGGCGGCTGCGCGGATAGTCGGCCGAGAGCAGGCGGCGCATCATCGCTTCGCCACCGGATAGAGGCCCTGCGGGCGCCACAGCAGGATCGCCACCATCAGCAGGATGTTGGAGAACAGCGCCACCTTGGGCGCGAGGAAGCCGGTGTAGTTCGCCATCAGCCCGACCAGCAGCGCGCCGACGAAGCAGCCGCCGGCGGAGCCGAGCCCGCCGATGATGATGACGATGAAGATCAGGATGTTGACCTGCGCGCCCATCTGCGGGATGACGCTCTGCTGATAGAGCCCCCACATCACGCCGCCCAGGCCCGCCAGCGCGGAGCCGGCGACGAACACGCCGATGAACAGGCGCCGGATCCGGTAGCCCAGGCTCTCGACCATCTCCCGGTCCTGCACGCCCGCGCGGATCAGCAGGCCGATCTTGGTGCGGCCCAGCACGTGGAGCATCGCGAGGAACACCGCCAGCCCGACCAGCACCGCGACCACCCGGTACTTCTCGATCGCGGCGTCGCCGATCAGGTAGGAGCCGCGCAGCCCCTCGGGCAGCGGCAGCGGGATCTGGTCCGGCCCCCAGATCACCTTGATCAGCTCTTCGCCGATGATCATGCCGCCCATCGTGATCAGGATCTGCTTCAGGTGCTGGCCGTAGACCGGCCGCACGATCAGCCGCTCGAACAGGTAGCCGATCGCGCCGGCGATCGCCATCGCCACCAGCATCGCGGCGCCCACCGCGACCAGGTTCACGGCCATCGAGCTCGAGCCGGTCAGGCCGCCCATCGGCGCGAGCACCGACACGGCGACGAACGCGCCCAGCGCGATGAACACGCCGTGGCCGAAGTTCAGCACGTCCATCAGGCCGAACACCAGGGTCAGGCCCGAGGCGATGATGAAGATGATCATCCCCATCGCCAGCCCGGCGACGGTCAGCGTGGCCCAGGTCGGCAGGCTGCCGACCAGCGGCAGCGCCACCAGCGCGAGCAGCGGCACCAGCAGCAGCGGCAGGCGGTCGGCGCTCATTGGTGCGCCCCCAGCGACAGCCCGAGCAGGCGGGACTGGAGCGCCTCGTCCGCGGCGAGCGCGGCCATCGATCCCCGGTGCACGACGCGGCCGTCGTCCATCACCGCGACCGCGTCGCCCAGCTCGCGCGCGAACGCGAAGTTCTGCTCGACCAGCAGGATCGTGGCGCCGGCGGCCTTGAGCTGGCGGAACGCCGCCAGCATGTTGCGCACGATCGAGGGCGCCAGCCCCTTGGTCGGCTCGTCGACGAGGATCAGCTTGCGCGGCTCGACGATCGCGCGCGAGACCGCGAGCATCTGCTTCTGGCCGCCCGAGAGCAGGCCGGCCGGATGGTTCCAGAACTTCTTCATGGCCGGGAACAGGTCGAAGATCCAGCGCAGCCGCTCGGCGTCGATCGCGGCGGCATCGCGCGCGCCGCGCGCCGCGAGCACCATGTTCTCGCGCACCGTCAGGTCGGCGAAGATCCCCATGTTCTCGGGCACGTAGGCGATGCCCGCCTGGGCGATCTCCGGTGTCGGCCGCTGCGCGATGTCCTGCCCGTCGAAGCGGATGCTGCCGGCCGACGCGGCCCACAGGCCCATGATCGTGCGCAGCGTGGTCGTCTTGCCGGCGCCGTTGCGCCCGAGCAGCATCGTGGTGCGGCCCGCCGGCACCTCGAGGTCGACGCCGTGCAGGATGTGGTACGCGCCGATGTGCGTGTGCACGCCGGCCAGCGCGAGCAGCGGCGCCGCGCCCGGCGCCGCATCCGCGCCGGCGGCCCCGGCTTGCGGAGCGAGGCTCATGCGGTCTGCGCCTCCTCGTCGTCGGCCGACATGCCGAGGTAGGCCTGCTGCACCACCGGCGAGGCGATCACCTCGGCGGGGACGCCGTCGGCCGCGAGCCGGCCGTTGTGCAGGACGATGATCCGGTCCGACAGCTCCCGGACCACGTCCATCTTGTGCTCCACCAGCAGGATCGTCTTCGTCGCGTCGCGCTTGATCTCGCGGATCAGGTCGAGGATCACCGGCACCTCGTCGACGCTCATCCCCGCGGTGGGCTCGTCGAACATGAACACGGTCGGCTCGAGCGCGAGCAGGATGCCGACCTCGAGCTTGCGCTGGTCGCCGTGCGGCAGACTGCTCGCGGGCACGTCGCGCCGCGCCGCGAGCGCGATGCGCTCGAGGATCGCCTCGGCCTCGGCAACCAGTGCGCGGTGGTCCGACCAGATCGACCACAGGCCCAGTCCCAGCCCGCGCCGCGCCTGGATCGCCAGCCGCACGTTCTCGAGCACGCTCAGGTTCGGGAACAGGTTGGTCAGCTGGAACGCGCGACCCAGCCCGCGCCGCGTGCGCTGCGGCGCCGACAGCGCGGTGATGTCCTCGCCGCCGACGTACACCTGGCCGGCCGTCGCCTTGAGCTGGCCCGAGATCAGGTTGAAATAGGTGGTCTTGCCCGCCCCGTTCGGCCCGACGATCGCGGTCAGCGTGCCGGGCCGGAACGCGCACGACACCGCATCGACGGCCGTATGGCCGCCGAAGCGGATCGTCAGGCCGCGCGTTTCGAGCGACGGGGTCATCGGGCGGCGATCAGCGCTTGTTGCGGACCGGGACCGACATCTCTTCCGGCTTGATCTCGTGCACCAGCTCGGGCACCGCCCAGGTGAAGGCCGGATCGTTCTTGATGCGGAAGTGGAACATCGACTGCATCGCCTGGTGGTCTTCCTTGCGGAAGGTCATCTTCCCCTTCGGCGTGTCGAAGCTCATGCCTTCCATGGTCGCGATCAGCTTGTCGGTCTTCGTGTCGCCGCCGGTCTTCTTCAGCGCCTCGACCACCGCCATCGCCGCCGCCATGCCGCCCGCCGTGAAGAAATCGGGCGGCGACTTGAAGCGCTTGTAGTGCTCGGTGATCAGCCAGTTGTTCGCCGGGTTCTTCGGGATGTCGAAGTAGTAGTAGGTGGCGCCTTCCATCCCCGGGAACGCCTTGTAGGCCGCCATCGCCGGCAGGATGTTGCCGCCGGTGGCGATCTCGATGCCGTAGCGTTTCGGGTCGAGGTCGGCGATCTTGAACGGGTTGCCGCCGCCGGCCCAGACGATCCAGATCACCTTGCGGCCCGGCTTGTCCTTCAGCGCGTCGAACAGCCGCTGCGCGCCGGCGGTGAAATCGGTGGTGTTGATCGGCAGGTATTCCTCGTGGACGATCTTCGCCTTCTTCAGCGCGTCCTTGAACGCCTTCACGCCGTCACGGCCGAACGCGTAGTCCTGCGCCAGCGTCGCGATCGACACGCCGTCCTTGTCGAGCGCCACCGCGTTCGCGATCGCGTCCTGCGTCGAGTTGCGGCCGGTGCGGAAGATGTACTTGTTCCACTTGTCGCCGGTGATCGAATCGGCCACCGCGGGCTCGACCAGGAGGATCTTCTTGTACTCCTCGGCCACCGGCAGCAGGGCCAGCGCCACGCCCGAGGAGCTCGGGCCGATCGCCAGGTCGACCTTGTCGTCGGCATAGGCGGCCTGGAGCTGGGCCTTGCCCACGTCGGGCTTGCCCTGGTCGTCCTTCTCGATCAGGACGATCTTGCGTCCGTTGACGGCCATGGTGCCGCCGGTGGCGTACTCGAAGCCCAGCTGCAGGCCGGTCTGCGTCTGGGCACCGTAGGCCTGGAGCATGCCGGTCTTCGAGTACACGTGGGCGATCTTGATGTCCTTCGCGACGGCGGTGCCGCCCAGCATCGCGCCGGCGACGAGCGGCAGCGCGTAGCGGCCCGCACGCTTCAGAAGCGGGAAAAGCTGCATGGAGTCTCTCCTCGTGAGGGTTCCGGCCCGGACGGGGACGCCGGGGCTTGCCGGGACGACAGCAATCATCGTGCCACGGGGATCCGGCCGGGAATCCGCCTGATTTTCGGTCATACCCGAAGCTCACGCTACCCCGAAAGAGATGAATGTATGAAATACAGTCATCATGGCGGGCGGGAAATCGTCCGAACTCCGGACACTGTTTCGGACGGCTCCGCATCGATTCGTCCCCGGATCGCGCCCGGCGGTCTTCCATGCATCCGCCGGCATCGCCGGCAACCGCCCCGGCACCACCGATGCCCCACGCTGCACGGAGGTCGGCGACAATCCGGCGAACCGGGACCGTTCGGGGCCGCCCGGGCCGACTCGGGAAGCGGACGCCGTGGAGTTTCTCGTCGATACCTGCTCGGTACCCCCGGAACACCGGTTCGCGTACTGGCGATCCACGCTCGGCGACCTGCTCCGGGTACGGGTGCGCGACGCTCCGTCCGCGGCGCCGGACTTCCGGGCCCGGCTGGCGATCCACCGCATCGACCGGGTGAGCGTGGTCGAGATCGCCGGACCCTCGATGACACTGGACTGCGGCCCGGACGCCGCGGCCCCCGAGATCGTCGCGCTGGCGATGCTGGAGGGGGCCGCGCTGCTCGGGCAGGGCGGGCGCAGCCATCCGGTCGCCCCCGGCGAGCTCTGTCTCTATCCGGCCGGCCAGCCGCTGGAACTGGCGCTGCGCGGCCCGGCCCACGTCGTGCTGCTCGCCATGCCGGAACGCGAGTTCGTCGAGCTGTTCCCGCAGGCACACCGCGCGCTGGGCGCGGCGATCCCGGCCACGGACGGCGCGCCCGCCCTGTTCCTGGACCATGTCGCCGCGCTGGCGCGCCGGCACGCGACCCTCGACGCGACGAGCGCGAAATCGATCGCGGACTCGATCGTGCACATGGCCGGCGCGGTCGCCTGTCGCGCGGTCGAGGACGCGCCGCACTGCGAGCATCGCACTCGCGCGAAGATCCGCCGGATCCTGAAAGTCGCCCAGGCCCGGCTGCGCGATCCCGACCTGGACGTGGGCCGCGTGGCCGCCGCGGTGCACCTGTCCACGCGCCAGATCCACCGGCTGTTCGCGAACGAGCCGATGTCGCTGATGCAGTGGGTGCTGGTGCAGCGGCTCGAGCACTGCCATCGCGAGCTCGCGCGGGTGCGCGCCGTGCAGCGGCCGATCGGCGCGATCGCGTTCGACTGGGGATTCAGCGACGCGGCGCATTTCAGCCGCGCCTTCCGCAAGCACTTCGGTGAATCGCCGAGCGAGGTGCGGCGACGCGGCAGCGACGCGAGATCGCCCCCGGACGACACGCCGTTCGATGCGCCGCGCTGCCAGGTATGTCGCTTCCGATCAAGCAAGAGGTCCCGATAAGGCAATGCGCCCCCTCCGCCCGGTTCCTATACTGAAAATGTAGGAAATAGAAGAACACGAGACACGCGAGGGGCGCGGCAGCGCCTCCGGGGGAGGGGCTCCGTGGCAGTGACAACGCTGTTCGGCGGCCGTCGGCCGCGGCGCTCGCCGGCGCCGTCCAGGCCGCCCGTCGCGCGCATCCTCGCGGCCGTTGCGGTGGCCGCAACAGCCGCCTTCACCGCGCTCCGCCCCCTGCCCGCCGCGGCGGCCGATGCCGGCGCGGCGGAGCGGCCGGAGGCCACCTATGTCGGCGAGAAGGTCTGCAGCAGCTGCCACAGCCAGGAGCAGCGGCACTTCTCGGACACGCTGCACGCGAAGGTGTTCCGGCTCAACCCCCGCAACGGGAGGCAGGCCGAGGTCTGCGAGGCCTGTCACGGGCCGGGCTCGGCCCACGCGCGCAACGCCACCGACAAGCGCCTGATCATCAGCTTCACCAAGGCCTGGGGCACGCCGGTCGAGACGCAGAACGGCCAGTGCCTGAGCTGTCACCAGGGCGGCAACCGTCTGCACTGGCCGGACTCGATCCACGCCGAGAACAAGGTCGGCTGCGCCGACTGCCACAACCCGATGCAGCGGCTCTCCGGCAGCGGCCTGCTGGTCAGGCAGAGCATCTCCGAGACCTGTTACCAGTGCCACCAGCAGCAGCGCGCGGAGTTCCGCAAGCGCTCGCACATGCCCTTGCCCGAGGGCAAGATGTCCTGTGCCGACTGCCACAACCCGCACGGCTCGAGCACCCGGCCGCTGCTGAAGGCCGACAGCGTCAACGAGGTCTGCTACGCCTGCCACGCCGAACGGCGGGGGCCTTTCATCTGGGAGCACGCGCCGGTCCGGGAGAACTGCCTGAACTGTCACCTCCCGCACGGCTCGAACCACGACAAGCTGCTGCAGGAAGCGCGGCCGATGCACTGCCAGAAGTGCCACAGCCCGCCGATCGGCCATCCGGGGCAGTTCTTCCGCAACGACCAGACCGCGGCCTCGGCGCTCTCGGGCGGCACGCCCAGCCAGCGGGTCATCGGGCGCTCCTGCCAGAACTGCCACTCGCAGGTCCACGGCAGCAACCACCCCGCCGGCGCCCGCCTGCAGCGCTGAACGCCGACCGACCGGAGCGAACACCATGCAGATGCACGCCGCCCGGCCAGCGCCGTCCTCCCGGCGCGGTCGCAACGCGCTGGCCTGGCGGGTCGCGGCCGCCCTCGCGTCGCTCGCGGCCGGGCCGGCCTCGGCAGACTCCGGGGTCGGCGTCGACACGGCGCTCGGCAACGAGTTGAACCCGCACTCGGTGCGCACCGCCGGCGACCGCGACCCCGACGGCATGGGCGAGACGCCGGATCCGCGCACCCCCACCGGCCTGCTGCACGCGTATCCGCTGCCGCCGCGCACGCCGACCCGCAGCGCCTCGGGCTGGATGTACTCGGGGTCGGTGGAGGCGGGCCTGATCCTGGGCAGCGGCAACGAGCGCGCCGCCGGCTTCCGGGCCTACAAGGACCTGGACAACGGCGCCTACCTGAACGGCTTCCAGCTGCGCGCCGAGAAACCCGATGCCGCGCGCTTCATCGAGGTCTTCGGCGGCGGCACCACCTTCGACGACCAGTTCTACGGGCTGCAGTTCGGCCGCTACAACGACTGGAAGGTCAAGGCCTTCTACACCGAGAGCCCCCACGTCTTCACCAGCACCTACCGCAACCTGTGGAGCGGCACGGGGAGCGCGAACCTCAGGCTGAACGGCCTGGTTCCGGGCGGCAACACGAACGCCGCGACGACCAACGCCGACCTGCGCGCCGCGGCGCTCGCCACCCCCTATTCCGAGCTGGGGATCGTGCGCAAGAAGGGCGGCATGCGGCTCGACATGAACCTCGCTTCCGAGTGGAAGTTCTTCGCCAGCTACACGCACGAGAAGCGCGAGGGCGCGCGGCCGTTCGCGGCGGTGTTCGGCGGCGGCGGCGGCACCGGCGGCGTGGAGCTGCCCGAGTCGGTCGACAACACGACGCACGACCTGGTCGCCGGCGTCCAGTGGGCCGACGCGCTGAGCAGCTTCAACGCCCAGGTCTCGGCCTCGCTGTTCCGCAACGACGTGGACACGCTCACCTTCGAGAACCCGCTGTTCGTCGCGGCCGCCAACGGCATCGCCGCCGGCGCCGGCACCGGGGCGTTCGCGCAGGGGCGCTTCGACCTGCATCCCGACAACGATGCCCTGAACCTCCGGGCCGAGTACGCGCGGCGCCTGCCGGGGTTCTTCAACGGCCGCTTCACCGCGCTCGTGTCGGCCGGCACGATGCGGCAGAACGACAGCCTGATCCCGTCGACGATGTACTCCGGCGCCACGGTCAACGGCGTGGCCGGCGGCGCCTGGGACACCACGGCGTCGCTGAGCCGGCAGCGCGCCGGCGCGCGCATCGACACGCGCCTGCTCGACCTCGGCCTGAGCCTGAAGCCGACCGCCCGCCTCGACCTCAAGGGCCGGGTGCGCCACTACGAGACCGACAACCGGACCGAGTACTGGGCCTGCAACCCGCTCACCGGACAATGGGGGCGCCTCACCAACGACGGCAGCGGCGCGGCGATGATCAACACGCCGGCCTATCTCGCCGCCGGCTGCAACGCGGCGGCGGTGCGGGCGCTCGGCGTCACGCCGAGCGCGGGCAACATCAACGTCCGCAACGTCCCGTTCGAATACTCGCAGACCCAGTTCATCTTCGGCGGCGACTACCGGCTCGATCGCCACAATGCGCTGAACGCCTCGCTCGAGCGCGAGGAGTTCGACCGGGCGCATCGCGAGCGCAAGGAGACCCGGGAGCACAAGCTCAAGCTGGGCTACGTCAACCGCAGCCTCGAGCGCGGCACGCTGCGCGTGTCCTACGAGCATGCGCGCCGGCGCGGCAGCGACTACATCTCCGACCCCTACCATGCGTTCTACAGCGCCGGGCTCGGGCCGCTGCCGACCGCGGCGGGCAACGTCAACAGCTGGATCCACGTGCTGGCGCAGCTGCGCAAGTACGACCTGGCCGACCGCGACCAGAACCTGCTGAATGCGCGCCTGAACTACGCGCTGCGCCACGACCTCGACGCCGGCATGTCGATGCAGTGGAAGGATGCCCGCTACCCCGATTCGGAGTACGGCCGCACCGACCACCAGAAGCAGACCTCGGTGAACCTGGACCTGAACTGGCAGGCGTCGCCCGCGCTGTCGGTCTACGGCTTCTATTCCTACCAGAACGGCCGGATGGCGCAGGCCGGCATCCAGCCCGGCACGGCATGCGCCATCCCCGCCGGCGGCTCGGGGAGCCAGGCGGCCACGCAGGCGCTGCTCGATGCCTGCGCCCAGGCCGGCAGCACCCAGTTCCCGCTGGCCAACGGCTGGTCGACCGGCCATCGCGATCGCAACGACGTGCTGGGCTTCGGCCTGTACCGCGACTTCGGGCGCTGGCGGCTCGATCTCTCCTATACCCATGTCTCCGGGCGCTCGCGCATCCGCTATCTCTACGGCTCCGGCATCGCCAACGTCAATCCGGCGCTCACCGGCGACGGCTTCCCCGACCTTCGGTTCATCCAGAACAACCTGGAGGCGAACCTCGTCGTGCCGCTCGGCAAGCGCCTCCTGCTGCGGCTGATGCTGCGCCACGAGGACGGGAAGATCCGCGACTGGCACTACGACGGCGTCGACGTGAACCCGGTGCCGGGCACCAACCAGCAGACCTACCTGGATGCCGGCCCGCAGCGCTACCGGGCGTTCCTGGTGGGCATGTTCGTCAAACTCGACTTCTGAAGGGGCGGCGGTGGCACACACACTGGTCGGGCGCGTGGCGATCGGGCTGCTCGCCCTGGCGGCCCTGCCCGCCTCCGCGGACCCCGAGCGGGCGCGCGAACTCGCGGCCACGGTCTGCGCGGCCTGTCACGGCGCCGACGGCAACGGCCCGGTGCCCGCCTTTCCGAGGCTGGCCGGCCTGCAGCGCGAGTACATCGCCAAGCAGCTCGCCGACTACATGAACGGCCGGCGCCGGAGCGAGGTGATGGGGCCGGTCGTCGCCGACCTGACGGCGGCCGACGTCGAGCCGCTGGCCGCGCACTACAGCGCGCAGAAGCCGGCCCCCGGCACGGTCGAGGACCGCGCGCTGGCCGAAACCGGCCGGAAGATCTTCGTCGACGGCAATCCCGACACGGGGGTGCCCGCATGCATGGGCTGCCACCTGGAGGGCGGCCGCGGCAACCCCCGCTTCCCGCGCCTGGCCGGACAGCACCGGGAGTACACGCTGCAGCAGATGCAGCAGTTCCACAGCGGCACGCGCACCAACGACCGGGGTCGCGTCATGCGCGCGCTCGCCGAGCGCATGAGCGAGGCGGAGATGAAGGCAGTCGCGGAATACATCGCCGGGCTGTGACGCCCAAGCCCGGAATTCGAACAGGAGTGCTCGCGTGAATAGAGTCCGTCCCGCGCTGCTCGCCGTGCTGGCCGCGCTCGCCGGGTGCATGGCGCCTTCGACGCCCCCGGCCGCCGATCCCGGCGAGCCCACCGGCTACGTCTGGAACGACATGTACGCGGAGAAGCTGCAGGCGCTGCGCGCCACCGGCGACCCGCTGCGCGGCGAGATCGCCTTCGAGATCTGCCAGGGCTGCCACCGGGCGCAGGCGCTCGGGCGGCCCGACGGCACCTATCCGCGCCTGGCGGGCCAGCATGCCACCGTCCTCATCAAGCAGATGACCGACGTGCGCGCCGGGCGCCGCCACAACCCGCGCATGCTGCCCTTCGCCGACCGGCACGTGATCAGCCCGCAGGACATCGCCGACATCGCGAGCTTCCTGCAGCGCCTGCCGGTCCCGCCGGACAACGGCAAGGG
This sequence comes from Burkholderiaceae bacterium, assembly GCA_039807785.1. Classification (GTDB taxonomy): domain Bacteria; phylum Pseudomonadota; class Gammaproteobacteria; order Burkholderiales; family Burkholderiaceae_E; genus Zeimonas. The sequence continues at coordinate 12,376 of JBDHRX010000026.1, forward strand.
CGACGGCGACCGCCTCGCGCGCGGCGAGGCGCTGTATCGCCGGGACTGCATCGACTGCCACGGCGCCGCCGGCGAGGGCGATGCCGGGAAGTTCTTCCCCCGCGTCTCCGGCCAGCACTACCGCTACCTGCTGCGCGAGGGCGCCGAGATCCGCGACGGCGTCCGGCGCAACGCGAACCCGAAGATGGTGCGGGTCATCCGGCCGTACGACGACGCCGACCTGCGGGCGGTGAGCGACTACATGTCGCGCTTCCCGCTGAAGCCGGCCGGATAGCGCCGGGCGCCTCAGAGCTGCATCTCGCAGCGCTCGACCTCGATCACCAGCGCCCCGCGCGCCCACGGAAACGCCGCCTTCGCGCGTGCCGCGAGCTCGCCGTCGGCCTGCACGCTGCCCCGGCCGTGGATCACGCCGCCCTGCCCGGGGCCGCGTGATCCCCGCACCGCGCGCGACGCCACCATCAGCTGGATCCGCGCATCGCGCCCGAGGTTCTCCTCGGTGCGCTCGTAGTGGCCGGCCGGGAGCACGATGCGCCCGTCGTCGATGCCGATCCGGCGCGCGTAGTCGCCCCAGTTGCCGACCAGATGCGGGCCGTCCGGCCCTTGCGTGACGATGGCGACGAACTCGGCTTTCTCGAGGAGTTCACGGGCGGTGGCATCGAGCGTGGTCATGGCGTCTCCGCGCAGGGGTTCCTGATGGTGGGAACCTTCGAGGATCGCGCCGCGCGGGCACGGCGCCAATGATGTGGCTCAACCCGATGTCCGTCGGACGGAGGCCGGCGGGAGCCGGGGGTCGGCCGGGGATCGGCCGGGAACCGGCAGGGGCCGGCGGAAGCCGGCCGGAGTAGGCCGACCGGCGTCAGCGCCACGCCGGCGGCGGGGCCAGCCCGGCCAGCACCAGCAGGCCCCATACCGCGAGCGCGGTACCGGCGCAGCCGTACAGCGCCAGGAAGCAATGGAACGCGATCGGGTCGGTCGCGCGGGCCGGCCGGCAGGCGCGCAGGAAGTGGGACCCGGCCGGCAGCTCGCCGTCCTGGTAGCCGCGCCAGCCGACGGCGAGCACGCCGGCCCCCATCGCGATCAGGAACAGCGCGCCGAGCATCGGCGTCACGCGGCGCGTCCCGCGCCCGACAGCGCGCGCAGGATCCGCAGCAGCCCCACCGCGCCGGCGCTGGTCGCGCCCGCGAACAGGAGCTCGAACGGCCAGAGGTTGTGCGACCTCGGGTCGAGCATGACGCCGACGACGATGCGCAGCACCACGAAGCCCAGCATGATCGCCGGTATCGCCGCGGCGATGCGCCAGCCGCCCTCCCAGCGGCGCAGCGCCCACAGCGGGGCGACGATGCCGAGCAGCCCGAGGACCACCACCGCCACCGCGAAGCCGGCGAACAGCGCCGCGTCTCCGGCCCCGGCCGGCGCGTCGCGCTGCGCGCTCTCGGCCTGCTGTCGCTGCGCGAGGCGGGCGCGCTCGCCGAGCTCGGCCACCCACGCCGGCGGCGTGTCGCCGGCCGACGGCTCGCCACCGCCGACGACCCGCACCCGGTGCACCGCGACCACCGGGGTGCTGCGCGTGCCGCCGTCGCCCGCGGTGATGCGGATCTCGTCGACCTCGGCGCCCGGCTGCATCAGGAAGAACCAGCCCAGCATCTCGCCCTGGCCGACGTAGCGCGGCGAAGGGCTGTGGCCGGCGTTCGCGGGCTTGCCCCGGAAGTACGGCGTGGCCCAGATGCGCACCGGCTCGTCGCTCGAATAGGCGATGCGCAGGAAGAAGTCGCGGCCGCGCGGCAGCGTGACCGGATCGCCGGCCGGCCAGGTCTCGACGACGCGTACCGTCGCGGCGGCGCCGGCCGCGCCGGCGCAGGCGAGGCCGAACAGCAGAAGCAGCAGCGCGATGCAGGATCGGAGACGCATCCTCACGACCGTTCCCGGTGGCATGGACGGCGGCCCGGACGATGCGCGCGGGCCGCCTTTCGACCGGGACGATTCTGCGCGCGGCCGGCGCGGCGATGCGCGCAGCGCGCCGTCCGGCGGCAATCCGGCGACGAGTGGCCGCGCCCCCCGTGCGGCCGCCGCAGCCGGGCCCTGATATGCTCCGCAGCCCATGGAATCCCTGCTCGTCTCGACCTCGGTCGTCGCGCTTGCCGAGGTCGGCGACAAGACGCAGCTGCTCGCCTTCGTGCTGGCGGCGCGCTTCCGCAAGCCGCTGCCGATCGTCGCGGGGATCCTCTGCGCAACGCTGGCCAACCACGCGCTGGCCGGCGCGCTGGGCGCCTGGATCACCTCGGTGACGAGCCCGGAGGTGCTGCGCTGGGCGCTCGGCCTGTCGTTCCTCGCGATGGCGGTCTGGACGCTGATCCCCGACCGGATCGAGGCCGACGAGGCGCGGGCCGCGGGCCGTCTCGGCGTCTTCGGCGCGACGCTGGCCACGTTCTTCCTGGCCGAGATGGGCGACAAGACCCAGATCGCCACCGTGGCGATGGCGGCGCACTACGCGACCCCGCTCCTGGTCGTGATCGGCACGACGCTGGGCATGTTGATCGCCGACGTGCCCGCGGTGTTCGTCGGTGACCGCTTCGCGGCGAAGATCCCGATGAAGCTGGTCCATGCGATCGCCGCGGCGATCTTCGCGGCCATGGGCCTGCTGGTGCTGTTCCGGGTCGACGCCGCGTTCTGACCGTTCCTCAGGCCACCGCTTGCTGCGCGCGCAGCGCGGCGATCGCCGCGGCGTCGTAGCCGAGCTCGGCGAGCAGGGCATCGGTGTGCGCGCCGACGCGCGGCGGATCGAGCCGCACCGGCAGGCGTTCGCCCTGGAGGGCGAGCGGCAGCAGCGTCGTCCCCACCCGCTGTCCGGCGCGCTCGCCGTCGGGCACGGTCATCGCGGCGAGTCCGCCGGTGGCGAGCAGGTGCGGATCGTCGTAGAGATCCTCCGGCCGCCGGATCGGCGCGAACGGCAGCCCGGCCCGCTCGAACAGCGTTGCCAGCTCCGCGGCCGGACGACCGGCCAGGCGCTCGCGCAGCAACGGAAGCAGCGTCGGGCGCGCGCGCACGCGGTCGTTGTTGGTCGCATAGGCGGGATCGGCCTTCAGGTCGCCGAACCCGAGGATGTCGCAGAAGACCGCGAACTGCGCGTCGCTGACGGCGGCGAGGAAGATCTGCTCGCCGTCCTGCACCGTGAACACGTCGTAGACCGCCCACGGGCTTTCGCGCGCCGGCATCGGCGCCGGCGCGCGCCCGGTGAGCGCGTACTGCAGCATGTGCTGCCCGACCAGGAACACGTTGTTCTCGAACAGCGCCGACTGCACCTCCATGCCGCGGCCGGTGATGCCGCGCTGGATCAGCGCGCCGAGCACCCCGATCGCGCCGAACAGGCCGCCCATGATGTCGTTGACGCTGGTGCCCGCGCGCAGCGGATCGCCGGGGCGGCCGGTCATGTAGGCGAGGCCGCCCATCATCTGCACCACCTCGTCGAGCGCGGTGCGGTGCTCGTAGGGGCCGGGCAGGAAGCCCTTGTGGCTCACGTAGACCAGTCGTTCGTTGCGCCGCGCGAGCGACGCGTGGTCGAGCCCGAACTTGACCAGCGCGCCCGGCTTGAAGTTCTCGATCACCACGTCGGCGCCGGCCGCCAGCCGCCGCGCGACCTCGGCGCCCTCGGGCTGGCGCAAGTCGACGCAGACGCTCTTCTTGTTCCGGTTGAACATCGGGAAGAAGCCCGACCCCGCCCCGAGCAGGCGACGCGTGGCCTCGCCGCCGATCGGCTCGACCTTGATCACCTCGGCGCCCAGGTCGGCGAGCACCATGCCGCAGGCCGGCCCCATCACCATGTGGGTGAACTCGACCACGCGCAGGCCCGCCAGGGGCTGCGGGGCCGCGCGGCCTCCGTTCGCGCTCATGCGGCGCGGGCGTCCGGCGCGCTCACCGGCCCCCCGGCGCGACGCTCATCGCCCCGGCCCGGCGGCCGGCGCCGGCGGCGTGAACTGCAGCCCGCCGGCGATCCGGTTCCAGGCGTTGATCGCGGCGATCGAGGCGGTCAGGAACGCGCTCTCCGCGCGCGAGAACTCGGCCTGGACCTGGGCCCAGGCGGCGTCCGACGCGTCGGCGCGCCCGGGGCGGGTGAGCGCCTCGGTCCAGGCGAGCGCGGCGCGCTCGCGCGCGGTGTAGACGGCGACCTCGCGCCAGGCCGGCAACAGCTCGAGCTTCGCGGCGTCGACGCCGTGCCGGCGCGCCAGGTCCAGGTGAAACCGCAGGCAGAACGCGCAGCCGTTGAGCTGCGAGGCGCGCACCTTGATCAGCTCGGTGAGCGGCTTCTCGAGCCCCGAGTCGTCGACCGCGCCGCCGAGCGCGCGCAGCGCGGCGACGACGCCGGGCGCGACGGCATCGAACTCGGGCCGGTCGATCCGGGCCGCGTGCGCCGGGGCGGCCGGCGAGGAAGCCGGGGACGGAGCGGATGAAGGGGACGACGTGGACGACGTGGACGACGCGGATGACGCGGATGACGCGGATGGAGCGGACATGGGATCTCCCGGGCGCGCCGGCTAGGGCCGCCGCGCAGTGATCGTGCGGCCGTCGGCGGCGTGCAGCACCAGCCCGCCCCGGGCGTCGATCGAGAAGCGGCGCACCTGCCCCAGCAGGTCGAGGAAACGCTGCTCCTGCTGCATCAGCGCGGGGGCGCAGGCCATCATCGTCGATGCCGGCCTGGTGATCGAGAGCGTCTCGCCGGTCAGCGCGTAGCCGGCGGTGTACCGGTTGCACGAGCCGCGGCCGGCGACCCGCCCGTCGGCGGAGAACGCCAGCGTCGCGCGCGAGCGGTCGACGATGCCGGCGCCGGCCAGGTCTTCCACCATCCATTCCGCGCCCTGCAGCAGCGCGGCGGGATCGCCGCCGCAGCCGTCGAGCGTGCGCGTGCCGAACGTCACCGTGACCGCGTTCGGGTACGGCATGCCGCTCATCGAGTCCACGCAGCGCCGCTCGAAGATCGTCGCCACCAGCCCGAGGCCGGCGGCGGGCGCGCGAAAGCGCGAAAAGCCGTCGCCCGGCTCGGCCACCGGCGTCGGCGCCTCGACGCGGGTGCGCCCCTCGTCGGCCTGCAGCGCCATGACCCGCGCATCGATGTCGAGCCGCCAGCCGGGCTCGTTGCCGGTGGCCCGGAACGGCAGCGGCGGCGCATGCGCGGCCAGGCATTCCGGCCACACCTGGCCGCGCACCACGACCGTCGCGCGGTCGCCCTTCGACCAGAAGGTGGTCGAGGGATCGCCGACCGCCTCGTAGCGCGCGCCCGAGGCGGAGCGGGCATGCCGCAGGTCGAAGGTCTCGCCGCCGGTCTCCATGCGCAGCAGCTCGCCGACGTGGCCGATGGTGACGCTGCGCTCCCCGCAGCGCAGCGTGCTCGCGAAGGCCATCGGCGCATGGCGCGCCAGCCGCAGCAGGCCGACGTCGATCGCCGCGGCGGACGGATCGATCGCGACCGGATCGGTAGTCCAGGCCGGGCGGCCGCCGACCTGGATCGCGCCGCGCAGCGCATAGCGCGCGGTCGCGGCGAGCTTCGCGCGATCGACGTTCAGCTCGAACGCCACCGGCACCTGCCGGCCCTTCAGCGCCGACCGGTATTCGGCGACCACCCTGCCGTCGGCCCCGCCCGCTTCGCGCAGCTCGACGACCGCGCTGGCGTCGGGCGGCAGCGCGATGCGCTCGCGATAGGCCATCGACCCCTTGATCGGCAGCGTCGGCGCGCGCTCGGTCCGGGGCAGCGGGCGCTCGTCGCGCGGCGGCGTCGACACGGGATCGACGCGGGGCGCGGTGGCGCAGGCGCCGAGCGCGAGCGCCCCGGCGAGAAGGATCAGGAGTCGGGTCTGCATGGTCGTTCCGGGTCCGGCGGAAACACGAGCCCCGGATCGCATCGGCGCTCGGTGCGGGTCGGCGGAGCGCAGCCACTATAGCGCCTTCGGTCCCGGTCCAGGATGCCGGACCGGCGCGCCGCGCTGCCCGGCGGGACCCGGAACGACCGGGCCGGACCGGCCCTCAGCGCCGGCACACGATGTTCACCAGCGCCTGCTGCCCGCCGCGCACCGCGCGCAGCGCGCGCTCGAGCGCCGCGGGCAGCGCCTCGGGCGACTCCACGCGCTCGCCATGCCCGTCATAGGCTCGCACGATCTCCTCGAAGCGCGGCGACGGGGACAGGCTCACCATCGGCATCTCGGGGCTCGACGCGGCCCAGCCGTCCGGATGAACGCTGAGCGTGCTCTTGGCGACCTCGTCCCAGCCGCTGTTGTTGAAGACCACGGTCAGGATCGGGAGGTCCTGCGCGCGCGCGACGAGGTGGCAGGCGGCGGGCGCGCCGAACAGGTACGAGCCGTCGCCCAGCGTCGCGATGACCGTATGCCCGGGCGCGGCGGCCTTGACGCCGAGCGCGGCCCCGAAGCCCCACCCCAGCCCGCCGGCATGCGACGGGCCGAAGTAGCGGCCGGGCCCCGCCGGCGGAGCGGCCCTCGGGTCGAGCGGATACTCGTTGACGACGATCGTGCGCTCGTCCACGAGCGCGGCGACGCAGCGCGCCGCCCATTGGAAGCCGATGGGATGCCGGTGCTGTTCCGCGAGCGTGGCGGCGAGCCATTCCGCGCGCTGCGCACGGTGCCGGCCCTCGAGGGCCTCGCGCCGCGCCCGGACGACCTGCGGGGCCGCGCGCTGCCGGACCGCCTGCGCCAGTAGCGGCAGCGTCACGGCGGGCTCGGCGGCGATCGCCAGGTCGCAGCGGTAGTTGCGCATCGGGTAGCGGCCGAAGAACGGATCGACCCCGAGGTGGATCACCCGCGTCGCCTCGGGAAGCGTCGAGCGCGCCGGGAACCAGGGCACGTCGCAGTCGACCACCAGGATCGCATCGGCCTCGGCGACCTCGGGATGGACCTGCGCACCGAACACATACCCGGCATGGGACGGATGCGCCGCGGGGAAGTTGGCGTAGACCGGGCTCGCCTCGATCACCCGGATCGCCCCGGCATCGCACAGGGTGACGAGCGCGTCCACGACGGCGGGATCGCGGCCCGCCTCCGAGGTGACGATCAGCGGATGGCGGGCCGACGCGAGAATCGCGGCCGCGGCCTCGATGCCGGCCGGGTCCGGATGACGCCGGCCCGCGGCGACGCGTCGCGACGGCTGGTCGAGCGCCAGCTCGCGCAGCGGCCGCGCGAGCACGTCGCGCGGCAGCGACAGGTACACCGGCCCCTGCGGCGGATCGAGCGCGCGCTCGATCGCGCGATCGATGACCGCCTCGACCTGGTCCGCGTCGCGCAGCTCGTAGTCCCACTTGACGTACTCCCGGACCATCGCGCCCTGGTCGAAGCTCTCCTGCGCCCACTGCACGTGGATGTCCCGGGCTCCGCGCCGGGCGCCGTCGTCGCTCAACGCCGATCGCGCCGCCAGCACCAGCACCGGCACGCGGGCGCGCGAGGCGTTGATGATCGCCCCCAGGGCGTTGGCGGTGCCGACGGTGGAATAGACGATCGCCGCCTGCATGCGGCCGCTCGAGGCGAAGTAGCCGTGCGCCATCGCGACGGCCGCCTGCTCGTGGGGCACCGTCACCGCGCGCGGCCCCGGCCGCCCCAGCGCCGACAGCCGCGCCAGGCCGTCGATGATCGACGTCGATGCATTGCCGAACAGGAAGTCGATGCCGCGCGCACGCAGCATCTCGAGGATCGCCTGCCCGACGGTTTCGACCTCGACCGAGATGCGCGGCATCGGTGCTCCTTGTCGTTTCAACAGCGGCTTCGACTACGGTTCCAGCCGCGCGCCCTGCGCCACCCAGCGCCCGAGCAGTTCGCGCTCGTCCTCGGTCATGCCCGCGGCGCCGGGCGGCGGCATGGTGCGCGATCCGGTCGTGACCGCACGAATGCGCGCGCCCAGCGCCGCGATCGCGGCCGGATCGTCGAAGGCGATCCCGCCCGCGGGCCCGGCATGGCGGCGGTCGGACGGAACGCTCGAATGACAGCCCTGGCAGCGCTGGAAGACGATCGCGCGCGCCGCGGAGAACGGCACCGCCCCGGCCGCGTCCGGTGCCGCGCGGCCCGCCCCGAGATCGACGACCAGCGCGGCGGCGGCGAACAGCCAGAGCGCCGGCAGCAACGCCCACTTGCCGGCGCCCCCGGTGGCCACGACATGCCGCGCGAACACGAAGGCGAGCACCACCAGGGTCGTGACCAGCCAGTTCAGAGGGTGCCCGTACCAGGCCGGGAAATGGTTGCCGAGCATCAGCACCACCACCGGGAACATCAGGTAGCTGTTGTGCACCGAGCGCAGGCGCGCGAGCGCGCAGCGCCGCTCGTCGGGCCGGCGCCGCTCGCGCCGCGCCGCGCTCATCTCGCCCAGCCCGGGCAGGATCCGGTACCAGACGTTGAGCGCCATCAGCGTCCCGAGCAGCGCGCCGATCACGATATGCATGACACGTCCCGGCACGACCGCGGCGAGGCCCCAGGCGAGCGCCGCCAGGACGGCGAACGACAGCCCGCCGGCCAGCAGCGGCCGCGCCCCGAGCCGGGACGACCACAGGCGGTCGTAGGCGATCCAGCCCGCCGCGAACAGCGCGAGCGTCGCGGCGCCGGCCGGGCGCGCCGCGCGCCAGCCGCCGCTCCAGCCGCCGCCCGAAAGCCCGGCCAGCGGGCCCGCGACGAGCAGCAGGAAGCCGCTCAGCCAGGTCAGCGTGGTCTCGCGCTTGAACCAGTGATGCGTGCGCGCCTGGCCGTTCGCGTCGAAGCCCAGCTTCTCGACCAGCAAGGCCCCGCTCAGGTCCACCAGCCACGGCTCGCCGGACTCTCCGCGCCGTGCGCGTTCGGGATCGTCGAGCACGCGCGCGAGCCACAACAGGTACAGCGAGCCGCCGACCCACGAGATGCCCGCCATCACGTGGAACCAGCGCAGGATCAGCTCGAGCCACTCAGGCATCGCGGGCGCGCTCGGGGCGGAAGGCGCAGGGCGCAGCGCTCGGGCTCACGTCGGTTCTCCTGGGAAATCGTCCGGGGCGCCGGAGCCGGCGTCACGCGCGCAGGCGTCGATCCGAGGCGGCGCCCTTGCGCGCGCCGCGCAGCGCGGGCACGCCGAGCGTGGCCAGCACGAACAACGCGGTCACCAGCTTCAGGTCGGACGGATGCACGCCGGCGGCCAGGCCCAGCGATATCACCTGATAGTAGACGACCGACCCCAGGAACGGCGCCGCCAGCTGCGCCAGCACCGAGCGGCGCCCGACCAGCGCCTCGCCGATGATCAGGGCGGCCAGGCCGTTGATCAGCAGCCCGAAGCCCATCGCGACGTCGGCGTAGCCCTGGGTCTGCGCGACGGTGGCGCCGGCGAAGGCGATCAGCGCGTTGGCCGCCCCCAGGCCGAAGACGATCGCGCCGGCGGTGCCGATGCCCTGGGCGCGCGCCATGGTCTCGTTCGAGCCCACCGCCCGGAACGCCAGGCCGATGTCGGTGCGCAGCAGCCAGGCGGCGAGTCCCACGCAGCCGGCGGCGAGCAGCGCCCAGGCGACGACCTGGGCCGCGACCGACTGGGTGAAACCGGGGTGGAGGAGATCGAACAGGGTGTCGAGCGCGAACAGCGGCACGTTCGACTTGCCCATGATCCGCAGGTCGATGCTCCAGAGCATCGTCACCACCAGGATGCCCGCGAGCAGGGTATTGATCTTCAGGCGCAGGTGGATCAGGGCGGTCACGCATCCGGCCGCGAAACCGGCCGCGACCGCCAGCACCACGGCCAGGCCCGGCGCCACCTGCGCGGTGAGCAGCGTCGCGCACAGGCATCCGCCGAGCGGGAACGAGCCCTCGCACGAGAGATCGGGGAAGTTCAGGAGCCGGAACGGCACCATGATGCCGAACGCGACCAGGCCGTAGAGCAGGCCCTGCGCCAGCGTGACCGGAAAGAGGTTCAGGAACGACGACAGGACGTCCATGCTAGTTCAACAGCGCCTCGTCGCGGTTGAGGCCGAAGCGCTCGACCAGGGCGGGCACCGTCAGCGCCGCTTTCTCCGGACCGGAGGCCTCGTAGAGGATCCGGCCCGCGTCGAGCATGATCAACCGGTTTCCGTAGTCGATCGCATGCTGCATGTTGTGGGTCACCATCAACGTGGTCACCCGCGAGCGCGAGATGGCCGCGACCGTGGCCGCCATCACCGCGGCGGCGGTCCGCGGATCCAGGGCCGCGGTGTGCTCGTCGAGGATCAGCACCTTCGGCACCACGAGCAGCGCCATCACCAGCGCGAGCGCCTGGCGCTGGCCGCCCGAGAGGCTGTCCACGCGCACCCGCAGGCGCTCCTCCAGCCCCAGGTCGAGCGCCGCCAGCTCGCGGCGGAACCGCGCCAGCCGCTCCCCGTTCACGGCGCGGCGCAGCCCGCGCGCGCCGCCGCGCATGGCGGCGATCGCCAGGTTCTCCTCGACGGTGAGCTCGGCCGCGGTGCCGAGCGCGGGATCCTGGAACACCCGGGCGATCAGCCCGCTTCTCCGGTGGGCCGCCACCCCGGTGATCTCCCTGCCGTCGATCGCGACCTGGCCCGCGTCCGGCGTCACCTCGCCCGCCACCACGTTGAGCAGGGTGGACTTGCCGGCGCCGTTGCTGCCGATGACGACCGCGAAATCGCCGGCGGCCAGCCTCAGGTCGACCCCGGCCAGCGCGCGGCGCTCGTTGGCCGTGCCGGCGTTGAAGGTCTTGCGAACCCCGGCCAGGGACAGCATCGCGCAGCCGGCCGCTACTTGACCAGGCAGTTGCAGTTGGCCAGCGAGGCGGGCAGCGGCACGCCGAGCTTCTCGAGCTGCGAGCGGCTGATCACGATCGCGTGATCGTTCGGCGTCGGCACGCTCGGCGCGATGTCGGAGACCTTCGCTCCGCCGAGCACGCGCTCGACGATCGCCGCCGTGTTCTCGCCGATCCTCTTCCAGTCGACCGAATAGCTGCCGAGCATCTCGCCCTTGACGATCGGCGCCGGCAGCCCGTTGAAGGTCGGGATCTTCATCCGGGCGGTCAGCGCGGCGATCTGGGAGGTCACGGGCTGGAACAGGTTCGACGGGATCACGTAGATCGCGTCGACCTTCCCGGCGAAGGCCTGCATCCGCTGGGGCAGGTCGTTGGTGTTGTCGACCGCCACCGGCACCAGCTCGAGGCCGTGCTTGGGCGCGAACTGCACCAGGCGGGCGCGCAGCGCGTTGTCGGCATCGTCGCCGGGATTGAACGGCAGCCCGAGCCGCTTCGCGCCGGGCAGCAGCGTCTTGATGAAACCGAGGGTTCCGTCCATGTCCACCAGGTTCGATGCCCCGGTCATGATCTTCGACGGCGACGTCCAGCTCGGAATGACGCCGGCCACCACCGGGTCCTGCACCGCCGAGAAGACGATCGGGATGCCGCTCTCGCCGATCGCCCGGACCGCGGTCTGGGTCACCGGCGTGGTGATCGTGACGATCACCGCCGGCCGGTCAGCGGCGACCTTGCCGAGCATCTGGGGAATCAGGTTCCGTTCCCAGTTGACATGAGTGAAGGTGTAGGCGACGTCCTGGCCCTCCTTGAAGCCGCGCTTGCCCATCGACGCCTTCATCCCGTCGATCACCTCCTGCAACGCGGGGTGCTCGCCGAACGAAGTGATGGCGACGACCCGGGGGGCCGCCGCGGCCGCCGAGGCCAGGAAGACCGACAGGGCCAGGACTGCGAATCGGGTGAACATGGCAGCTTTCTCCTGCAGGGAACGAGCGTGGCGAAGGGCTATCCGGCCGCACCGGCCGGATCGGAGGGAGCCGGCGGAAGCGTCGCGCACTGCGTCGACGACCGCCCGGGGCCGGGGTGCCGGGTCTCGATGAACGCCGCGACCAGGCGGTTGAACTCGTCCGGGCATTCCAGGTTCAGCAGATGGCCGCTGTCCAGCGTCGCGCAGCGGGCGCCCGGGATCGCGGCCTGGACCTCGTGCATCATCGCCGGGGGCACCAGCCGGTCGTGCAGGCCGCACAGCAACTGGACCGGCGCTCGGATGGACCCGAGGCTGGCCATGCGATCGAAGCCCACCGCCGCCGTGACCGCCTTGCCGTAGGACTGCGCGCGCAGCAAGCCGATGCTCGCGCGCAGCGCGGCGCGCGCCTCGGCCGACGCGTGCGGCCCCAGCAGCGCGTCGGCCAGCGCCGGCGCCATGTCGCCGAACCCGTGCCCGGCCTCGACCGGCGCCAGGCGCAAGCGCACGAACTCCTCGCGCTGCGCCGGGCTCAACGCCCGCCCGAAGCTCGGGAAGGAAGCCGCGATGGTCAGCGACGCGATCCGCGACGCATGGCGGACCGCGAAATCCATCAGGATCCGGCCGCCCATCGAGAGGCCCACCAGGTGGGCCTGCTCGACGGCCAGCGCATCGAGCAGCCGGCGCAGGTCGTCGCTGACCTGGGCGAACTCGAACGGGCCGTCGTAGTCGTCCGAGTCGCCGTACCCACGCGCGTCCCAGGCGACGGCGCGATAGGCGCGGCCGAAATAGGCGAGCTGCGCACGCCAGTTGGTCCGGTTCCCGCCGATCCCGTGCAGGAACACGACCGCCTCCCCGGCGCCCGTCTCCTCGTAGGCGATCCGGGGCCTTCCGGGAACGAATCCCGTCCGGGGCTCACGATCTCGGGGGGCGGGCTGCATCGGTCCGATTTGACCTCCGGGCCGTCTGGCGTGCCATACATCGGCGATTGTTTTGATATAAATTTTGCTTATGTCAAACCTCGAGCTCCGGACGCTGGAACAGTTCGCCCGCGTGGTCTCCGCCGGCAGCTTCGCGCGCGCGGCGCTCGAGCTCGGGCTCACGCAGCCCGCGCTGAGCCAGAGCGTCCGGAAGCTCGAGCGCAAGCTCCGGGTCCGCCTGGTCGAGCGCACGCCCCGCGGCATCATCCCGACGGTGTTCGGCGAAGCGCTGCTGCGGCGCACCCGGACCATCCTCGCCGACGTCGCGTCGGCGCACGAGGAGATCGAGGCGATGCGCGGCGGCCCCGGCGGCGGCGTCGCCATCGGCGCGGCGCCCGCCGCGCTGGTGCGCCTGGTGCCGGCCGTCATCGACGCGCTCAGCCGGCCCGACAAGGCGATCAAGGTGCGCATCGTCGAAGGGCTGGTCGACTCGCTGGTGGCCGAGCTGCGCGCCGGCGCGATCGACTTCGCGATCACCACCTACACCCAGCACCCCGACCTGCACGACCTGCGCGCCGAGGCCCTGTTCGACGACGAGTTCGTGGCCTGCGCGAGCGGCCATCACCCGCTGGCGCGCAAGCGCGAGCCCTCCCCCGCCGACCTGCTCGAGCACCCCTGGGTGCTCGTGCCGCGCGACGGCGTGCTGCGGCGCGAGTTCGACTCCCGCTTCCGCGCCCAGGAAGCGGCCGTCCCCGAAGCCGCGGTCGAGACCGGCTCCGCGCTGCTCAGCCGCGAGCTGGTCCGGAACGGGCGCTTCCTGGGCTTCCTGCCGCGCGACCTGATCGACGCGGAGATCCGGCGCAAGGAGGTCGCCGTGCTGCGGGTGCCGTGGCTGCGCTGGATCCGGCGGGTATCGCTGCTCACGCGGCGCAACCAGATCCCGTCGGCGGCATGCGTGCACGCGCTGTCGGTGGTGCGGCGCGTGGCGGGGGGGCGCGGCTGAAGGTCCTCGCCGGCTCGGCAAGCGCCGCCGGACAGGCCCCCCGATTCCTTGACCGCCCGCCCGTTCCCCTTTAGCGTCAGCGACATCCTCGCAAACTCTTCCCGCACACCCTTCCCGCAACCCCCGCTCGCAGGCCCCTCCCCGCGAGTTCCTCACGCGGCACCCCGATGTTCTGGGAACACGAAGACTGGTCCCCCCTCGAAGCCGGCGAGCTGGCGGACGCGCTGGCGATGATCCGGGCCGGCCTGCCGGCGCACGATGGCGACGCCTTCGCCCTGCACGACGGACGGGACGACGCGCACGCGGCCGAAACCGGCCAGCTGCGGGTGCGCGCGATCCGCGTGCGCCGGCTGCGGTTCTACCCGGACCACTGGCTCTACGAGCTGGACCTGTCGCCCGAGGCCACCGGGCTCGCCAGCCGCTACGAGTCGGCGCGCGCCTTCGTCGTGGTCGCGCCCGCGGACGCGGGCGAGGCGCCGCCGCCGCAGGTGGGGATGCCGCTGCCGCCGCACCGGCGCCCGGCGCTGGCCGGCCGCGACGAGGCGGTGTCCTCGGTGTTGCTCGACTGGACCGCCGGCGTCATCTTCCAGCTCAACGAACGCGCCCGGATCCGGCTCGCCCCCGAGGGGCGATTCGACCGGCAGCACACGCTCGAGTATCTCGACTTCTTCGTCTCGTTCATCGTCAGCGAGAACTCGCGCGACCCGTTCCTGCTGCTGGGCGGAGGCACGCTCGCGCAGCCGGCCGGCATCCCGCGGCGGCGCGCCGCGCTGCCCGCCTTCGAGCAGGCGATCGGCGAGGACCTGCTGGACGGCAAGCCGTTCGAGCGCCCCAAGCGCTACAGCTACATCCCCGAGAACCCGGCCGCGACCGACGATCCCGATATCGCCTGCATCGAAACTGCCTATGAAATAGACGAATCGTCTCGATCCGGCGGCGATGAGGCCGCACCGCCGGCCGGGCCGCAAGGCGCGACCGAGGGCCGGCCGCCTGCCCCGGAGGCGTCCGCCGGCGACGTCGACCCGGCGCGCGTCGCGATCCCGGGCATCGAGGTCGGCGCCGAGCATCCGGACCGGACCGCGATCGGGTGCGCCGCGACCCTCCTCTACGAGAGCACGATCTTCGAGGCGGCGTTCGAGGTCAGCTGCGACGCCGGCCATGCGATCCAGGTCCGGATGCTCTCCGACCGGCCGCTGACCCCGGCCGACCCCGCGCTGCTCCAGTTCCAGGTCGACCGGCTCGATGCGCGCGGGATCCGCCTGCTGCTGCTGTCGCGACCGCGCACCGAGGTCACCGCGGCCGCGTTCCTGGCGCAACTGCGCCGAGCCACGGCCACCAGCGCGCTGTCGCCGGCGGCCTGGGTGGAGAACCTGCGCGTCGCGGGCGACGTGAACTTCCAGCTGTTCGGCGCCGCCGGGCCGATCCGGGTGCGCGACGTCGAGTTCATGGGGCGGGTGGTGCTCGACGAATGCCGGCGCGACGCCAGCGTCGTGTTCGAGCGCTGCCGCTTCGCCCGCTCGCTCGACGGCCGCAACGCCTCGATCGACGGCGACCTGGTGCTGCGCGGCTCGACCGTGCTGGGCGTCGTCGCCCGGGGCGATCCGCTGTATCCGTCGCTCGGCCTGGCGGGCCTGCGGCTCACCGGCGACCTCGACGCCCAGCAACTCGGCATCGACGGCGAGTTCAGCGCGCCGAACATGAAGGTCGCGGGCCGCGGCAACCTGCGCGGCATCGACCTGCGCCTGCGCCGCAGCAGCGAGCAGACCGGCCTGTCGCTGCGCAACGCCGAGGTCACCGCCGGGCTCGACCTCTCACCCCACCTGGGCCGCGACGCGGTCGGGCAGAAAGTGACGCGCTCCCGCGTCGAGGGCACGATCGACCTCGCGGGCCTGCATGCGCTCGAGGTCGACATGCGCGGCGCGGCCTGCGCCGCCGTCGACTTCTCCTACGCGCGCCTGGACGGCCTGCTCAACCTCTCGGCCTTCGACCCGGCGCTCGACCACATCGGCGCGATCGGCAACCGCCTGATGCGCGCCATCGTCTACGGCTTCATCGACCTGCGCTGCGCGCGCGTGCGCGAGGTGTTCCTCTCGGGCGCCCACATCGCGGGCGAGCTGCTGATGGTGGGCACCGAGATCGAGGGCAACCTGTTCGCGCAGCCGAACGGCCCGAGCGGCTACCGGTGCCGCATCGGCGGCGGCGCCACGCTGTCGAGCGCGCGCATCCAGGGCGACGCCGACTTCGACGGCGCGCAGATCGCGGGCAGCCTCGAGATGCGCACCGGCTCGCTGGGGCGGTTCTTCATGTCGACCTGCCCGGTGGTGCTGGCCTGCGGCGACACGCTGCGCCTCGACTACTTCAACGCCGAGGTCGGCCGGCTCGAGCTGATCGGCGTGACCGGGCTCGGCTCGATCGGCCTGGCCGGCATCCGGGTGCGCGGGCGCAACGACGGGATGGCCGCGGTGCTGATCGAGCACGTCGAGTCGCACGGCGACATCCGCTTCTACTGGGGCCTGCGCGAACGCACCATGTTCGCGAACGCGCAGGCGGCCGCGCAGGCGCATCTCGACGCGCGGCACCGCCGGGCGGCGGGCGCGAACACAGCGCCCGGGCCGGCTCCCCGGCCCGAGGTCCAGCGCGAGATCTCGGCGCGCACCTGCGCGGCCGCGGTGGGAGGCAGCATCGAGATGCGCCGCATCATCACCGGCGGGCACATCGACCTCACCAACGTCAAGGTGGCGGCAGGCAGCGTACGGCTGAACGACGCGCGCATCGGCACCGACCTGTTCGCGCGCCGCTCGTGGCTGCGGGGCAAGGCGTTCCTGCTAGGCAAGGACCGCTGCGCGGATCCCGGGACCACGCCCGAGGCGGCGCAGTGCGATCTGGCGCTGGAATGCTCGGGCCTCGACCTGGACAACGCCCAGATCGCAGGCGACGCCTTCCTGTCGGGCCTCGAACTGCGCGCCGACGAGCACGGCGATGGCCGTTTCCGGGGCCGCGGCCTGGTGGTGGGCGGCCTGCTCGAGTTCTTCGGCGGCGCCGCGTGCATGGCGCGCATCGAGGGCGGCATCGACCTGGCCGGCGCCAGCGCCGCGCACCTGAGCCTGCCGGGCGAACGCGCGCTGTGCGGCGCGCACGGCGCCGCCGCGGGAGCGACCGCGACGCAGGGCCGGGTGGTGCTCGAGCGCTGCCGGCTCGGCAAGCTGCACATCGACCTCCCGATCCCGCGGCTCGACCTGACCGGCATCGCGGTCGCCAACTGGAAGCTGGGCACGCCCGGCGCCCACGGCGAGGCCAACGACGTCGACGGCAAGATCGCGATCCTGGCGCAGATGGACCCGATGGACCGATCGGTGTGGATCGGCGTCGAATCGGAGCTGCGCAACGAGGCGCGCGTGCGCGAGGCCGATCGCGTCTATCGCGAGATGAAGCACCGCGAGCCGGTCGGTGCGCTGCGCGCGATCCCGAAGTTCTTCTCGCGCTGGCTGTACGGCTACGGAACGCGGGTCGCGCCGGCGGTGCTGCTGTGGCTCGCGCTCTCGCTCGCGCTGTTCTCGATGCTGCGCGAGCCCGAGAACGTCAAGGTGTCGGACAGCGTGCTGCTGCAGCTCGGCACCCAGTGCCGGGTCGCGCAGGAGCGCGCCGGGGCCGGCCCCGGCGCGGGCGTCCCGGCCGCGCCGCCGCCGAAGTGCGCGGCCTACTTCGCGGCGATCGACGGCAGCGTCGCGCCGTCGATCGAGATCACCGCGGCGGGGCTCGCCGCCGCCGGCGCGCACTCGGGCTACGACGCCGGCGACGCACTGCTGCTCAGCCTGCGCTACGCGATCCCCTTCATCGGCGCGTTCGGCGACCCGGACTGGGTGCCCGCCGAGCAGTCGCAGGCGCGCCTCGGCGCGGCCGGCGCGGCGCCGGTCGACCTGGGGCTTGCGCCGTCGATCCTGGCCGCGCTGGCCCTGCTGGTGAACTCGCTGGTGCTGTCGTTCGCGGCGGCGTTCGTCGCCAAGCGCTGGCTGCGCTGAAGCCCGTCCGCGCGGCGCCGCGACCGGACGCGAGACCGCGTCAGGCCACGCGCCCCGCCGGCCCCCCCGCCAGCTCGGGGAACTCGGCCAGCTTCTGATACAGCGTCGCGCGCGCGATGCCGAGCCGGCGCGCCGCCTGCACCC
>JBDHRX010000168.1:0-5173 GCA_039807785.1 Burkholderiaceae bacterium
TGGGCCGATGCGGTGCGCGGCCTGGCGCGCGCCAGCGGCCGCGTCTCGGTGTTCGATTCGAGCGGCGCGCTGCTGGCCCAGTCGGGCCGGGTGTCCGCGGGGCCGCCGCCGGCCGACGACTGGCAGTCGCGCCTGGCGCGCCGGCTGCTGTCGGCGACGCTGAGCCTGCGTCCCGAGCGTTTCCTCGACGAGTCCGCGCCGGGCAGCGCGCCCTCGATCCCGCCGCTCACGCGCGCGCTGTCGGGGGTCGCCGCGCAGCAGTCCGAACGGATCGCGCTCCAGGCCGGCCTGCCGGTCTGGATGCTGACCAGCGCGCAGCCGCTGTGGGTCGGCGATCGCGTCGTCGGCGCGCTGGTGCTCGAGGAGAACACCGGGTCCCGGCTCGGCGTCGCGCAGGTCGCGATCGAACGGCTGGCGCTGCTCACGGCGGCGGCGCTGGCGGCCAGCGCGCTGGCGCTGCTCGCGGTCGGGTCGGTCACCGTGGCGCGGGTGGTGCGCCTGCGCCGGCAGGCCGAGCAGGCGATCGACTCGCGCGGCCGCGTGGTGGGCCGCATCCGCGCGCCGCGGATCCGCGACGAGATCGGCGCGCTCGCCGAGAGCCACGCGAACGTGCTCGAGCGATTGCGCCAGCACCAGCAGTACGTCGGGAACCTGCGCGGCCGGCTGGTCCACGAGCTGCGCACGCCGATCATGGTGGTGCGGTCCTCGCTGGACAACCTCGCCGCGGAGTCCGATCCCGAGGGGCGCGAGGCCTACCTCGGGCGCGCCCGCGACGGCGCGCAGCGCCTGGAGCGGATCGTCGCGAGCATGGGCGAGGCGTCGAGCCTGGAGGCGATGCTCGCGCAGAGCCGGCTCGAGTCGGTCGACCTGGCCGCGCTGCTCGCGGCCTGCGCCGAGGGCTACCGGAGCGCCTTCCCGGCCCGCTCGTTCGAGGTCGAGGGCGCGACCGGCGCCGCGCCGTGCCCGGTCGTGCCGGAGGCGATCGTGCAGGCGCTCGACAAGCTGGTCTCGAACGCGGTCGACTTCGCCGCCGCCGGCACGCCGATCGTGCTGTCGCTGCGGCGCGTCGCCGGGGCGGACGAAGACGAGGTGCCGGGGGAGCGGTGGACGCTGGCGGTGCGCAACCGGGGCCCGTCGCTGCCGCAGGCGATGCGCGACAACCTGTTCGACTCGATGGTGTCGATCCGCGGCCATCGCGGCGGCGGCGAGGCGCATCTCGGGCTGGGGCTGTACCTGGTGCGGCTGGTCGCCGAGTTCCACGGGGGGCGGGCGTTCGCGCACGACCTCGACGGCGGCGTCGAGGTCGGGTTCACCGTGGCCTCACCTTCGCGGGTCGCCTGACTCGCCCGTCTGCGACGACGCCGGCGCCGGCGCGCCCCGGCGGAACGGCAGGATCGTCGTGCCGGACTGGCGCTGCGTCTCGCCGGACCACTCGACGGGCGCGGGCGGATCGGCGTCGGGAAGCCGGGCGTTGATCGACCACGCGACGGCGGTGGTCATGAGCAGCGCGCGGACCGCGGGCCGGAGGCTGCGCATCGGTCGCCCCGGTTTCATCCGAGCTTCACCGGCACGAAGATGCGCAGCTCGCCGCGCCGGACCAGCAGCGCGAGCTGCCGCGCGCCGCCGTCGACCAGCGCGCGCAGCTGCTCGACCGAACCGACGGGCTTGCCGTTGACCGACAGGATCACGTCGCCGGGCTCGATCCCCGCGCGTTGCGCCGGGCCGGACACCTCCTCGACGACCAGCCCGCTCTTCAGGCGCGTGGCCTGCCGTTCCTCGGGCGCGAGCGGGCGCACCGCCAGCCCGAGCCGTCGCTCGCTGCGTTCGGCGGGCTGCGGCGCGGCCGCCTCCGGCGGGCTGGCGAGCTCGGCCAGCACCGCGGTGAGCTGCTCGCGCCGGCCCTGGCGGATGATCTCGAGCGTCACGCGATCGCCGGGCCGGGAACGGCCGACCAGCTCGGCAAGGTCGGTCGAGCGCTGGATCCGCCGGCCGTCGAGCGACAGCACGACGTCGCCCGCGCGCAGGCCGGCCTTCTCGGCGGCGCTGCCCGGCGCCACGCTCGACACCAGCGCCCCGTCGGGCCGGTCCAGCTTGAACGATTCGGCGAGGCCCTGGTTCAGCTCCTGCACCGTGACGCCCAGCCGCGCGTGCCGCACGCTGCCGGTCGCGAGGATCTGGTCCCGGACGCGGATGGCGACGTCGATCGGGATCGCGAACGACAGCCCCTGGTAGCCGCCGGTGCGGGAATAGATCTGCGAATTGATGCCCACCACCCTGCCGCGCGCGTCGAACAGCGGGCCGCCCGAGTTGCCGGGATTCACCGCGACGTCGGTCTGGATGTACGGCACGTAGGCGTCGCCCGGCAGCGAACGCCCCTTCGCGCTCACGATGCCCGAGGTGGCGCTCTGCTCGAAGCCGAACGGCGAGCCGATGGCGAGCACGTAGTCGCCCACCGCCAGCTGGGACGGATCGCCCAGCAGCACCGTGGGCAGGTCGCTGGCCCCGATCCGCAGCACCGCGACGTCGGTCGCGGCATCGACGCCGAGCACCCGCGCCTCGAACTCGCGCCGGTCGGCGAGCTTGACCGTCACGCTGCTGGCGTCGCGCACCACGTGCGCATTGGTGAGGATCAGGCCGTCGTCGCTGACGATGAAGCCCGATCCCTGACCGTGGAGCGGCGCGTCGCCGCGCGGAACCGGCGGCAGGGGCAGTCCGCGATAGAAGCGGAAGTAGGGATCGTCGTCGAGCTCCGGGGTGCGCGGGCGCGCCGCGGGCGCCGATCCCTCGACGGTGATCCCGACCACGGCGGGGCCGAAGCGCTGGAAGATCGCCCGGTAGTCGGGGGCGGTGACCGGCGGCACCAGGGCCGGCGGCGCCTCGACGGCCGGCCCCGGCGCCGCCGCCGGGGCGCTGGTGCGGGAGAACCAGTCGGCCGGATTCAGGCTCCAGCCGTGGGCCACGCCGGCGCCCGCCAGGCCGGCCGCGGCGAGCGCGACCGCCAGCGACGTCCGGATCGTCCAGGAAGGGCCTGCCTGCGGAGCCGTCGGTGCTTGCATGGGCGCACGATAGCGGGACCGCCTTAGACGATCCTTAAGCTTCGCGCGGCCCGTCCGCCGGCCGGATCTCCTCGGGCGGGGCGTGCGGCAGCCGCACGATCGCCCGCAGGCCCCCGCGCGCGGACTGCGCCAGCTCGATCTGCCCGCCGTGCCGCTCGACCACCGCCTTGACGATCGCCAGCCCGAGGCCGCTGCCGGCATCGTCGCCGGCGCTGCGGCCGTAGAAGCGGTCGAAGACGCGCCCGCGTTCGTCGACCGGGATGCCCGGCCCGTCGTCGTCCACGCTCAGGCAGATCGCCTCGCCCTCGTCGGCCAGCGCGACCTCGATGGCGCTGCCCCCGGGCGTGTGCCGCAGCGCGTTGTCGATCAGGTTGCGCACCAGGCTGTGCAGCGCGCTGGGGTCGCCGAGCACCTCGGCGCGCGCCGGCGCGGCGAAGCCGAGCCGCGAGCCGCGCGCCGCGGCCAGCGGTTGCATCTCGGCCACCGCGTCGCCGGCGACCCGCGCCAGGTCGACCTCGGCCCCCGCGGGCGCGCGCGCCTCGGGCTCGCTGCGCGCCAGGGTGAGCAGCTGGTCGATCAGGTGCGCCGAGCGATCGATCCCGGCGTTCAGCTCGCGCAGCGCCTCGCCGCGCGATCCGTCGTCGCGGGCGCGCCCGACCAGGCCGGCCTGCAGCTTGAGCGCGGCGATCGGGGTCCGCAGCTCGTGCGCGGCGTCGGCGACGAACGCGCGCTGGGCGGCGAACGCGCGGCCGAGCCGCTCGAGCAGGCCGTTGAGCGAGCGCACCATCGGCTCGACCTCGGTCGGCAGGTCCTCCTCGGGAACCGGGTCGAGGCGCTGGGCGTCGCGGCGCCGGAGCTCCGAGGCGATCCGTTCCACCGGCCGCAGCGCGTGGCCCACCAGCCACCAGATCGCCAGCGCGACCAGCGGCGCGAAGATCAGCAGCGGCGTCAGGCTGCGCAGCGCGGCGGCCGCGGCGATGCGCTCGCGCACCTCGAACGGCTGCCCGACCTGGATCACGCGGCCGCCGGCCAGCGTGCTGTAGACGCGCCAGCGCTCGCCTTCGGTCACCACGTCCGCGAAGCCCAGCGTCGCGCGCTCCGGCAGGCGCGCGCGCGAGCGCGTGTGCGACAGGTAGATCTTGGACCCGTCGGCGCTCCAGATCTGGACCACGAAGTCGAACTGCTCGCGTTCCTCGGGCGGGCCGGGCGGGGGCAGGACGGCGCCCTGGTCGCGCAGCGACAGCGCCATCTGCCGCAGGTGGTAGTCGAACAGCTCGTGGCTCTCGCGCAGCACGTAGCGGTAGCTGACCGTCCCGATCACGGCCTCGGCGAGGATGAACAGCGGCAGCAGCGACAACAGGAGCCGGGCGCGGATCGACAGGGCGCTCATCCCGATCCCTGCGACTCGACCTTCGGCACGAAGTAGCCGACGCCCCGGACGTTCTGGACGAAATCGTGGCCGAGCTTGCGGCGCAGGCCGTGGATGTAGACCTCGACGGCGTTGCTCTCGACCGACTCGCCCCAGCCGTAGAGGCGGTCCTCGAGCTGGGTGCGCGACAGCACCGCGCCCGGGCGCAGCATCAGCGCCTCGAGCACTGCGAACTCGCGCGGCGACAGCGTCACCGGCTCGCCGTCGCGGGACACCTCGCGGGTCGCCGGATCGATGCGCACGCCGCGATGCTCGAACACCGATTCGCCGCGCCCGGCGCTGCGCCGCAGCAGCGCGCGCATCCGCGCGCCGAGCTCGTCGAGGTCGAACGGCTTGACCAGGTAGTCGTCGGCGCCGGCGTCCAGGCCCCCGACCCGGTCCTGCACGTCGTCGCGGGCGGTGACGATCAGCACCGGCGTCGCGTCGTGGCGCGCCCGCACCGCGCGCAGCAGCTCGACGCCGTCGCGCCCCGGCAGCCCGAGGTCGAGCAGCACCAGGTCGAAGCCGGTCGTCGCGAGCGCGGTATCGGCGGCGTCGGCCTCGCGCACCCAGTCGACGGTGTAGCCGTCCTGGCGCAGCGCGGTCTGCACCGCCTGTCCGATCATCCGGTCGTCTTCGACGAGAAGTACTCTCATTGCACGCGAGCAGGCCCTGCGACCCCCGTCGCGAGCATACCGCGTCTCGGGCC
>JBDHRX010000027.1:0-29581 GCA_039807785.1 Burkholderiaceae bacterium
GCCGGAGCCGCGGCCGGCGGCGCCGACGCGGCGGCCGCGCGCGCGGGTTCGGGGCGCTCGCTCATCGCATCGACCACGGGGCCGCGGCGCCGGCGGCGTCGCTTCCCGTCGCGAGGTTGTCGCGCATGCGCGCGAGCATCGCCGACAGCGCCGCGGCCTGCGCGGGATCGGCATCGCCCAGCGCCTGCGCGCGCACCGAATCGGTGACCGCCCGGATGGTGCGCAGATGCGGTTCCGCGGCGGGGGTCAGGAACAGGCGGTGGGCGCGGCGATCGCCGGGATCGGCGCGGCGCTCCACCAGGCCCTGCGCCGCGAGCTGGTCCACCTGGCGCGCCAGCGTGATCGGCTGAACCTCGAGCAACTGCGCCAGCTCGACCTGCCGCAGGCCCTCGCCGCGGGCCAGGTACACGAGCGCGCGCGCCTGGGCGAAGGTGAGCGCGGGAACCCGCGCCGCCATGCGCTGCGCGAACTCGCGCCGCATCAGGCGCGAAACGTCGGCCAGGAGGAAGCCGAGGCCGGCGCCCGGGACAGGCATCTTCGGAAATCCTGCAACTGATAAGCGAAGCTCATTATATGCCGCGCGTGCGGCCGGCGCCTCCCGTCGGCGCCTCCCGTCAGCGCGTGCCGGCGTCGGGCTCCTCGGCCGCGGGCGAGGTCCGGGCCGCCCGATGCAGCCGGCGCGCGCGCAGCAGCAGGGCCACCGCGCTCCAGCCCGCGAACGCGGCAAGCGGCCAGGCCAGGATCCTGGGCCACAGGAGGGCGATCGCCGCCACCGCCGCCAGCCCGATCCCGGCCAGGGCCATCGTCCGTGCCTCCGCGGTGCCGAGCACGCGCCGGTTGGCGATCGCGGCCCCGAAGGTGTTGCCGACCCGGATCGCGCCGGCCGCGAGCTGCCCGGCGCTGCCGCCCGGCCCCGGACGGCCGCCCTGGCGGCTGCGACGCCGGCGCGGCGGCGCGCCGGCCGGCCCGGCGTAGCGCACGCGGCTGTGCCCGACCAGCAGGATCTCGGTGGCCCGCTCCAGATCGGCCAGATAGGCCTCCTGCATGTGCGCCGCGAACGCCGCGTCCTCGGTCGCGACATCGAGCTCCCAGTTGCCCAGCCAGCTGGCCACGTTCAGGTTGCTCGAACCAACCCGCGCCCAGCGCCCGTCGGCCACCGCGGTCTTGGCGTGCAGCATCGGGCCGTTCCACTCGAACACCCTGACCCCGGCCTCGAGCAGCGGCCGGTAGCCGCCGCGGGTGAGCGGCGACACGACCGGCACGTCGCTCGCGCCCGGCACCAGCAGGCGCACGTCCACGCCGTCCATCGACGCCTCGCGCAGCGCCTGCACGTAGCTGGCCGTGCCGACGAAATAGGCGTC
The DNA here is from genome assembly GCA_039807785.1 of Burkholderiaceae bacterium. Taxonomy (GTDB): domain Bacteria; phylum Pseudomonadota; class Gammaproteobacteria; order Burkholderiales; family Burkholderiaceae_E; genus Zeimonas. Next base: position 1,362 of record JBDHRX010000027.1, read on the forward strand.
GGTGAGCCACAGCGTCTCGCGCGCGAGCGCCGCGATCAGCTGGTCGAGCCGGTACAGCCCGGCGACCGAGGGCATCGTCGCGAGCACGCGCAGCTCGACCGCGCCGGCGGCGGCGATCGCCGCCGCGTCGGGCAGCTCGTCCGCGGCGAGCGGCGCCCCGGTCTCGGCCCAGGCGCGCGCGAACGCCTGCGCGACATCGGCCACCGCGGGACCGCGCACCTCGACGCCGGTGTCGCGCCACGGCTCGATGCCGCGCCGCGGATCGCCGACCCAGCGCTGCCCGACGCACAGCCCGCTCACGAACGCCACCCGGTCGTCGACGCACAGCGACTTGCGGTGGTTGCGGCTGAGCCAGCCCAGCGGCGCATCGAAGCGCGGCGGATTGAACCGGCGCACCTCGACGCCGGCGCCGCGCAGCTGCTCCCAGAACGCGCGCCGGGCCGTGCCCATGCAGCCGAACCAGTCGTGCATCACGCACACCCGGACGCCCTCGCGCGCCTTCGCGGCCAGCGCGTCGGCGAAGCGTCGCCCCACCGCGTCGTCGTGGATGATGTAGTTCTCGAACAGCACCGACCGGCGCGCCGACCCGATCGCCTCGAGCCAGGCCGGGTAGTTCTCGCCCGCGTCGCGCAGCAGCCGGATCGCATTGCCGGCCACCAGCGGCGCACCGGCGGTGCGCGAGAACGCCTGCTCGGCGAGCACGCGCAGCGGGGAGGCGTCGGGACGGACGAGGGCCATCGGACGATCTTGGGACGAACGGTGGAGTCGCTGACCGGGACGATAGCCCAAAGCCGGGCCTGCCGGGCCCCGATCCGGTATCCTGCGGCGCCCGGTCCGTCCCGGATCCGCCCGGAGCCTGCCTTGCTGCCCTATGTCGCGAACCTCCTGACCCGCAGCCGCCGCCTGTTCGTCACCCTCGTCCGGGTGATGCTTCCGGTCATGGTCGCGGTCGAGATCGGCAAGCGGCTCGGCTGGATCGACGCCCTCGGGCAGGCGATGGCGCCGACGATGGCCTGGATCGGCCTGCCGGCCGAGGCCGGGCTGATCTGGATCACCGGCGTGTTCGTCGGCGTCTACGGCGCGATCGCGGTGCTGATCGGCCTGGCCCCCGGACTCGAGATCACCGCCGGGCAGTTCAGCGCGCTCGGGGCGATGATCCTGTTCGCGCATTCGCTGCCGGTCGAGCAGGCCGTGGTGCGCCGCGCGGGCGGCAGCTTCTGGGCCACCGCCGCGCTGCGGCTCGGCGTGGCGCTGGCCTACGGTGCCGCGGTGGCCTGGATCTGCCGCGCGACGGGGCTGCTGGCCGGGCCGGTGTCGCTCGACTGGCTGCGCGGCTCGGCGCATGGCGCGCGCGACGCGCAGGGCGTCCTCGACTGGATCGCGGCCACCGGGTTCTCGCTCGCGGCCACCTTCGCGATCATCGTCGGCCTGCTGGTGCTGCTGGACCTGCTGGAACGCAGCGGCGTCACGCGGCGCATCACCGCCGCGCTCGCGCCGCTGCTGCGGCTGTCCGGCCTGGAGCCGGACGCCGCGCCGGTCACCACGGTGGGCGTGATGCTGGGGCTCACCTACGGCGGCGCGCTGATCATCGAGGAGGCCGAGCGACGCCGGTTCCCCGCGCGCACCCGCTTCCTCGCCCTCGCCTGGCTGTCCCTGTCGCACGCGCTGATCGAGGACACCGCGCTGCTGCTCGCGCTCGGCGCCGACATCTGGATCGTGCTGGTCGGCCGGGTCGCGGTCACGCTCGCGGTGGTCGCGGCGCTGGCGCGCCTGCTCCCGGGCGACGACCGGCCGGGTGCGGCGCTCGACGCGCGCGGCGGCTGAGCTGCGCGCGGGGCGTCAGCCGCGCGGCGCCGCGCCCGACAGGTGGGCCAGCAGCGCGCTGGTGTCCATGCCGCCGAAGCCGGCGCGGCACGCCGCCTCGAACTGCCCGCGCACCAGCGCCGCCATCGGCGCCGGCCGGCCGGCCTCCCGGGCCAGCGCGAGGAAGTAGCGCAGGTCCTTGTCCATCAGCGCCAGCTGGAACTGCGCCGAGAAGTCTCCGGCGAGCATCTTCGGCAGCTTGGTGCGCAGCAGCCTCGAGGCCACCGGCCCTTCGCCCAGGATGGCCTGCGTCGCGGCCGGATCGACGCCCGCGGCCTGCGCGATCGACACCGCCTCGGCGAGCGCGGCGGTCATGGTCGCGGACAGCATGTTGTTGACCAGCTTGATCGTCGCCCCGGCTCCGTTCGCGCCGACGTGCAGCGCCATGCGCCCCATCGCCTCGAACAGGGGCCGGGCCGCCTCGAATGCCGCGGCCGCGCCGCCCACCATGAAGACCAGCTCACGGTTGCGCGCCTGGGGCACGCTGCCCGACACCGGCGCGTCGAGGCAGGCGAGCCCGCGCGCCGCCGCGGCCCGCGCGACCTCCCGGACCATCTCCGGCGTGTTGGTGCTGCAGTCGACGATCACGCTGCCCCGGGCGGCGCCGGCCACGACGCCGCGCTCACCCAGCATCACCGCGCGGGTCGCCTCGTCGTCCGCGACGATCGAGACGACGAAACGGGCACCGTCGACGGCCTCGGCGATCGAGCCGCAGACCATCGCTCCCGGCTGCCCGGCGAACGCGCGCGCGCGTTCGGGACTGCGGTTGTGCACGCGCACCGCGAAGCCCGCGGCGAGCAGGCTGGACGCCATCGGCGCGCCCATCGCGCCCAGGCCGATGAAGGCGACGGTTTCGGGCATCGGGATCTCCGGATTCGGGACGGGGAGCGGTATTCTAGGGCTGCGGCCCGGGCGGCTCCGCCGGCGGCGGCATCATCGTCGCGGCGATGCGCGCGGCCGCCTTGCGCATCGCCGGCAGGTGGCGCATGCAGCTCTCGATGCTCTCGCGCGTCGACGGCGCATGCACCGCCACCGCGGCGTAGATGTAGCCCGCGGCGTCGGCGATCGGCACGGCGATCGCGACCGAATCGTCGAACAGCTCGCAATCATGGGTGCCGACCTGGGTCGCGAGCACCCGCTCGAGATCGGCGAACAGCGCGTCGTAGCGGACGATCGTCCGGTCGGTGAAGGCCCGCAGCGGCTCGGGCCCCAGCAGCCGCCGGATCTGCTCCCGGCTCATCTGGCACAGGAACAGCTTGCCGCTCGCGGTGCAGTGCAGCGCCACCCGCGTGCCGGGCTCCAGGTGCAGCCGCAGCGGCCGGCGCGTCTCGACCCGGTCGAGATACAGGACCTCGTCGCCCTCGAGGATCGTGAGGTTGCAGCTCTCGCCGATCTCGTCGACCGCCTCCTCGAGCGCCCGGTGCCACTGCACCCGCAGCGTCGACTGGCGCCAGAGGTCGAGCGCGAACGCGGTCAGGCGCGGCCCGACCGAGTAGCGCTTCGTCTGGGGTTCGCGCCGCAGCAGGTCGGCCGACTGGAGCAGGCTCAGGATGCGGAAGGTCGTGGGCTTCGGCAGCCCGCGGGCATTGGTCACCTCGTCGAGCGACATCGGCGCGGCGGCGCGCACGACTTCCTCGAGCACCGCGAAGGCGCGCAGTGCGATCGACTCGGTGGGGGGATCCTGGCGCCGCTTGGGCATCTAGCAGGGACCGGCGCCGACGGCGCGCTGACGGGGTCGCGATGCGCGCATTGTACGTCACGCCACCAGGACGAACGTCGAGACCAGCAGCATGAAGACCATCGTGAACCGGCGGAAGCGCTGCTCGCTCAGGTGGGCGAACAGGCGCGATCCGGCGATCACGCCGGCCATGAACGCGGGCGCCATGGCCGCGGCGTACAGCATCACGCGCTGGTCGATCACGCCGCGCAGCGCCAGCGCCAGCAGGCCCACCGCCGAGATCACCACCACGTACAGCGTCAGGTTCGCCCGCGTGACCGGCACCGGCTCGGGCCCGGCGAGCAGGTACAGGATCACCGGCGGCGCGCCGATGCTCGTGGCGCCCAGCATGGTGCCGCTGAGCGCCCCGAGCCCGACCGACGTCGGGAGGCGCTGGCGGCCGTGGTAACGGGTGCCGCTCAACAGCAGCAGCGAGAAGACCACCACGATCAGGGCGATGGCGCGACGCAGCGGATCGGGTTCGGCCACCGCGAGCACCCAGGCGCCGAGCGGCACGCAGGTCACCGCCGCGATCGCGATCGGCGCCAGGATCCGCCAGCGCACGATGCGCGTCGCGGCCGGCAGCATCGGCGCGGCCGCGAAGGTCTCGAGCAGCAGCGTCACCGGCACCGTGAGCTGCGGGCCCAGCATCAGGCTGAGCGGCGGGGCCATCACCATCGCCGCCCCGAAGCCGGTCACGCCGCGCACCCAGCCGCCGACGGCCGCGATCGCGACGGCCGCCAGCATCCGGACACTCCAGAACTCCTCCGGCATCGATTCCTCCCTCGGTCGCCGATCCCGGCGCGTGTCGCGCCGGCCGTCACGCGCGCGCGGCGTGGGCCTCCGCGTAGAGCTCCTCGTGGATCAGCTGCCGGATGCGCCGCCGCAGCTCGGCGAACCCGGGCTGGTCCTCGTTGCGCGGCCTGGGCAGGTCGACCTCGATGTCGGCCTTCACGTGGCCCGGCCGGCTCGACAGCACGACGATCCGGTCCGACAGCAGGATCGCCTCCTCGATGCTGTGCGTGACCAGGACCATGGTCTTGCGGGCATCGGCATCGGCCTCCGCCAGGATGCGGCCCATCTCCTCCTGCATCATGGCGCGGTTCTGCGCATCGAGCGCCGCGAACGGCTCGTCCATCAGCAGCACCTCGGGATCCACCGCCAGCGCGCGCGCGATCGACACGCGCTGCTTCATCCCGCCGGAAAGCTGGTGCGGATAGCGCTGGCCGAAGCCCTCGAGGCCGACCAGCCGGAGGTTGCGCTCGACGATCGCGCCGCGCTGCGCCGCCGGCACCTTCTTCATCTCGAGCCCGAACGCGACGTTGCGCTCGACGGTCATCCACGGGAACAGCGCATAGTCCTGGAACACCACCGTCCGGGTCCACGACGGGCGCCCCACCGGCCGCCCGTCGACCAGGATCCGGCCCGCGGTCGGCTGCTCGAAGCCCGCGAGCATCGTGAGCAGCGTGGTCTTCCCGCAGCCGCTGTGCCCGAGGATCGAGCAGAACTCGCGGTCGCGGATCTCGAAGCCGACGTCGTCCAGCGCGAGCACCGGATCGTCCTTCGGGCCGTGGCCCGGAAAGATCTTGGTGACGTTGCGGATGCTGACCTCGCTCATCGAACGCTCCTCACTGCTGCATCGCGCGCGACCAGGGCAGGACGCGGCGCATCGCTTCGCGGATCGCCGCGTCGATCGCGAGACCGACGATGCCGATCGTCGCCATGCCGACGATGATATGGTCGGTGCGCAGGATCGTGCGGGCGTCGTTGATCAGGAAGCCGAGCCCCGAGCTCGCGCCCACCAGCTCGGCCGCGACCAGCGCCATCCAGCCCACGCCCAGGCCGATGCGGATCCCGGTGATGATCTGCGGCAGGGCGGCGCGCAGCACGACCCGCGTCAGGATCGCCCATTCGCCGGCGCCCAGGCAACGCGCCGCGCGCACCAGGTTCGGCTCCACCCCGCGCACGCCGGTGATCGTGTTGAGCAGGATCGGGAAGAAGATTCCCAGGAAGATGATGAACTGGTTCTGCGTGTCGCCGATGCCGAACCACAGGATCGACAGCGGGATCCAGGCCAGCGGCGGGATCGGCCGCAGCACCTCCATCAGCGGATCGAGCTGCTCCTCCGCTGCCCGCCACCAGCCCATCGCGACGCCGAGCGGAATGGCGATCGTCGCCCAGAGGAACGCCACCGCCTCGCGCTTGAGCGAATCGACCAGATGGCGCCAGAGCTCGCCCGAGACCACCAGCTCCCAGGCCGCGGCCAGGATCGCCATCGGCGGCGGCAGCAGCACGCGCGCGGTCTCGTCGAGCGCCACGGTGCTCAGGTACTGCCAGGCCAGCAGCAGCGCGGCGATCAGCCCGAGCCGGCGGATCCGGCCGAGCAGCCTCGCGACGACGCCCGGCGGCTGGGGCAGGGCCGCCCGGAGCGCCTCGGGGGAACGGCGGTACGGCGCCGGCGGCGCGGCGCCGCTGGAATCTGCGGCAGCCGGCTTGCCGGCCATGGCGTCGTTCATGAACAGGTCTCCAGCGGCGGCGCCCGGCAGGCGCCGCCGGGCACGGCTTCAGGGTTGGTGGGTACGGCCCGCGAAGCGCCACGGCTTCGTCAGGTCGCCCGCCTCCGGGAACGGCTGCGGCTGCTTGCTGTTGAGCGCGTGGATGTACTCCGGATAGGGAGGCTTGTTCGCCTGTCCCTTCCAGTCGGCCGGCAGGAACGGCGGCCGCGCCGGCACCGCCCACCCGAGCTTGCCGAAGGTGGCCCGCATGAAGCGCTCGTCGACCGCCTCGGCGAAATCGCCCGCCTTCAGCGGCCGCGTGATCCGCTTCTGCTGGTGCAGCCAGTCGAAGATCGGCTCGTTGGCCTGGCCCCAGAAGCTCGCGTGCGGGTACAGGTAGGTCGGCTTGTAGAGATTGTTGTACGCCTCGATCTGCTGGAGCAGGATCGCCTTCGAGAAATGGCGCAGGTTCGGGTCCTCGGCCATCAGCTCGGCGGCCTTCTCGGGGTGGCGGCGCGTCCAGAGCGTGGCTTCCGCCAGCGCGTCGGCGAAGGCCTGCGCCACGTCCGGCGCGTGCTCGACGATCTCGCTGCGCAGGTAGAACTGGCCCTCGTACATGTTGTACGGGAAGATCGCGTCGATGATGCGGCCGGTCTTGCGCTCGGCCACGATCAGCTCGGGGGTCGGATCCCACGACACCACGCCGGAAATGCCCTTCGGCATCGCGATCTGCTCGCCGGGCGGCATGTTCTTCAGGATGATGTCCTTGCCGACCTGCAGCCCGTTGACCTGGATCGCCATCTGGAAATAGAACTCCGCCGACGATCCGGTCACCAGCCCGATCGTCGCCGGCGGGTTGGCGCCCTTCAGGTCGCGGATGCTCTTCAGCGGCGAATCGCTGGGCACCACCAGCGCGTGCAGCAGGTTGGGGCTGACGATGCCGATCGCCTTGACCGGGATCTTGCGGTCGATCAGCGAGGTGAAGGGGAAGTTGCCGCCGTTGCCGACCTGGTAGCGGCCGGAGATCAGCACCTCGTTGATCGCCGGCCCCGACGGAAACGCGGTCCACTTCGCCTCGACCCCGCGGGCCTTGAGCAGCCCGGCGCGGTCCATCACGATGTTGACCGTGTTCTGACCGGACCAGGGCGCCTGGAACGCGACCTGGATCGGCCACCAGCCCTTGTCCTTCAGCCACTGGACCGACTTGTCGGACACCTTCTCGTAGGGCTGCGGCCAGCCCCAGTCGTTGAAGTCCGACTGTGAATGCGATGTCGCCGGCAGCAGCAGCGCCGCGGCGCTCGCCGCCGCGGCGAGGATGCGGCGGCGGGAGCGTGCGAACTCGTTCGGATACATGCGGAAAGCCTCCTCCGTGGGTGTCGGGCGTTCAGGGCCGTGGGTCCGGCTCTTCTCGATGGGGTGCCGGTGCCCGGGGACCGGCGTCCGGTTCATGTCGACAAGGTGATCTCCGTGCCGCCGAAGCGGATGCGGGTGGCGCGGAGATCCTTCAGCGAGCCGAGGTAGCGCACCAGCTCCAGCAGCGGCGTCGTCGAGAAACGGCAGGCGGGCTGCGGCCCGCGCAGCGGCGCCAGCAGCTCGGGCGCGTAGAACGCGGCCAGCAGCAGGTCCTCGTCGCTGGCGCCGGCGCCGAGCCGCGCGCGCAGGCCCGGCAGCGCCGGCGCGAGATGCGCCGCCGGCGGCTCGTCGGACACCTGCTCCGGGCGGATGCCCGCGCGCTCGAGGAACTCGTCGGACGGCGTCGCGGCGAGCCGGCCGTAGTGGCCCAGCGCGTACTTGCGCACCTCGTCGGGGATGGTCCGGTAGCGCTCGCCCTGGACGACGTTGAGCACCGACTGCGTGATGATGTACTGCGCGAACGGGCTCACCAGGATCGGGTAGCCGAGGTCGCGGCGCACCCGGGCCGCCTCCTCGAGGATCTCCGGCAGCCGGTGCTCGATGCCCATGGCCGCGAGCTGCGAGCGCAGGTTCGAGATCATCCCGCCGGGCACCTGGTGCTCGTAGAGGGCCGGATCGTACTCGGCGACCCGGCCGCGCGGCTTGCCCTCGCGCTCGGCCAGCCACGCGAAGTAGCCCGAGACCTCGGCCAGCGCCGCGCGATCGATCCCGGTCGTCGCGCCGAGCGCGCGAGCGCGCTCGTCGACCTCCTCGGTCGACGGCAGCGAGGCGCCGTTCGCGAGCGGCTCGGACGCGGTGTAGCCGTACCCGAACCCGGCCTCGACCGCGACGTCGTAGACCTGCGGCGCCAGCCCCGACTGGCAGTGCGAGTGCAGCTGGACCGGGATGCCGGCGGCGGCCCGCACCACGGCGGGGAACAGCGTCCGCGCGCGCTCGGGGGTGAGCAGGCCGGTGGGATCCTTGATCGAGATGAAGTCGGCCTTCAGCGCGACCAGCTCCTTCGCGCGCGCGACGTAGTACGCGTCGGTGTGCACCGGCGAGAGCGTGTAGGTCATCATCGCGTTGACCTGCATGCCGGCCTCGTGCGCCGAGATCACCGACGAGGCGATGTTGCGGTTGTCGTTCAGCGCGTCGTAGACCGTCAGCACCTTCAGGCCGAGCCGCGCCAGCACCTGCGAGTTCAGCGCGATCACGTCGTCGGGGAACAGCTCGAAGGTATACAGGCTCTGCCCGCGCGTGAGGCCGTCGCACGGCGTCCTCAGCCGCTCGCACAGCAGGGCCACGCGCCGCCACGGGTTCTCGTGCAGGTAGCGCACGCTGACGTCGAAGACCGCGCCGCCCAGGATGTTCACGTACGCGTAGCCGACGCGGTCGATCGCCCCCAGGATCGGCGTCATCATCCCGGTCGTCATGCGCGTCGACCACAGGCACTGGTGCGCGTCGCGCAGCGTGACGTCGATCAGGCCGAAGGGCCGGGCCGACGGCGGTTCAGGCCGTTTTCTGCTCAAGCTGTCCTCCCAGGAACTGGTCGACGAATCGGGTGTGGACCTCGCCGCGCCGGAACGCCTCGGACTGCAGCAGCCGGCGATGGAACGCGGCGGTCGTCCTGACGCCGTCGATGCGCAGCTCGTCGAGCGCGCGCGCCATCCGCGCCATGGCCTCGTCCCGGTCGCGCCCCCAGGCGACGATCTTCGCCAGCAGCGAGTCGTAGTAGGGCGGCACGCGGTAGCCGGCATGGACGTGGGAGTCGATCCGGATGCCCGGTCCGCCGGGCCAGCGGACCTCGCCGACGACGCCGGGCGAGGGCGCGAACCCGGCATCCGGATCCTCGGCGTTGATCCGGCACTCGATCGCGTGGCCGGCCAGCCGGATGTCCGCCTGGTCCACCCCGAGCGGCTCGCCCTGCGCCACGAGGATCTGCGCTTTCACGATGTCGACGCCGGTGATCATCTCGGTCACCGGGTGCTCGACCTGGACCCGCGTGTTCATCTCCATGAAGTAGAACTCGCCCGACTGCGGATCGAGGATGCACTCGACCGTTCCGGCGCTGCGATAGCCGGCGTGCCGGCACAGGCGCACCGCGGCATCGACGATCCGCCCGCGCAGCGCCGGGTCGAGCGCCGGCGACGGCCCCTCCTCGAGCAGCTTCTGGTTGCGCCGCTGCACCGAGCAGTCGCGCTCGCCCAGGTGCAGGACGTTGTCGCCGTCGGAGAGGATCTGGATCTCGATGTGGCGGATCCGCGTGAGGAACTTCTCGACGTACAGCGCCGCGTCGCCGAAGGCCGCCAGCGCCTCGCGCGCGGCGTTCGCGAACTGGGCCGCGAGTTCCTCGCGCCGGTGCACCTCGCGCATGCCGCGGCCGCCGCCGCCCGCCGCGGCCTTCAGGATCACCGGATAGCCGAGCGCGTCGGCCACCGCCAGCGCCTCGCCGGCGTCGGCGACGGTGCCGCGCGAGCCGGGGGTGGTCGGCACGCGCGCCGCCTCGGCCACGGCGCGGGCGCGCGCCTTGTCGCCCATCGTCGCGATGACTTCCGCCGGCGGGCCGATGAACACCACGCCGGCCTCCTCGCAGGCGCGCGCGAAGCCGGCGTTCTCGGACAGGAAGCCGTAGCCGGGATGGATCGCGTCGGCCCGGCACAGCGCCGCCGCCGACAGGATGAACTGCCCGTTCAGGTAGCTGTGCGCGGAGCGGGCCGGGCCGATGCAGACCGCCTGGTCGGCCAGCCGCACCGGCAGGCTGTCGCGATCGGCCTCCGAGTAGACCTGCACCGTCTCCAGGCCCAGCTCGCGACAGGCGCGATGGATGCGCACCGCGATCTCGCCGCGGTTCGCGACCAGCACCCGCCCGAACGGGCGCCCCCGGCGCTCGCCGTTTCCCATGGCCGACGGATTGCGCAGCGCCTGCACGCCGTCAGGCCGGATCGATGACGATCAGCGGCTGACCGTACTCGATCGCCGCGCCGTCGTCGACCAGGATCTGCGTCACCCTGCCGCGACACCGGGCCGGGATCGAGCTCATCAGCTTCATCACTTCGATGATGCAGACCGTCGTGTCGGGCTCGACCGTCGCGCCGACCGCGACGAAGGGCGCCGCGCCCGGCTCGGGCGCGCGATAGAAAGTGCCCACCATCGGCGAACGGATCACGGTCGCGCCTTCGGGCAGCGCCGCGGCCGATGCGGCCGGCGCGGCGGGCCGCGACGCCGGTCCGGAGCGCGTGGCCTCGGCCTCGGGCCGCGCGGCCCCGGATCCGGCGGCCTCCGGCGGTGGTGGCGCGATCGACCCCGCCGGGTCGGCGCCGTCCGGCGGCGCGGCGTGCCCGTTCGCGACGTCGGGGCCGCCGCGACGCAGCTCGAGCTCCAGGTCGCCCGAGCGCAGGCGGAACTCGCGGAACTGGGCCGACGACTTGATCAGCTCGACAAGCTGCAGCAACTCCTGGTAGCTCAGGCCCTGCATCCCCACGGCGTCTCCTTCGGAATCTTGTTTCTTCTAACGAGATGATTCGTTTCGTCGAAAGAAATGATTGCACAGGCACACGAGAGAAGCAATAATGAAATAGCGAATTTCGATGCACGAAATACCGGATCGCGGCGCGATCCGGTGGAGGAGCGCATGACGACCCCAGCGATCATCACCGTGGCGATCACCGGCGCGCTGCCGCGCAAGCGGGACAACCCGGCGGTCCCGGTCACCCCGTCCGAGCAGATCGAGTCGACCCACGAGGCATTCGAGGCCGGCGCCGCGCTGGTGCACGTCCACGTGCGCGCGCCCGACGAGTCGCCGAGCTCGGATCCGGAACGCTTCGCCCGTGTCCAGGAAGGCGTGCGCAAGCACTGCCCCGGGATGATCATCCAGTTCTCCACCGGCGGGCGCGGACGCGAGCAGGCCGCGCGCGGCGCGATGCTCGGCCTGCGTCCCGACATGGCGTCGCTCGCCACCGGGTCGGTCAACTTCCCGGCCAGCATCTACGAGAACCCGCCCGACTTCGTCGAGGGCCTCGCGCGGACCATGCTCGAGCTCGGCATCAAGCCCGAGATCGAGGTGTTCGATCTCGCGATGCTCTACAACGCGATCCAGCTGTCGAAGAAAGGCCTGCTCGCGGCGCCGCTGCACGTCCAGTTCGTGCTCGGGATCCCGAACGCGCTGCCCGCGCGCCGGTCGGTGTTCGACTTCCTGCGCGCCGAGCTGCGCGCGCTGATGCCCGAGGCGACCTGGGTCGCCGCCGGCATCGGCCGGGCCCAGTGGACGGTCAACCAGTGGTGCCTCGAGACCGGCGGCCACTGCCGCACCGGGCTCGAGGACAACGTGAAGTTCGACGCCGACCGCCTGGCGGCCAGCAACGCGGAGCTGGTCGGGCGGATCGCCGCGGCCTGCGAACGCCATGGCCGGCACGTCGCCGGCCCCGCGGAAGCGCGCCGCCTCCTCGGGCTCGCGCCCGCGGCGGCCGGCTGACCGGCACCGTCAGGCGCGGACCACCATCAGCGCGTCGAGGGGCGCCGCGCCGCGCCCGCGCTCGAACACCCGCAGCGGGTTGATCTCGAGCTCCGCGACCTCCGGGTGCTCCTGCATCAGCCGCGCCACCGCCTCGACGCAGGCCGCGAGCGCATCGACGTCGGCCTCGGGCCGGCCACGCGCGCCGGCCAGCAGCGGATGGATGCGCAGCGACCGGATCAGCGCCTGCGCCTCGCCGGGCACCAGCGGCAGCACGCCGATCGCCGCGTCGCGCAGCACCTCGGTATAGATGCCGCCCGAGCCGACCATGACCACCGGCCCGAAGACCGGGTCGCGACGCGCGCCGACGATCACCTCGACGCCCTCGGGAGCCATCGGCGCCACCAGGACCCCCTCGAGCGCGAGCGTCGCGGCATGGCGGCGCACATTGTCGAGCACGTGGCGGTATGCGTCGCGCAGCGCCGCCTCGTCGCGCAGGTTCAGCGCCACTGCGCCGGCCTCGGTCTTGTGCATCAGGTCGGCGGCGCAGACCTTGAGCGCCACCGGGAAGCCGATGACGCGCGCGCGGGCGACCGCCTCGTCCTCCGACCCGGCGAGCGCTTCGGGCAGGCAGGCGATCCCGTAGCCCGCCAGCAGCGCCTTGGTCTGCGCCTCCGAGCAGCGGCCTTCCGGGTCGCGCGAGACGATGGGGGCGGCAGGCGACGTCGCGAAAGCGAACGAGCGCGGCGACCGGGCGCGCGCCTCGCCGAAGCGCGCCAGCGCGGCGAGCGCGCGGATCGCGCGCGTGGCACTCGGCAGCACCGGGACGCCCTCGGCGCGCAGCTGCGCGACGACCGGCGCCGGCCCGGCGATCCAGGCCACCAGCACCGGCTTGTCCGCCGCGAGCGCCACCGCGCGCAGGGTTTCGGCGATGCGCTCGCCGTAGCGCCGCCCCAGCCCGAGGAAGAAGACGACCGCGTCGACGCCGGGATCCCCGAGCAGGGCCACGAGCGCGGCCTTCAGCATGCCGGGTTCGGTCAGGAACTTGGCGGTCAGGTCGACCGGATTGCGGGTCGAGCCGAACTCGGGGACGATGCGCCCCAGCTCGGACTCGGTGGCGGCCTCCAGGCCGGCGAGCTCGAGCCCGTTGCGATCGAGCGCATCGGCGATCAGCACGCCGGCGCCGCCGGACATGGTGAGCACGCCGACGCGGCGTCCGCGCATCGGCCGGTGCGAGCGCATCAGCGTGACGACGTCGAGCATCTCTTCCTCGTCGTCGACGCGCAGCGCGCCGGTCTGCCGGAACACCGCCTCGTAGACCTCGTCGGCGCCGGCGATCGCGGCCGTGTGCGACATCGCCGCGGCGCTGCCCCCCGGCGTCCGCCCGGTCTTGATCAGCAGCAGCGGCTTGCCGGCGGCGCGCGCCTTCTCGCAGACGTCGAGGAAGCGCCGCCCGTCGCGCACGCCCTCGACGTAGCCGGCGACCAGGTCGATCTCGTCGTCGTCGAGCATCGCGTCGATCAGCTCGCTGACGGTGATGTCGCCCTCGTTGCCGGTGACCGCGAAGTACTTGAACCCGAGCCCCTGCTCGGCGCTGAGGGTGAAGATGAAGGTCCCGAAGGCGCCGCTCTGCGAGACGAAGCCGGCGCGGCCGGGCCGCAGCACCTCGGGCGGCAGCTCGAAGCCCTGGCCGAAGTTGGCGATGAAGCCGGTCGCGAGGTTCGCGATGCCGAGCGAGTTCGGGCCGAGCAGGCGCGTGGCGCTTGCGTCGAGCACCGCCATCAGCTTGCGCTGCCGCTCGGCGCCGTCGGCGCCGGTCTCCGCGTAGCCCGAGCTGAACATCACGACCTGGCGCACCCCCTTGCGCACGCACTGCTCGACGACCGGCTGCGCATGCTGGTACGGCACCGCGACGATCGCGACGTCGATCGGGCCGGGGATGGCCTCGAGGTCCGGGAAGCAGCGGTGGCCCCCGATCTCGTCGTAGCGCGGGTTCACCGGATAGACGCGCCCGGCGAAGCCGAGCTCGCGCAGGAAGCGCATCGGCTTGCCGCCGATCTTGTTGTCGTCGGGCGAGGCGCCGACGACCGCCACCGTTTGCGCGTCGAGGAGGACCGGGCCCTTGCGGGCGCGCGGCGAGCGGTCGGGGATGCGGGTCATGTCGACGGGCGCCGGACGCTCAGCCGGTGAACGCCTGGATCCCGGTCTGGGCGCGACCGAGCACCAGCGCGTGGATGTCGCGCGTGCCTTCGAGGGTATTGATGACCTCGAGGTTCATCATGTGCCGGACGACGTGGAACTCGTCCGAGATGCCGTTGCCGCCCAGCATGTCGCGCGCCTCGCGGGCCACCTCGAGCGCCCGCGCGGCGGTGTGGCGCTTGACCAGGGAGATCATCTCCGGCGCCGCCCTGCCCTGCTCCCGGAGGCGGCTGATGCGCAGCGCCGCCTGCAGCCCCACCGCGATCTCGGTCTGCATGTCGGCCAGCTTCTTCTGCACCAGCTGGTTGGCCGCGAGCGCCCGGCCGAACTGCTTGCGCGCGAGGACGTACTCGCGCGCCGTGTGCCAGCAGTACTCGGCGGCGCCCCAGGCGCCCCAGCAGATGCCGAAGCGCGCATTGTTCAGGCCCGCGAACGCGCCCTTGAGCCCGACCACGTTCGGCAGCACGTTCTCCTCGGGGACGAACACCTCGTCCATCACGATCTGGCCGGTCGGGGACGCACGCATCGCGAACTTGCCCTCGATCTTCGGCGTGCTCAGGCCCTTGGCCCCGCGCTCCACCACGTGGCCCCGCACCGCGCCCTCGTCGTTCTTCGCCCAGACGACGAACACGTCGGCGACCGGCGCGTGCGTGATCCAGGTCTTGGTGCCGCTCAGCAGGTAGCCCCCCCGGGTCGAGCGGGCGCGGGAGGCCATCGCGGCCGGGTCCGACCCGTGGTCCGGCTCGGTCAGGCCGAACGCGCCGATCCACTCGCCCGAGGCCATCCGCGGCAGGTACCGCTCGCGCTGCGCCTCGCTGCCGAAGTTGTAGATCACGTCCATGACCATCGTCTGGACGTTCGCCGAGGAACGGTAGGCGGTGTCGACCCGCTCGAGCTCGCGCATGATCAGCCCGCTCGCGACGAACCCGACGCCCGGGCAGCCGTAGCCCTCGATGAAGGCCCCGAGGAACCCGAGCTCGCCCAGCTCCGGCAGCACGGCCCGGTCGAAGCTCTCGTTCCGGTTCTGCAGCAGGATCCGCGGCATCAGCCGCTCCTGCGCGTAGCGGTGCGCGGTGTCGCGGATCAGCCGCTCGTCGTCGGTCAGCTGATCGTCGAGCAGCAGCGGGTCCTCCCAGGTGAAACGCCCCTGGACGAGACGGGAGGAGGAAGGAGCGGCGTGTTGTCCTGACATCGGGAGGAGTCCTTCTGCGCTGCGGAAACGCGCGGGCCCCGGCCGGGGTCCGCGCGAGGAGGAGCGGCCGGCGCGCCTCGGCGACCGGCCGGGTTACAGGGGACGGAACCGGGGCACCCCGGCCTCGTCGTCGATCGGCGCGAAATCGGCCTGCACGCGCATGCCGATGCGCACTGCCTCGGGCGGGCAATCGACCAGCTGCGCGTACAGCCGCGGGCCGTCGTCCAGATCGATCATGCCGAGGACCAGCGGGAGCTCGCCCTTCCAGCCGGGCAGGTTCATCATCACCGCGGTCGCGACCGAGTACGAGTACACGGTACCGGTCTTGCGCACCTCGACCCATTCGAGCCGGCGCTCGCCGCACTCGACGCACCAGGGCTTCGGATGGAAATCGAGCGTGCCGCAGGCCGCGCATTTCTGCATCATCAGCCGGCCTGCGCGCGCCCCGGCCCAGAACGGCCGCGTCAGGTCGGTGATCTCGGGCAGTGGTTTCTGCTGGGGGGATTGACGCATCGCTCAGGCCTCCGAACCGAAGATCATGGAAACGCAGCTCCTGCCGGGCCGCCCGTAGGGAATGCCGCCGAACCCGATCGACATCACTTTCGAGACGTCCTTCACCTGGCGCTCGCCGGCCTCGCCGCGCAGTTGCGTGGCCGCCTCGAGGATCGGGGCGAAGCCGCCGATGGCGCCGCCGGGCTGGCCGCCGGAGAGCTGCCCGCCGTCGGTGGACAGCGGGAAGTCGCCGTCGAACCGCAGGTTCCGCTCCTCGACGAAGCGGCCGCCCTCGCCCTTCTTGCAGAAGCCGCTGTCCTCGATCTGCATGACCACGATGAACGGATAGTCGTCGTAGGGCTGGAACAGGTCGATGTCCTCGTGGCGCACCCCGGCCATGCGGAACGCCTCGGGCGCCGCCTGGACGAAGCCGGTGCGCGTCACGTCCGGATTCGTGCGCGAGCCGTGGTAGTAGTTGCTGACCTCGCCGAAACCGAGCAGGTAGGCCGGGCGATCGGTCAGCGTGCGCGCGGTGGCCGCCGACGTGACCACGTAGGCCATGCCGCCGTTGACGATCGGCACGCAGTCCAGGAGCCGCAGCGGCGAGGACAGCACGCGCGAGTTCAGGTACTCCTCGACCGTGATCGGCGTCCGGTAGATCGCCCCCGGGTTCAGCGAGGCGTGGAAGCGGGTCGTGACCGCGACCTTCGCGAGCTGCTCGTCGGTGAGGGAGAACTCGTGCCGGTACCGGGTCTGGATCAGGCCGAACTGCGCGGTGGCGCCCATGACGCCGAACGGACCCTGGAAGTCCCAGAACACGCCGCGCGAGCGCTCGGGCGACAGCGGCAGGCCCGGCGCCACCGACGGGATGTTCAGCGGCGTGTCGGCGCCGATCACCAGCACCCGGTCGACGATGCCGGCCTTGATCATCGCCGCCGCGCGGATCAGCAGCGCGCCCGCCGAGGCGCCGCCCTGGTCGCCGCGCAGCAGCACCTTGGGCGTGATGCCCAGCCCTTCGGCGACCGCCGCCGACCAGTTCACCGTGTGCGCGACCTCCGAATGGGAGATCGCCAGGCCCTGGCCGTCGAAGTCGCGCTTCGACATGCCGGCGCGCTTGAGCGCCAGGTCGGCCGCCCAGGCCAGGTACTCGTCCACCGTCAGGACCGGCTCGCCCGGCTTGGCCCGGCTGAATGGCGTCCGGCCATAGCCGACGACCGCGACTTCTCCCCGCATGGATGCCTCTCCTTTGAACCGAATCCGAATCGTCTAGATGCCGCGGAAGTCCGGGCGCCGCTTCTCGAGGAACGCCGCGACGCCCTCCTGCTTGTCCGGACTCGCCAGGCAGATCTGGAACCAGCGGTGCTCGTTCTCGATCGCCTGGTCCAGGGCAAGGTTCCCGGCGCGCGTCACGCAGTCGAGCACCGCGCGCGCCGCCACCGGCGCCAGCGCCGCCAGGCGCCCGGCCAGCGCCTCGACCTGCTGGTCGAACTCGGCCGCCGGCACCACCCAGTTCACCAGGCCGAGGCGCGCGGCCTCGGCCGCCTCGACCTGCTCGCCCAGCAGGATGAACTGCAGCGCCCGCGCCTGGCCGACCAGCCGGGTCAGGCGCGCCGTGCCGCCGTTGCCCGGGAGGATGCCGAGCCGGGTCTCGGGCAGCCCGACCTTCGCGTGATCGGCCGCGATCCTCAGGTGGCAGGCGAGCGCCAGCTCGAAGCCGCCGCCGAGCGCGATCCCGTTCAGCGCGGCCACGGTCGGGAACGGAGCGTTCTCGAGCCGGCGGGCGAGCTCGCGCCGCGGCCCGAAGTCCATGTCGGTCCAGATCGTCCGCTCGCGCATCTCGGCGATATCGGCCCCGGCCGCGAAGGCGCGGCTGCCGGCGCCGCGCAGCACCAGGACCCGGGTGCCGGCGGACAGGCGGTCGAGGGCGTCGAGCGTCTCGTCGATCAGGCGGCGGTTCAGCGCGTTCAGCACGTCGGGCCGGTCGAAGGTGATCGTGGCCTTCGGGCCGTCCTGGAAAAACGCGATGTGTCGGTAGTCGGCGGGGCCCATGGGATCGGTTCGTCGGTGGTGCCGGAGATGGTAGATAACGTATGATCTTCGGTCCAATGGATTATGGTGAAGACCATTATCGCCGCCATGAATCTTAGGAGCATCGACCTGAACCTGCTCGCGGTGTTCGACGCGATCGCCGCCGAAGGCAATCAATCGCGCGCGGCGAACCGCCTCGGCATGAGCCAGCCGGCGATGAGCAACGCGCTGGCGCGGCTGCGCGCCGCGCTGGACGACCCGCTGTTCGTGCGCACCGCGCAGGGGATGACCCCGACCGCGCGCGCCCGCGCGATGATCGCCCCGGTCCGTCAGGCGCTCGACCTGATCCAGTCGGGCCTGCAGCGCACCCGGCACGACGACCGCTTCGACTTCGCCGCGTCGACGCGCAGCTTCGTGATCGCGATCGAGGACTACGGCGAGTCGGTGATCATGCCGCGCTTCATGAACTGGCTCACGCAGACCGCCCCCCGGATGCGGGTACGGCTGCGCCGCGACCCGCCCGGCGCCGCGATGGCGCGCAAGCTGAGCGACGGCAGCATCGACATCGGGATCCAGTACCTCCCGCCGCAGGACGGCGAGCTGCGCGCCGTCCACCTGCTCGACGAGGAGTTCGTGTCGATGGTGCGCGAGGACCATCCGGCGATCGGCGACGGCCTGAGCCTCGCCCAGTACCTTTCGCTTCCCCACGTCGTGTTCGGGCGCCTGGGCAGGAAGGGCATCCGGAACTCGATGATCGATCGCGAGCTCAGACGCCTCGGCCTGGCGCGAACGATCGTCCTGCAGGTGCCCGGCTTCCAGTCGATGCCGATCATCGTGCGCGAGACCGACTTCATCTGCACCCTGCCGCGCCGCATGGCGCAGGCCTACGCGCATCACTTCCGGCTGAAGACGCTCAGGCCTCCGATCGACCTTCCGCCGCTGCCGCTCCATCTGGTGTGGAGCAAGTCGATGGACCGCGACCCCGCGCACCGCTGGCTGCGCGACGCGATCCAGGAACTGTGCCGGCGGCTCTGACGCGCGCCCGCCGCCGTCGCACCCGCCGCGCGACCCCTGCCGCACGCCCGCCGCGGGCGCGACGGGCGTGCGGCAGGCATCGCGGCGCGCTACTTGCCGACGAGCTCGACGGCACGCTTCCAGCGCGCCACGTCGGCCGCCACGTACTCGCCGAACTCCCGGACGCCGAGATAGCCGATGTCGACGCAGGCTTTCTGGAGCCCCACCTTGACCTCCTCGGTCTCGAGCGCCTTGCCGAGCGCCTGGGCGAGCCGGTCGATCACCGCGGGCGGCGTTCCGGCCGGCGCGTGCAGCCCGTACCAGCCTCCGGCGTTCACCTGCGGATAGCCGGCCTCGGCGGTGGTCGGCACGTCGGGCGCGGCCGGGGAGCGCTTCTCGCCGGTCATGGCGAGCGTGTTCACCCTCGGGTTCGCCAGCGACGAGCAGGCGATGCTCCCGGAGACGGTCGCCAGGCCCACCCGGCCCTCGTACAGGTCCGCCATGTGCTGCGCGGCGCCCTGGTACGGCACGAACACCAGGTCGATGCCCGCCGACTTGGCGAGCATCTTCGTCGTGAAGGTCGTGTGCGCGCCGCCGATGAGGACCGCCGACGGCAGCCCCGGCTGCTGCTTGACCTGGGCCACCAGCTCGCCGAGCGTCTTCACCGGGAGCTTCGCCGACGAGATGATGAAGCCGGACGAGGTGGCGAAGCGGCCCACCGGGGCGAAGTCGTCGAGCTTCCACTGCAGGTTGTCGAACAGCAGCGGAATGCTGGTCAGGATCGGCGAGCTGGACAGCAGCGTGTAGCCGTCGGCCGGCGCCTTCGCGACCGCCAGCGCGGCGATGTTGCCCTCGCCGCCGGGCCGCGGCTCGACGACGACCGTCTGCCCCAGCTCGCGGCCCATCGGGCCGGCGATCAGCCGCGTCATGACGTCGACCGCGCCGCCGGCGCTGTACGGAACCACGATCCGGATCGGCTTGGTCGGCCAGGCCTGCGCCGACGCGAGGCCGGCGCACAGGCCCGACGCCAGGCCGGCGAACAGGACGACAGCCGTCTTGAGCAACTGTTTCATGTATGGGTCTCCTCCTCGAATGCCATCGCCGGGGCGCGCCCGCTGCGCGTCCCGGGGATCGGGAGCCAATCGTAGGAGGGGCTGCGGCTTCAGTCCAATGGATTATGGTGAAACCCTTCTTTCGATTCGTGAATCATGCCCGGCTCGACCCGGCCCGACGACCGGGACCGCCGGCTACGGCAGCTTGCGCGACAGGTCTTCGGCCGCCGCGCGCAGCAGCGGCAATTGCGTCCGCACCATCTCTTCGGTCGTCGCGCGCCAGACGTTGGCGCTGATGTTCAGGGCGGCGACGACCTTGCGCGAGCGGTTGAAGACCGGCACGGCGACCGAGCGCAAGCCGAGGCTGAGCTCTTCGTCGACCAGCGCGAAGCCCTGCTTCCCGATGTCGGACAGCAGGTTCATCAGCGCCTCGACGTCCACCACGGTCCGGGGCGTCAGCCTCTGCAGCGGCGAGCGCGCCAGCAGCGCGCGTCGCTCGTCCTCGGGCAGGGCCGCGAGCAGCACCCGGCCCATCGAGGTCGCATAGGCCGGCAGCCGGGTGCCGACCACGATCTGCGAGGGGATCACCCGCTCGACGAAGGTCCGGCCGACGTAGACGATCTCGCTGCCTTCCAGGACCGCCATCGAGCAGGTCTCGCGGACCTGTTTCGCGAGATCCTCGAGATAGGCCTGGCCCAGTTCCCAGATGTCGAGCGACGACAGGTAGGCGAAGCCGAGGTCCAGCACCTTCGGGCGCAGCTGGAACGCCTTGCCGTTCTGCGTCGCGTATCCGAGATCGACCAGCGTCAACAGGAAGCGCCGCGCCGCCGGGCGCGGCACGCCGATCTTCTGGGCCACTTCGGCGATGCTCAACGCAGGGGCGTCCGAACCGAAGGCCCGGATGACGGCCAGGCCTCGCTCGAGCGATTGGACGAAGTAGGAAGACCGGCTGGGAGCCATGGCTGACGCGCGGGAAACGGCTTTCGTCGTTAGCCGGTCATTTCACCACGATTCCGGCGCCGGCGGACCGCCGCGACGGGGCGCGGGCCGCGGAAGGCCCGGCCCCGGGGGGTCGCGCCCGGTTGGCCGCCCGGGCCGCGCTCAGGCCGCGGCGGCCCGGCGCCGGCGCACGGCCGCCAGCAGCCGGTCCTGGCCGCTCATCTCGACGGTCGAGACGTAGCGCTGCCACCAGCGCGCGTCGCGCGGGCGGCGGAAGGTGCGCGCCGCCAGGTAGGCGGCCGTCGCGGTCCCCTCGGGCGCGTCGCGCCACAGGCATTCGGCGGCGAGCTCGCAGAAGAGATCGCGCTGGGCATTGCTGCCGCCGATGATCGGCAGTTCCGGCTCGGCGTCGATCAGCAGCCGCGCCGCCTCGGCGTAGCGGCCGTCGCGGTAGAACAGCGCCGCGCGGCCGAGCGCGGCGCCGGCGCGCCGGTAGATCTCGGCGTCGTCGCAATCGGTGCGCCGCGCGAATTCCTCCATCTGGCCGCACAGCGCCTCGGCGATCGACCGGTGCCGCTTGTTGTCGCTGCTCGCCAGCGCCAGCACGAAATGCACGTCCGGGAACGCCATCACCAGGTCGATTCCGCGCGCCGCGACCTTCTCGGCCACGGCGTTCCAGCGCGTGCCCACGTCGACGCCGGCGATCTCGAGCCGCGCCAGCATCGACGCGTCGTTACAGATGTCGAGGTATTCGGTCGCCTTGTCCGAGCACGCGACGCGATCGTAGACGTCGAGCGCGCCGTCGAGGTCGCCCTTCTCGAAGTGGAACAGCGCCAGGTGCCAGGCGACGTGATAGCGGAAGTTGTTCGCCTCGGACCATTGCGGCTGGAGGCCCGCCACGGCCTCGATCCCCTCCTCCGCCCGTTCGGTGCCCTCGAGCACGTGCGCGAGCGCGTGCACGCCCCAGGGATCGCGCGCGTTGATCGCCAGCGCCTCGCGCACCAGCCGCTCGGCCTGCGCGTAGTCGCCGCACTCCTCGAGCCCGAACGCATGCAGGCTGAGCAGGTACGAGTACTCCTGCTCGCCGCGGTCCCAGTGGTCGATGACCGCGGCGGGGCCATCGCGCACCTGGCGCGACCGGCCGAGATAGAAGCTGCCGAAGTTGGCGAGCTTCACCGCCAGGATGTCGCGCGGCCACTCCATCATGATCGCGGTCCACAGCGCGGTGGCCTTCATCAGCGACCCGCCCGCCCACGCGGCCAGCGCCTCGGCGTGCATCGCCTCGCGCGGCTCCAGCACCGCGACCTCCTGGGCCACCGCCTCGGCCTCCGCGCGCGCCTTCTCGACCAGCGCGCCGACGCCCATCAGCATCAGGAACGAGCCCCGCACCACGCGCGCCATCGGCATAGCCGAGTCGAGCGTCAGCATCGCCTTCATCTCCGCGCCGGTGCCCTTGTCGAACGCGATGTAGCTTCGCAGAGTACGGTCGAGCGCCGCCACCGCCTCGGGATTGGTGCAGGTGAACAACAGGCCGTGCGCGTTTCTGACCTTGAGCATCGTCGACTCCACGTTCGGGATTGAAGGAAGCGGCTGGCGCGCGGGGGAGAGCGCCCCAGTCAGGCCGCCGAGAAGGCCGGGATGCCGGTGATGGCGCGCCCCAGGATCAGCGCATGCACGTCGTGCGTGCCCTCGTAGGTGTTGACCGACTCGAGGTTCATCATGTGGCGGATCACGTGATACTCGTCCGAGATCCCGTTCGCGCCGAGCATGTCGCGGGCGACGCGCGCGATCTCCAGCGCCTTGCCGCAGTTGTTCCGCTTGACGATCGAGATCACCTCGGGCGCCGCCTCGCCCGCGTCGACCATCCGCGCGGCGCGCAGCGACGCCAGCAGCCCGAGCGCGATCTCCGACTGCATGTCGGCGAGCTTCTTCTGGATGATCTGGTTCGATGCGAGCGGGCGCCCGAACTGCTTGCGATCGAGCACGTACTGCCGGGCGACGTGCCAGCAGTGCTCGGCCGCGCCCATCGCGCCCCACGAGATCCCGAGCCGCGCCTTGTTCAGGCAGCTGAACGGACCCTTCAGGCCGGTGACGCCCGGCAATACGCGGTCCTCCGGGACGAACACGTCGTCGAGGCCGATCGAGCCGGTGATCGACGCGCGCAGCGAGAACTTGCCCTCGATCCGCGGCGTCTGGATGCCCTTCGTCCGGCGATCGACCAGGAAGCCGCGGATGCGGCCGTCGTCGCACTTCGCCCAGATCAGCAGCACGTCGGCGATCGGCGCGTTGGTGATCCAGTTCTTCGCTCCGCTGAGCAGGTAACCGCCCTTGCCGGCGCGCGCCCGCGTGCGCATGGAACCCGGATCCGAGCCGTGGTCGGGCTCGGTCAGGCCGAAGCATCCGACCCACTCGCCGCTGGCCATCTTCGGCAGGTAGTGCTGGCGCTGCTCCTCGGACCCGAACGCGTGGATCGGGTACATGACCAGGCTCGACTGCACGCTCACCGCCGACCGGTAGGCGCTGTCGACGCGCTCGAGCTCGCGCCCGATCAGCCCGTAACAGACGTGGTTGACGCCGGCGCAGCCGTATCCCTGCAGGGTGGCGCCGAGCAGGCCGAGCGAGCCGAGCTCCGGAAAGATCGCGCGGTCGAAGGTCTCGTGGCGGTTCGCGTCCACGATCATTGGCAGCAGGCGCCGCTGTGCGTATGATCGGACCTCCTCCTGGACCATCCGCTCGTCGTCGGACAGCTGGGTCGAGATCAGGAACGGATCGTCCCACGAGAAGCTTGCGACGGGCGCACCCGATCCGCGTGTCTGGTTGCTCAATTGTGACCTCGGGGCCGGGGAACCGGCTCGCCATGTTTGCGAGTCTGCATGCTGTTATCAGCGCAGCGGCGCGTCAACGCAGAGTTAGTTACTCTTGAATGAGTTTTGATCCATCACTCATGCAGGACCCTTCCTCGCAGCACTCCACCCATCGCCGGACCCTCCGCAAGCTGCCGCCGCTCAATGCGATCCGCACCTTCGAGGCGGCGGCCCGCCACGGCAGCTTCCTGAAGGCGGCCGCCGAGCTGCACGTCACCCCGGGGGCGGTCAGCAGGCTGGTCAAGTCGCTCGAGGAATACCTCGACGTCGAGCTGTTCAGCCGGTCGCACCGCTCGATCCGGCTGACCGAGGAGGGGCGCCTCTATTCGGGCGCCGTCACCCAGGCGCTGCGGCAGCTCGCGATCGCCACCGAGCAGCTGGTGCTGAACAACAGCCAGAACGTCCTGCGCATCTGCTGCCACCCGACCTTCGCGGTGCACTGGCTGATCCCCCGCTACGCCGACTTCCAGGCCGCGCACCCCGATTGCCAGCTCGACCTGCGCACCACGCTGACGCCGGAATCCGAGGACGTCGACGCCTACGACTTCGTGGTCCGCATCGCGCACGAGTCCGGCGAGACCGAGGTCGACCGGATCTCCAGCGTGCGCCTGGTCGACGTGGTCACGTTCCCGGTGTGCGCGCCGTCGCTGGCGGCGCAGCACGGGCCGTTCGAGCGCCCCGAAGACCTGCGCGGACACCAGCTGATCCATGCGGCGCTGCGCCCGAACGACTGGAACCGGTGGCTCGAGTTCGCCGGCTTCGCCGTGATCGACCGGCCGCGCGGGCCGGTATTCGAGACGCTGGCGCTGGCCTACAACGCCGCGATCTCCGGCGCCGGGATCGCCATCGGCATCCATGCATTCGTCGACAGCGACCTGCGGGCCGGCCGCCTGGTGCGGCTGTATTCGCACGCGCGCCGGAGCGCCAGCGGCTTCAACCTGACCTACAGCTCGGTCCGCGCGCGCCGGTTCGCCAAGATGCGGCGCTTCCTCGAATGGGCGCGCGCGCAGCGCGACATGAGCCCCGGCTGCATCGCCGACGACGCGCTCGACACCGGGCGCGATTGACCGGGCCCTCGGGCCTCCCCCCTCAGGTCTCGAGGATCACCAGCGGCTGGCCGCCCGCCACGCCGTCGCCGGGCTGCGCCAGCACCGCCTTCACCCTGGCGGCGGCCGGCGCCCTGACGCCGTTCTCCATCTTCATCGCCTCGACGACGGCCAGCACCGCCCCGGCCTCGACGACGTCGGCGACCTGCACGTTCACGGCGACGACCGACCCGGTCATCGGCGCCGCCACCACCAGCTCGCCGTCCACCGGCGTCCTGTCCGGATGATCGAGGTCGAACCGGACGCCCTCGCCCGCGACGTTGATCTCCAGCACGTCCCCGTGCTGCAGCGCCATCCACGCGCGCGCGTCCACGGTGCCGGACCAGCGTCCGTCGCCGGCCGCCTCGCAGGCGACCCGATGGAGACCGGCACCCGGCTGCCGGCCCCCGTCCCCGGCGCCGGCCGCGTCGTCGACGGCGACCCGGGCCGCGCCGGCCTCGAAGGCGAGCAGCCGCGCATCGAAGCGCCGGCTCCCGGCGCGAAACGAGGCCCGGCCGAGCGGCGCGTCCGGATCGAGCCATGCGCGATCGCCGCCGGCCGGCCCCGGGGCGAGCCAGGGAGACGCCGGCGCGGGGCCCGGGTCCGGGCGGGCAACGGCCAGCGCGATCGCGGCGGCGCAGGCGGCAGCCCGTGGGCGCGGGTCCGATTCGGCGAGGATCCGGGCAATGCCCGCGTCGACGTAACCGACGTCCACGCGGCCGGCGGCGACCTCGGGCTGCGCCAGCAGCGCGGCGAGGAAACCGACGTTCGTGGTGACGCCGAAGATCCGCGTCCGCTCGAGGCCGGCGCGCAACGCCGCCAGCGCGGCCGCGCGGTCGGGTGCGCTCGCCACCAGCTTCGCCAGCATGGGATCGTAGTGCGGCGTGACCTCGACGCCGGCGCGCACCGCCGTCTCGACGCGCAGCCCGTCCGGCCACGCGAGATGCCGGATGCGCCCGGTCGACGGCAGGAAGCCGCGCTCCGGATCCTCCGCATAGACGCGGCACTCGACGGCATGGCCGGACACGGCGATCCGGTCCTGGGTCAGCGGCAGCCGCTCGCCCTGCGCCACGCGCAACTGCCACTCGACCAGGTCGATGCCGGTCACTTCCTCGGTGACCGGGTGCTCGACCTGCAGCCGCGTGTTGGCCTCCAGGAAATAGTAGGCCCCCTGCGGATCGACGACGAACTCGATGGTGCCCGCGTTGCGATAGCCGATCGCCCGCGCGCCGCGCAACGCATCGGACAGCAGCGCGCGGCGCGTTCGCTCGTCGAGGTTCGGCGCCGGCGCCTCCTCGACGATCTTCTGGTGGCGCCGCTGCAGCGAGCACTCGCGCTCGTACAGGTGCACCAGGTTCCCGTGCGCGTCGCCGAAGATCTGCACCTCGATGTGGCGCGGGTTCGGCACCAGGCGCTCGACCAGCACCCGGCCGTCGCCGAAGGCGGCGCGCGCGACGCGGATGCAGGACGCGACCGCGGCCTCGATCTCGTGCGCGGCACGGACCACCTCCATGCCCTTGCCGCCGCCGCCCGCCGCCGGCTTGAGCAGCACCGGCAGCTCCAGCTCGCGCACCATCGCGGCCACCGCCGCCGGATCGTCGCTCGCGGCGGGCAAACCCGGGATCACCGGCACGCCCGCAGCGGCCATCAGCGCCTTGGCGCGCGCCTTGTCGCCCATCGCCTCGATGGCGCCGGCATCGGGACCGACGAACACGCGTCCGCTCTCGACCACCGCGCGCGCGAACGCCGCGCTCTCGGAGAGGAAGCCGTAGCCCGGATGGACCGCGGTGCAGCCGGTGCGGGCCGCCGCCGCCAGCAGCCGCGCCGGGTCCAGGTAGCTCTCGCCGGGCGCGGCGGGCCCGATGCAGACGCCGGCGACGGCGCCCGGCACCTCGGCGAGGTCGGCATCCGCCTCCGAATGGACCGTCACGAACTCCATGCCGATGCGGCGGCAGGTACGTGCGATGCGCCGGACGATCTCCCCGCGGTTCGCGATCAGCAGGCGTGTCATGCGCTACATCCTGAAGACGCCGAAGCGGGTTTCCTCGCGCGGCGCGCCGGCGGCCAGCGCGAGCCCGAGCGCGAGCCACTCGCGCGTCTGCGCCGGCTCGATCACGGCGTCGATCCACAGGCGCGCGGCCGCGTGCACCGGATTGCTGCTGCGCTCGTAGGTCTCCCGGATCGAAGCCTTGAACGCCTCCAGCTCCTGCGCGGACACCGGCTCGCCGCGCCGCTCGGCCTGGCCCTGGCGGACCAGCGCCAGCACCGTCGCGGCCTGCTCGCCGCCCATCACCGAAGTGCGCGCGTTCGGCCACATCGCCATCAGCCTCGGGCCGAAGGCGCGGCCGCACATCGCGTAGGTGCCCGCGCCGTAGCTTCCGCCGATGATGAGGCTGAACTTCGGCACCCGGGCGCAGGACACCGCGGCGACCATCTTGGCGCCGTGGCGCGCGATGCCGCCCGCTTCGTAGGCCTCGCCGACCATGAATCCGCTGATGTTGTGGAGGAAAAGCAGCGGAATCGCGCGCTGCGCGCAGATCTCGATGAAGTTGGCCGCCTTCTGCGCGCTCTCGGAGAACAGCACGCCGTCGTTGATCAGCACCCCCACCGGCCAGCCGTCGATCGCGGCCGTGCCGCAGATCAGCGTGGTGCCGTAGCGCTCCCTGAACTCGAGCAGGCGGCTGCCGTCGAGCAGGCGGGCGAGGATCTCGCGCGCCGGGATCGGCTCGCGCGGGTTGGCGCTGACCACGCCCGGGATCTCCGCCGGGTCCCGCAGCGGCGGCTCCGGACGCAGCGGCGGCGCCGGCAGCGCGCCGCCGCGCGTGCGGCCGACGATCTCGCGCGCCAGCGCGATCGCGTGCAGCTCGTCCTGCGCCAGGTGGTCCGCCGTCGCGCTCAGCCGCGTGTGCACGTCGGCGCCGCCGAGCCGCTGCTCGCTCACCACCTCGCCGGTCGCGGCGAAGACCAGCTGCGGGCTGCCCAGGTAGACCGTCCCGGTCTCGCGCACGATGATCGTCTCGTCGCACATCGCCGGGACGTAGGCCCCGCCGCCGGTGCACTGGCCCATCACCACCGCGATCTGCGGCAGCCCCAGGGCGGACATCTCGGCGATGTTCCGGAAGATGCGCCCGAAATGCTGCTCGTCCGGGAAGATGTCCTCCTGGAGCGGCAGGAACGCGCCGCCGGAATCGGCGAGATAGACGCAGGGCAGCCCGTTCTCGCGCGCCACCTGCTGGGCGCGCAGGTGCTTGCGGATCGTGAGCGGATAGTAGGTCCCGCCCTTGACGGTCGCGTCGTTCGCGACGACGACGCAGGGCCGGCCCTCGATCAGGCCGACGCCGGTCACCATGCCCGCCGACGGCACCGGGTCCGCGTAGAGGCCGTGCGCGGCCAGTTGCCCGATCTCCAGGAACGCCGTCCCGGGGTCGAGCAGCCGCG
>JBDHRX010000169.1:0-5124 GCA_039807785.1 Burkholderiaceae bacterium
AACCCGCGCGACCGGCTGGTGACGATCCTGATCGCGCCGCTGATGACCTGCTCGGCGCGGCTGCCGGTGTACGCGCTGCTGATCGGCGCATTCGTGCCGCAGCGCGAGGTCCTGGGCGGGCTGGAGCTGCAGGGGCTGGTGCTGTTCGGGCTGTACCTCGCCGGCATCGTCGGCGCGATGCTGGTGGCCTGGGTGCTGAAGTACCTCACGGCGCGCGGGCAGGTGCGCACGCTGCTGATGGAGCTGCCCAGCTACCACTGGCCGCGACTGCGCAACATCGCGATCGGCCTGTGGCAGCGGGTGATGATCTTCCTGCGGCGGGTCGGCGGGGTGATCCTGACGCTGACCGTGGCGATGTGGTTCCTGGCGAGCTTCCCGGTGCCGCCGGAAGGCGCGGCGGGGCCTGCGATCGAGCACAGCTTCGCCGGCATGCTCGGGCGGGCGCTCGCCGTGGTGTTCGAGCCGATCGGCTTCAACTGGCAGATCAGCATCGCGCTGGTGCCGGGCCTGGCGGCCCGCGAGGTGGCCGTCAGCGCGCTGGGGACGGTCTATGCGCTGTCGGCCACCGCCGAGGACGCCGCGCAATCGCTGACGCCGCTGATCGCCCGGCACTGGAGCCTGGCGACCGCGTTGTCGCTGCTGGTCTGGTACGTGTTCGCGCCGATGTGCCTGAGCACGCTGGCCACGATCCGCCGCGAGACCGGCGGATGGCGCATGCCGCTGATCACCGCGGCGTACCTGTTCGCGCTGGCCTACGTCGCGGCCTTCGCGACCTACCGGGCGGCGCTGGCCTTCGGGGCCGGATAGCAGCGGCCGGATAGAAGGCCGGATAGAAGCGGCCGGACGAAGGGCGGGCCGGGGGCGCTTCGGCCCAGGCCCAGGGTACCGGCTTGGACGGGCCGGTCGCTAGAAGCGGATCGGGTTCTCGATGCGTTCCTGCTGCGCCGGGATCAGCAGCCCGCCGACGTCGGCGCTGCCGCGCGCGGCCTGCGCGCGGACGGCCTCGTCGGCGACCCGCGCGGTTTCCTGCGGCGGCGGGCTCATCGGCTCCAGCGTGCGCGCCAGGTAGTTCGGCGGCAGCATCGACGAGCGCGGATAGGCGGCGGAATCGAGCATCCGGTTCCACATCCCCGCCTCGAACCCGACCATCCGGTCGGTGCCCACGGTGAGGACCGGGAACTGCGAGGTGCCGAACTTCAGGGCCTCGAAGGCGCGCACGTCGGCGGCGTTCTGTACGCGCTTCTCGGTGAACGGGACGCCGCGCCGGGTCAGGTGGTCGCGACCCATCTCGCAGGGGTCGCAGTCGGGCGCGGTATAGAGCACGACCGGATAGCGGTCGGCGGCCGAACGCAGCGCGTACGGCAGCCGGTGGTCGCCGGCGGCCGGCGCTTCGGACGCGTGGACGCCGGCCGGCGCGCGCATCACGCGGCGCGTGTCGACCGGCGGCGGCCGGTCGCCGTAGTTCACGCGGCCGTCCGGGCCGATCCACTTGTACTGCGCCTGCGCGGCGGGCGCGAACCCGGCCAGCGCCGCGACGGCGAGCGCCAGGCAGGCGGCCACGGGCGCGCGGGCAGGCGCGACGGAGAATGCGACGGCGGTCTGGCGGTCAGGCATGGGACGGTTCCGGAACGGATGTCTCGACCATTCCATTATGTCGAAGCAGGGCATCCAGTTCCGGGTCTCGTCCTCTGAACGCGCGGAACGAGTCGATGGCCGGTCGGCTGCCGCCGACCGCCAGGATCTCGTCGAGGAAGCGCCGGCCGGTCTCGGCCACGCGCGCCGCCGCGTCGGGCCGGGCCATGGCCTCCTCGAAGGCCGCGTAGGCGTCGGCCGACAGCACCTCGGCCCACTTGTAGCTGTAGTAGCCGGCCGAGTAGCCGCCGGCGAAGATGTGCGAGAAGCTGTTCTGGAAGCGGTTCCACGCGGGCGGGGCCACCACCGCGACCTCGCGCCGCACCTCGTCGAGCAGCGCCTGCACGTCCAGCGGGCCGCCGGGCCGGAAGTCCGCGTGCAGGCGCATGTCGAACAGGGCGAACTCGATCTGCCGCAGCGTCGCCATGCCGCTCTGGAAGTTCTTCGCGGCCAGCATCCGCTCGAACAGCTCGCGCGGCAGCGGCTCGCCGGTCTCGACGTGCGCGCTCATCGATTCGACGATGTCCCATTCCCAGCAGAAGTTCTCCATGAACTGGCTGGGGAGCTCGACCGCGTCCCATTCGACGCCCGAGATGCCCGAGACCGCGAGGTCGTCGACCCGCGTGAGCAGGTGGTGCAGGCCGTGGCCGAATTCGTGGAACAGGGTGGTCACGTCGTCGTGCGTGAGCAGCGCCGGGCGAGCGCCCACCGGCGGCTGGAAGTTGCAGACCAGGTAGGCCGCCGGCGTCTGCAGCGCGGCGTCGCGGCGCCGGCGCGAGCGCGCGTCGTCCATCCAGGCGCCCGGGCGCTTCGAAGCGCGCGCGTAGAGGTCGATGTAGAACTGCCCGACGAGCTGGCCGTCGCGCTCGACGCGAAAGAACTGCACGTCCGGATGCCAGGCGGTCGCCGCGTCGGGAGCGATGCGTACCGAGTACAGCCGCTCGACCAGCCCGAACAGGCCGTCGAGAACCCGGGGCAGCTGGAAGTACTGCTTGACCGTCTGGTCCGAGAACGCGTAGCGCGCTTCCTTGAGTCGCTCGCTGGCGAAGGCGAGGTCCCAGGCCTGCAGGTCGGGCAGCGCCAGCTCGTCGGCCGCGAAGCGGCGCAGCTCCGCCATGTCGCGTTCGGCGAACGGCCGGGCGCGCGCCGCGAGGTCGCGCAGGAAGCGCATGACCTGGCCGGGCGACTCGGCCATCTTGGGCACCAGCGAGACCTCGGCGAAGTTGGCGTAGCCGAGCATCGCCGCCTCCTCGTGCCGCAGCGCCAGCAGCTCGTCGATCACCGGCGCGTTGTCGAGCGCCGCGGCGGCCGCGCCCTCGGGGGCGAGGGCCTCCCGCGAGGCGCGCGTGGCATAGGCGCGGTACATGCGCTCGCGCAGCGGGCGATGCGCGGCGTACTGCATGACCGGCAGGTACGACGGGAACTGCAGCGTGAAGGTCCAGCCCTCGTGCCCGGCGCGCTGCGCGGTCTCGCGCGCGGCATCGATCGCGTCGGCGGGCAGCCCGGCGAGTTCCGAGGCGTCGGTGACCTGCAGCGTGAACGCGTTGGTCGCGTCGAGCACGTTCTCGGAGAACTTCTGCGCCAGCGCCGCCTGCCGCTCCTGCAGCTCGGCGAAGCGCTCGCGCGCCGGGGACTTCAGCTCGGCGCCGCCGAGCCGGAAGTCGCGCAGCGCGTGCTCGACGATGCGGCGCCGCACCGCGGGCAGCTGCGCGAAGCCGGGCGAGGCCGCGAACGCCGCGTACTTCGCGAACAGCGCCTCGTGCTGCGACAGCTCGGTCCAGAACTGGGTCACTTTCGGCAGGTTCGCGTTGTAGGCCTCGCGCAGGGCCGGCGTGTCGGCCACGCCGTTCAGGTGGCTGACCATGCCCCAGGCGCGCCCGAGCCGTTCGGTGGCGTTCTCGAGG
This sequence comes from Burkholderiaceae bacterium, assembly GCA_039807785.1. Lineage (GTDB taxonomy): Bacteria > Pseudomonadota > Gammaproteobacteria > Burkholderiales > Burkholderiaceae_E > Zeimonas. The sequence continues at coordinate 3,537 of JBDHRX010000169.1, forward strand.
GGCTCGACGAAGGCGTCCCAGGTCGTCGGCGTGGCCGGGTCGGATACCGCCGCCAGCGTCGCGCGCGCCGCGCTGATCAGCGCGTCGACCGCGGGCGTGATCAGCGCCGGGTCGAAATCGGCGAACCGGGGCAGCCCGGAGAAATCGAGCAGCGGATTCATGGGGGACGGATCGACGCGCGACGGATCCGCGGGCAGCGAATCCGGATCGGTCCGGGGCGGCGTGGCGTGGGGGGCGGGCGTCGGCATCGTCGGGTTCTCGTCCATCGGGTGGTTCGGGTTCATCGCGCGCCGCGCGGGCACGCGCGCGACGCGCTTCGTCTCGTCATGCCGCGCGTTCGGCCGCCTCGATCGTGTTCACCAGCAGCATCGCGCGCGTCATCGGGCCGACGCCGCCGGGCACCGGCGTGATCCAGCCGGCCACCTCGCGCACGCTGTCGAAGTCGACGTCGCCGCACATCTTGCCGTCCGCGTCGCGGTTGATGCCGACGTCGATCACGATCGCGCCCGGCTTGACCATGTCGCCGGTGATCATCTTCGCGCGGCCCACGGCCGCGACGAGGATGTCCGCCCGGCGCGCATGGGCGGCCAGATCACGGGTCCTGCTGTGACAGATGGTGACGGTGGCGTCCGCCTGCAAGAGCAGCATCGCCTGCGGCTTGCCGACGATGTTGCTGCGGCCCATGATCACCGCCTCGGCGCCCTTCGTGACGGCGCCGACGTGCTCGAGCATCCTCATCACGCCGTAGGGCGTGCACGGACGGAAGCCGGGTTGCCCGGTCATCAGCGCGCCGGCGCTCGCAACGTGGAACCCGTCGACGTCCTTGGACGGCGCGATCGACTCGATCACCGCGTGCGCGTCGATCTGCGGCGGCAGCGGCAGCTGCACCAGGATGCCGTGGATCGACGGGTCGGCGTTGAGCGCGCGGATCCGGGCGAGCAGCGTCGCCTGCGCGGTATCGGCCGGCATCCGGTCGAGCATCGAGCGGATGCCCGATTCCTCGCAGTCCTTGACCTTGTTGCGCACGTAGACCGTCGAGGCGGGGTCTTCGCCGACCAGGATGACCGCGAGCCCGGGCGGACGGCCGCGCGCCGCCAGGTCGGCGGCGCGGCGCGCCACCTCGGCGCGGAGAGTTCTGGCGAGGGCGGCCCCGTCGAGGATCCTGGCGGTCATGGGAGCGATTCCGGTGCAAGCGGGTGGAGGGAGGCGCCGGGCCGGATGGGGCGACCGGGGCGGGTTCGGGCGGCCGCGCCGGCTCCGATGAGCCGGCTGCGAGCGGCCGATCGAGTCTAGCAAACCGGGGAGCGGGCCCAGGCCGGTCGGCCGGCGCCGGTCCGGACCCGGACGGGCGCGACGCGCGGGGCACGGCGGGGAGGAAAGGGAGGGAGCAGGAAGAAAACGCAGCGAGCCGGGGGATGGCGTCCCGTAGGGGATTCGAACCCCTGTTACAACCGTGAAAGGGTCGTGTCCTAGGCCTCTAGACGAACGGGACCCGGATTGCTGCGTTACGACGTGGTGGAGGTAAGCGGGATCGAACCGCTGACCTCTTGCATGCCATGCAAGCGCTCTCCCAGCTGAGCTATACCCC
>JBDHRX010000170.1:0-5113 GCA_039807785.1 Burkholderiaceae bacterium
CGGTCCGCGGCGTCGGTCCGCGGCGTCGACCCGCGGCGCCAGTCCACGGCGTCGGTCCGCGACGCCGGCCCGGGAGGCCGGGCCAAGCCGGGCCGGGCCGGCGCCGGGGACCGGAGCAGCGCCGGCACCGGCGCTGGCGGGCCACCGCTTGTGCTCTAATCGCTGCGATGAAGAACCGATTCAACCGCGTGGCGCTGGTGAGCCGCCCCCAGACCGAGAGCGTCGGCGACACGGTGCGCGAGATCGCGGCGTTCCTCGGCACGCGCGGCGTCGCGACGCTGATCGAGGAGCGCTCGGCCGCCCTGCTCGGAACCGTCGAGCTGGAAGCGGCGAGCATGGAGCGCATCGGCCACGAGGCCGACCTGGCGGTCGTGATCGGCGGCGACGGCACGATGCTGGGCGCGGCCCGCGCGCTCGCGCCGCACGAGGTGCCGATGGTCGGCATCAACCACGGCCGGCTCGGGTTCATCACCGACATCGGCCTGGACAGCTGGCGCCAGGCGCTCTCCTCGATCCTCGAGGGCCACTACGCGTCGGAGGAACGCACCCTGCTCACCGCGCGGGTGGTGCGCGACCAGGAGGTGGTCTGGACCGAGCTCGCGCTGAACGACGTGGTCGTCAACCGCTCGTCGCGCACCGGCATGATCGAGCTCCAGGTGCATGTCGACGACCTGTACATGTACAGCCAGCGCGCCGACGGCCTGATCGTCGCGACCCCGACCGGCTCGACCGCCTACGCGCTGTCGGCCAACGGACCGATCCTCCATCCGCAGACGAAGGGGATCGTCCTGGTGCCGGTGGCGCCGCAATCGCTGTCGAACCGGCCGATCGCGCTGCCCGACGACGTCACGATCACGATCCGGGTCGTCGAGGGCCGCGAGCCGCGCGTGGCGGGCGACATGCAGGTGTTCAGCGACCTCCAGGTCGGCGACGACATCATCGTCCAGCGCGCCGCGTTCACCACCACCTTCCTGCACCCGCCGGGCTACAGCTACTTCGCCACCCTGCGCGGCAAGCTCAACTGGCACGAGCTGCCGCACCTGCGGACGGCCCAGCGCTGAGCCGGCCCTCCCTGGACGCCTTCCCCGGACCTCCACGCGCGCCCGGCCCGATGCTGCTCAGCCTCCGCCTCGAGGATTTCGTCATCGTCGACTCGGCCGAGCTCGAGTTCGGTCCCGGCTTCACCGTGCTCTCGGGCGAGACCGGCGCGGGAAAGTCGATCCTGATCGATGCGCTCGGCCTGGCGATGGGCGGCCGCGCCGACGCCGGCGTGGTGCGCGAGGGATGCGCGCGGGCCGACATCGCGGCCGAGTTCCGCAGCGACCCCGCCCTCGACGCGTGGCTGGCCGAGCGCGCGCTGCACGGCGACCCGGGAACGGTGCTGCTGCGCCGCCTGGTCGACGCCGACGGACGTTCACGCGCGCTGGTCAACGGCCACCCGGCGACCGCCGCGCTGCTGCGCGAGATCGGCGAACGGCTGGTCGAGATCCACGGGCAGCATGCGTCGCAGGCGCTGCTGCGCGCCGACGGGCAGCGCCTGCTGCTCGACGGCTACGCGGGGCTGGACCGGGACCGGCAGGCGGTGGCCGAGGCCTGGACGACCTGGCGCGCGCTGCAGCGCGATCTCGACGCGGCCGCGTCCGGGCAGCGCGAGCTGGCGCTGGAACGCGAGCGGCTGGCGTGGCAGGCCGGCGAGCTGGAGCGCCTGCGGCTCGTGCCGGGCGAATGGGCCGCCCTGAACGAGGAACAGAAACGGCTCGCGCACGCCGCGTCGCTGATCGAGGGAACGCGCGGCGCCGCCGACGCGCTGGCCGACGGCGACGACGCGCTGGCGCACCGGCTGCACCAGCTGCTGCAGCGGCTGCGTCCGCTCGCCGCGATCGACCCGCGCCTGCGCGAGCCAGTCGAGCTCCTCGAGAGCGCGGCGATCCAGGTCGACGAGGCTGCGTCGGGGCTGTCCGGCTACGCCGAGCGCGTCGACCTCGACCCCGGACGCCTGCACCAGGCCGAGCAGCGCATCGGCGCGATCTTCGAGACCGCGCGCCGGCTGCGCATGCCGCCGGAATCGATTCCCGAGACGCTCGAGGCGCTGCACGCGCGGCTGCGCGAGCTCGACGCGGCCCAGGACATCGACCGCCTGCGCGAGCAAGCCGATGCCGCGCGGACCCGGTACGACGCGGCGGCGAACCGCCTCTCGGAAGCGCGGCGCAAAGCGGCGCGGCGGCTCGCGACCGGCGCGTCCCGGCACCTCGCGGAACTGGGGATGGCCGGAGGCCGGCTCGCCATCACGATCGAGCCGGGCGAGGCCTCGGCCGCCGGCGTCGACGCGATCGAGTTCCGCGTCGCGGCGCACGCCGGCGCGGCGCCCCGCCCGCTGGCGAAAGTCGCCTCCGGCGGCGAGCTCTCGCGGATCGGCCTGGCGATCGCGGTGCTGGCGGCACAGGCCAACCCGGTCCCGACGCTGATCTTCGACGAGGCCGACGTCGGTGTCGGCGGAGCGGTCGCCGACGCGGTCGGCAGCCTGATGCGCCGCCTGGGGGCGGACCGGCAGGTGCTGTGCGTCACCCACCTGCCGCAGGTCGCGGCGAAGGCGCATCGACACCATCGCGTCGCCAAGGACACGATCGACGGACGCGCGGTGAGCCGGATCGCGGCGCTCGATCGCGCCGACCGGGTGGAGGAAATCGCCCGGATGCTGGGCGGCGCGGAGATCACCGCGACGACCCGCAAGCATGCGCGAGAGCTCCTCGCGCAGTCGTGAGCCGCCGGCTCAGCCGCGCCGGTACTCGCAGTCCGGCTTGATGCAGTTCCCGTACAACGACAGCGCGTGCTCCTGGAGCACGAATCCGCGATCCTTGGCGATCTTCTGCTGCCGCTTCTCGATCTCGACGTCGTAGAACTCCTCGACGCGGCCGCACTGCAGGCACACGAGGTGGTCGTGGTGCTGGCCCTGCTCGAGCTCGAATACCGCCTTGCCGGACTCGAAGTTGCTGCGCTTGAGCAGCCCCGCCTGCTCGAACTGGGTGAGCACGCGATAGACGGTGGCCAGCCCGATCTCCTGGTGCGCGGCGATCAGCTCGCGATAGACGTCCTCGGCGCTCATGTGCCGCTGCTTGCCATTCTGGAAGATCTCCAGGATCTTCAGGCGCGGCAGGGTCGCTTTCAGACCCATGTTTTTCAGTTCGCTGGTGGCGGACATGCGGCTCGACCTGGAACAAGGGGCGGAGCAGGAAGGCTCCCGTCGTATGATAGCGTTTTTCCACCGCAGCGCGTCGCAATCGGCACCATGGAAAAGGTTTCTGCCCGGTACCGGCCCCCAGCGGCCTGGCTGATGCCCGCCGTCGTGGCCGCGGCGCTGCTCGCGGGCGGCTGCGCCCAGCGCGACCCCAATCGCAGCGGCCTGTTCGAACCGTACCGCATCGATCTTCCGCAGGGCAACTACCTGACGCAGGAGATCATCGCCCCGATCAAGGAGGGGATGACCCGCGAGCAGGTGCGCTTCCAGCTGGGCACGCCGCTGCTGCGCCACGTCTTCCATCCCGATCGCTGGGACTACGTGTTCCGCTACCAGTTCCCCAACGGGCGCTCGGAGCTGCGGCGCGCCACGATCGTCTTCAGGGACGACCGGGTCGCCGCGATCGAGACCCAGGCGCTGCCCGCGAAGGAGGATCCCACCGATCCGGCGCTGCCGGGGTACCGGCCCTCCGGTTCCCCGCCGCAGGCGCGGCAATGATGCGGATCGCCGTCGCCGGCGCCTCGGGGCGCATGGGCCGCATGCTGATCGAGGCGGTGCTCGAGGCGCCCGACATGACGCTCGCCGGAGCCATCGAGGCGACCGGCAGCGCGGCGATCGGCCGCGACGCCGGCGAGTTCCTCGGCCAGGCCACCGGCGTCACGATCACCGACGACATCGACGCGGGCGTCGCGCAGGCGCAGGCGCTGATCGACTTCACCCGGCCGGCCGGCACCCTCGCGCACCTGCGCGCCTGCACCGCGCGGGGCATCGCCCTGGTGATCGGCACCACCGGCTTCGACGAGAACGGCAAGCGGGCGATCGCGGCCGCCGCCGAACGCGTGCCCGTGGTCTTCGCGCCGAACATGAGCGTCGGCGTCAACGTCACGCTGAAGCTGCTCGAGCTCGCGGCGCGGTCGCTGCGCAGCGGCTACGACATCGAGATCATCGAGGCACACCATCGCCACAAGGTGGACGCGCCCTCGGGCACCGCGCTGCGGATGGGCGAGGTGGTCGCCGCCGCGCTCGGCCGCGACCTGCGCGAGGTCGCGGTCTACGGGCGGGAAGGCGTCACCGGCGAACGCGACCCGTCGACGATCGGCTTCGCGACCATCCGCGGCGGCGACCTCGTCGGCGACCACACGGTGCTGTTCGCCGGCATCGGCGAGCGCATCGAGATCACGCATCGTTCGTCGAGCCGCGTCACCTACGCGCACGGCGCGCTGCGCGCCTGCCGCTTCCTGGCCGGGCGCCCGAGCGGCCTCTACGACATGCAGGACGTGCTCGGCCTGAAGGGCTGACCCCCGGGAGCAGCCACCGGTGCCGCTACCCCAGCGCCCGGCACGGGTCTTCGCGCTTGGCCACCGCGGTGAACACCACGGCATCGAAACGCTCGCGCGCTGCCTCCTGGCCCGCCTCGAGCAGGCCGACGCAGAAGATCCGCTCGCCCGCGGCCAGGGCGGCGAGATGACGCGGCACGCCGATGTCGCGGCGCACGTGCCCGTTGCCCGCGAGCAGCACCACGGGCAGCGCCGTCGCGCGCCGGGCCTCGGCCAGCGCGCGGGCCAGGCGCGCGTCCCGGCTGCGCTGCGCGGCCGCCATCGGCCGAATCATCGCCTCCGGCAGCTTGCCGCAATGGCCGTCGCGAATCGCCGTCTCGAGCGCGCGCTCGTCCGCCTCGCGCCAGCCCGCCGGCGGCGGCGCCGCCTCGGCCTGGCCGCGCGCGACCGCCATCGTCTCGGCCCGCGACAGGTTGGCGGCCACCAGCGGCAGGTCGCGCCGCAGCGCGAGCTCGATCACCGGCCGATAGAACGGCCAGTGCCAGCCGCGGAACTCGAATCCGGCCGCCTCGGCGAGCCGGTGCGCGCGCGTCTCCAGCAG